>JBBSUJ010000074.1:0-16036 GCA_038235025.1 Burkholderiales bacterium
ATGGATTTGGTATCGTTCTTCTCGCCTCAAGTGTGTGTAGTTCAAAGTGCTTTCCTTGGCGACTGGCTGGTCAACAAGAGAGCATCCTATGCACTCTTGGGCCATCTTTTTGCTTGTTGCACTTCGTACTTGAATCCGCCACTAATTTTTACCAGTGCGCTGCACATTGCGCCCGCTCTGTTTGGCGCAGCGTTGCGTCGCTCGCAGGCTGACTCGCTGCGATTCGCGCGCTAGCGTGAAGGTGTGCAAAAAAGTCGCGCGTATCGGCACCACATCACGTCGCCCATGCGTAAGACCGCTTGTGCGGACTGGCCTAGCGGGCGGCAAATTCGATCAGTGCCTGATAGAACTGGTCCGATCCGTCTTGAGGGTTTGCCGGTCCCAGCTCCATGCGATTGACGCCATGAGAGCCCGTGCCTTTGAACCGGTCCGGTACCACCGAAAAGTAATAGGGACTCACAAAGCTGGCACCGCCCTTGTAATGCGACTGCAGCGCGGCAAGGTGCGCGCCCTTGCGCTTCCACTGCTGCGGATTAAATTCCGGAACACCGTAGCCGGCAATGCGTTGCGTGGCGATGAACTGGCGTACCCAGTCGCTGTCTGCCGCACCTCCGTACAGGTTGATGCCTTGCTTCCAGGGCAGCTCACCTTGCAAGGTCAGATCGGCCGCGAACAGTTGCGGATTCCAGCTCGAGTTGACCCGTGGAACGATTTGGTGTGAATACAACTTGGCGGCCGGCAGACCGGCGTCCAATGCCACTTGATAGAAATGCTGCAGGAACCCGCGCACCTGTTCGGCGCGGAACTGGTTCCAGTCGCGCGCAAGCGGGTTGTAGTAAACATCTTGCAGTTGTTTGGGCAGATCCAGCCAGGTCTGCACGCCTGACAGCGCCTTGATGTTCATGAGCGAGCGCAATGGCTTGGCCCGCTTGTTGACCGCCTTCTGATCCCGGCCCACCACCACGAATTCACGTTCGGCAAGCGCATAACGGCCGCTAGCCGATTCCGCGACAATTTGCGCCACGTGCCGGCCCGCAGGCAGTGCGCGGTAGTCGTAGTCCACGCGGTAACCCACGTTGGGGTTGCGCACAGCTTCCACTGCGCGGTAAACGTCCAACCGGTTTTGGCCCCGCGGCACATCGCCGGCGGCTTTGCCATCGATGTAAATCGTGAGACTTTTTACGCTGTTTTGAGGGTCCCACAGCCAGCCCGAAAACGGCAGAGTGCCATCGGCAAATGCGTCGTAGTGCTCACCAAAATGGTTCAGGCTTTCGCGGCGTATATCGCGACCCGGCGCTGGTACGGCTTCGAAGCTGGCGTAGTCCAGCCCGGTCTTTTCACGGAACGCGGCAATGCTGCTGTACTTGGTTGATAACCACTCGCGAAAATCTTCCAACGAGCCGGCGCTGTAATCGGTAGCGCGAATGTCTTGATAGGCTCCCATGCCGTTTTCAAAGTCGGGGAACATCTGGTGCAACTCGCCAGCCAGCGTGATGGCTGTAATTCGCTGCTGCGCTTTCGCCGGAAGCGCCTTCACGCGTTTGGCGACCGCCCGCAGGGCTTCGTACCGGTAGCGGTTAACTGGAATCGATTCGTCGGTGCGTAGCGTGTAAGGCGCGATGCGGTAGCCAAAATACCCCAGCTCAAGCGGCTTGCCATCGGCTAGTGCCATGACGTTTTGAGGATCTTTCAGCAGGTCGTCCGTGATGGGGCCAACGCTGTCGAAATGGTCCGCCGCGAGGTACAGAACGACCGGCCGGTCTATATCGCCTATCAACGACAGCTGCTCGTCAATGCGCTTGGAATCAAGGACCCATTGGTCACCTTTGCGCTGATACAAAGCCAACAGCTGCAGGGTCAAGGTGTAGCCCACCTGTACTCGGCCACTGGCTCCGCCCGGCTCCAGCGTATCCAGCAGACGGCGCACCGCGGGAGCACCGTTTGCCCCACGCTTGCGGCAAAGGGCATACGCCGCGTCTAGGTTGATGATTTTCGGGTCTTTGATGGCCTGGTCGCATAGTTGGGCACCTTCGACCGTCGGAGCGATCAGCATCGGAAAACGACTTGCTTTTGACGTAGCACGCAGTGCATCGAATTCCTGAGCGTTGGCTGCTAGCCCTACCAAACAGAACGAGAACGCGATAACCCGGCGGCGACTCAGGGAGCTACGGACTCGTGAACTTTTCACTGTTACTCCTTAGTCAGACAAGACAAGACAGGGGAATTTACAGGCCCAGTGCTTTCTCGCGGTAAAAACCTCCAAGACTAACGTTATAGATAGCCAGCTCCCCAAATTGCATGATGGTTCCGGGAGAGCATTCGAACTTCAACTGCAGGCGTCCTGTGTGATCAGGCAGGCGCACAGCATTCATTCCCCAGGCGATATCTTGATGCTCACCAAGTCCGTCGAGCCGGACCTTGGCGGCGCGAGAGGCTCCTGTTGGCTCGGTGTAGACCATCCAGAGCGTGCTGCACTGACCCTCAAAATACTGGACTGATAAGTTCAAAACTGCGATTTTCGAGAGCTTCATTGCTGCGGGGTTCCAGTCGACGATGAGATGTCCATCAGGAATAAGGGCCGGCTTCTTGAACGGATTTTCATCGCTACCATCCACCTTCAAATCTGTAAGCTCGGCGAGCTGTACTAGGCGATGCGGACCAGCAGAGATCTCGGGCATAAGTGGCTCGCTGAACCGTTGATGCCACGCTCCGAAGCCAATTCCCAGCGCCACAAGGAACAAAGCACCCCCGAGTGCGGCATAGCGGCGCTTTTCTTCCCGCCGGATCAGTAAACCAAAGCCTATCGCCGCCAACAGCGTGAGTGGCGGATCCAGCGCACTCGCGCTGTAGCGCGGGTTGTACATCACTGGTATGTGCACCGCGCATTGGTACGCGGCAGCGCCCGCCAGCAACCAGATCAACGGCTTCCTTCGCCCGGCTACCAGAGCCACCGCCGCGAAAACCAGCAAAAGAACGCGCATTGCTCTGTCGTTGAAAAGATGACGTGGCAGCTCCGCACGGCTGAAAAACAGGATTGCACCTAACTTCTGGGCGTAAAGGTGAAAAAGCTCTGCACTGGGGGTGTTCAGCAACGCGGTCCGCGTAACGGCCATTAGCCGGCGGTCTCCTTCCAGCGATAGATGACCCAAGTGGTCTGTCACTGTGAATTCGTCGTGCGCAAGGCCGAAAAATGGGGGTTCATAGCCATGTAAAACGACATTACTGCCGAAGTACAAGGCTGCGCCACTGCCAGTGGCGATCATCGGACGACCAAAGTCGCCGCTTTGGCGCAGCACGAATCCGCCGACCAAAACCAGGGCTATCAAATGCACAACAGCGAAACACTGGAAAATCCTTCGCACGCGACCCCTGCACAGCATAGAGATCCCAATCCCTGCTAAAGCAGCAGCAGGCAACCAATACAACCACGTGGCGCGTGTCAGAGTGGCTGCCGCAAGTGCTAGGCCACCCAGCAGCACAGCCGCCGCGCGCTTTTGCAAGAGCTCGTCGAAGTCCTCCGCCGCCAAAGTGCAAGCCCAGAACCACAGAAAAACTAGAAACACAAAAGGCGCTTCGCCCATGAGTGTGATGCCTGTGCTGATCAGCATGTGGGAAATGGCAAACCCCCACGCGGCGGCCGCTCCGGCTGCGGGCCCTGCGATCCGGCGCGCAGCGTCTGCCGCCAAAATTAGGGATGCTAGCCCGATGAATAAATTCGCCGCCTTGATGGCAATAGGGTCTGCGCCCCAAAATGCCATATACAGGACCGCTCCCGGAGCCACAGTCACACTCTGAGGCAGGGAAAAATAAGTGGCTGGATTTTCCAGTAGAGCCCTCGCAAGCGGGAGGTAGGTGCGCAGCGCATCGTAAGGAATCTCGGGGTCTGCAAGGATGAAAACTGAACGCGTGGCATACACCAGCATGGGCAGCAAAACCCCTAAGCACCACCAAGAATGGGGCAATGCATGATCAAGGTTTGTTTCATGCGGAGCGCCTTTAGGCGCTATCGCGCTCAAGCGGGAGTCCGTGGCAGCGCACGTTCATTTTCCTGAAGTTCGGGGCTGCGAGGCTCCGTCGGAACGCTGCTAACGTCGTATTGCAGAAATGCAATGAGTAGCTGAATGCCGATGAGCACGGGCATTGCGGCCAGCATGACGGTGCCGCTGGATGCAGGAAGGCTGGTCGCGTTGCTTCCGATCCAATGCAGGATACCGAAACCCCCGCCTGCGAGGACTAGAAAGCTGCCCGCCAAACTGTAAATCGTGCCGATATTGAAGTCGCGCACTAAGTAGCTATAGACATACCTGCGAAGCAGCCGCGAAAGATGCTTACCCAAAAACTCTGGCAACGCCTTCTTTACGTTTAGGTTGGATTCCTCATCGGCATACACTGAGTCCATAGGGATATCGCGCACCACGGCGCGTACCGTATTTAAACGAAAGAGCATGTCGGTCTCGAAAAAGTAGCGCCTTTCCAGCTTGTCCATCGGCAGCTCCCGGAGCATGGCGGTATGAATGGCGGTGTAGCCGTTGGTGGGGTCCATCACCTGCCAGTATCCGCAGCTAAGCTTTGTCAGGAACGACAAAAGTGCGTTGCCAACAAGCCGCACCGGCGGCATCGAGCGTACAGATTCGGGTCGGTAAAAGCGATTGCCCTTGGTGTAATCGGCGCGACCCGCCAGTATGGGTTGTGTAAAAAGCGGCAGCAGGCGCGGGTCCATCTGGCCATCTCCATCAATCTTAACCACGATGTCCATCCCGTCGCTCAAGGCCGCTTGATACGCTGTGATCAGGGCTCCACCGACACCTTGATTACTCGCATGGCGCAGCACGCGCACCCGTGGATCGGTGCAATAGCATTCGATGTGATCGCCGCTTCCGTCGGGGCACGCATCGTCGATTACATAGATGATTCGCACGTTAGCCGGAACGGCCGCAATTACTTGTAGCACATGGTTCGTGACTTTGTAGCTCGGGATCGCGACGGCGATGGCAAGTGTATGTGCCTGATTGTGAAAATTTTTGCTCGATGTCATTACGCTCTCGCTGCTAGGATGACCCCCACCAAAATCAGTGCTCCCCCCAATAAGGTGTTCAGATGCAACGGCTCATGCAGTAGTAGCCAAGCCATGACCGGCACCAATACGAAAGCAAGACCCATGAAGGGGTAAGCGAGGTGAAGCGGTGCCACACGCAGCACCCATATCCATAGCAGCGTGGTGGCACCGTACAGCACCAAGGCGGTGATAAGCCAGCCATTAAATACCCAGTCCTGCCAACTAGCGTGTGCAGGAATCAAAAGTGCGGCCTTCTTGAACAAGAGTTGACCGAGCGAGATGCCGACAACGCAAATGAGCGTCATTGCTGTGAGAGCAGGTGACATTGTGTTTAATGTGTGGCGGGCGTTATTGCTCCGGCCCGCTGAAGTCTGAATTAATTGAGCTGTACATACGGACGTACCTGTTGAAATCACCTATGACTTCACAGGGCCGCATCAATAGTTAGCCGGTTGCAACACCAAACCCGCATGCTCACGCAGCGGATGAAAATGAATCTTTGGAAAGCGCTCTTGCGCAAGCCGAACGTCGTATGGAGACGTGCAGAGAAACGCCAGTGCATTAGCCGCGTCGTGCGAAAGGCGCAGCGGGTAAGCGTCAGTAAAGGTTCGCAGCTCAGCAGATGAGTCTGCCGTGATCCAGCGTGCGCCGGTGTATTGGCATCCATCTAGCCGTATGTCGGCGTCATATTCCGTTTTCAAGCGGTGCTGGACCACTTCGAATTGCAGTTGACCTACCGCGCCGAGCAACATGTTGCCGCCAACGTCCGGTTTGAAAACCTGAATCGCACCTTCTTCGCCGAGCTGCGCCAAGCCTTGTTGCAGTTGCTTCGTACGCAGCGGGTTCCTCAGCACCACGGTCATGAACATTTCAGGTGCAAAGAAAGGCAGGCCGGTAAATTGCAGGTTGGCGCCATCGGTAATGGTGTCTCCCAGTTGCACGCCGCCGTGCGTAGTGAAGCCGATGATGTCGCCCGCGTAGGCCTCGTCTACGGCCTCGCGTCGTTGGCTCATGAAGGTCACCACACTGGTGGGGCGCAGCTCTTTGCCGGTGCGTTGCACCTTGAGCTTCATGCCGGGGGTGTATTTGCCCGAAGCCAGGCGTACAAAGGCAATCCGGTCGCGGTGGTTGGCATCCATGTTGGCTTGCACCTTGAACACCACGCCAGAAAAGGCGCCGTCCTCGGGTTGAATGAGTTTCTCCACTGCTTGTTTGTTCACTTGCAGTGTGCTGAGGCGCGGGCCGGGAGGTGGAGACATATCGACCACCGCATCCAGCACTTCCATGACACCGAAGTTGTTGACCCCCGAGCCAAAGAAAACGGGAGTGAGTTTGCCGGCTAAAAACGCGTCACGTTTCCATGCCGCCGATGCGCCCACCGCCAGCTCCATGGTCTCCAGCGCATCATCAAATTCCTGTCCGAACCGCGCGCGGAGCCGGTCAGTCTCGGTCAGCGGAACAACCTCAAAATCTTTGGGGCCCCGGTCGCTGCCCGGCGTAAACACCGTCATGGTCTGTGTGCGCAAGTTGATGATGCCGCCAAAGCGCTTGCCCTGACCCACGGGCCAGGTCATGGGGCAGCAGGGCATGCCGAGCTCGCGTTCCACCTCGTCGAGGATGTCCAGCGGGTCGCGCACTTCGCGGTCCATCTTGTTGACGAAAGTGATGATGGGTGTATCGCGCTGGCGGCAAACCTCGATCAGGCGGCGCGTCTGCGCCTCCACACCATTGGCTGCGTCGATGACCATCAGCGCCGAATCCACGGCAGTGAGCACGCGGTAGGTGTCCTCCGAAAAATCCTTGTGGCCGGGTGTGTCGAGCAGGTTAATGACGTGTTCACGGTAAAGCATCTGCATTACGCTAGAAGCCACAGAAATACCGCGCTGCTTTTCAATCTCCATCCAGTCGGACGTTGCGTGCCGTGTGGCTTTGCGGCCCTTCACGGCACCTGCAATCTGGATCGCACCCGAGAACAACAGCAGTTTTTCTGTCAGCGTGGTTTTGCCGGCGTCGGGGTGCGAGATGATGGCAAACGTACGGCGTCGCCGGGTTTCGAGAGCGTGGGACAAGAGGAATCCAGAAATCGGGGAGACGGGCGCGAGGGTCGCGCGACGGGTGACACGGGCAAGCCGCGGGCGGGTCGATTTTACGGGGCCCGGTGAGCGGCTCTATGCGCGGACGTTTTCGCGCCGGCGTGGCACAGTTCGGGCCATGCAGCACGTTTGTTCCACTGATGCACCGCGCACCTGGGTGCAGGCGGGCTCGCCCGCGTACCGTCGGATCAGCCTTGCGCTTTTTCTCGCAGGTTTTGCCACGTTTTCCCTTCTGTACTGCGTGCAGCCTGTGTTGCCGGAGTTCGCAGCGCATTTCGGTTTGGGTGCTGCGAGCAGTTCGCTTGCGCTGTCGGTTTGCACGTGCTGTTTGGCTGTCGCGATTTTCTTGACGGGCGCGTTGTCTGAGGGGCGCGACAAGCGGCGATTGATGTTCGCTTCCATGGGTTTGGCGGCGCTGTGCAATGTGGCTGCGGCGTACGCGCCGACATGGGGCATTTTGCTGGTCGCGCGGGCGTTGGAGGGCATGTTGCTAGGGGGCGTGCCGGCGGTGGCGATGGCCTACCTAGCTGATGAAATTCACCCGCGCGGCCTGGGTTTCTCAATGGGGCTCTACATTGGCGGCACCGCCTTCGGCGGAATGGCAGGGCGTGTTGGCATGAGCGTGCTGGCAGATCACTTTGGCTGGCAGGCAGCGATGGCGACCGTCGGAGCGCTGGGACTTCTGGCAGCACTTGGATTCTTGGCCCTGCTTCCGCGTGGAACGTGCGCGGTATCACCGCCCAAAAGCAGTAGCGGCCTCATGAAATTCAATGTGCGCCATCATCTGCGCGCGTGGCAGTCGCACCTGGGCACACCCTGCTTGCCCTTGCTTTTCTCTCTGGCGTTCGCGTTGATGGGCGTGTTTGTCTCGCTGTTCAATTACGCAGGTTTTAGGCTAGCCCTCCCACCGTATGAACTCAGCCAGACGCAAATTGGTTTGATTTTCTGCGTGTACACCTTCGGCGTTGCCGCATCGCCCATTGCGGGAGCGCTGGCCGATCGGCTAGGCCGCGGGCCGGTGTTGTTGGGCGGCGTGATCACCATGTCACTGGGCGTGCTTATCACGCTCGCAGCGCCGCTGTGGCTGGTGGTCGCAGGCATTGCCGTGCTGACCTTTGGTTTCTTTGTGGCGCATTCGGTGGCCAGCGGTTGGGTGGGGCAGCTGGCGCTGAAATCCAAGGGGCATGCTTCCTCGTTGTATTTACTGGCCTACTACGCCGGCTCCAGCGTACTGGGGTCTCTTGGAGGCTGGTTTTGGGAATGGGAGCGCTGGCCCGCGTTGGTCGCTTTCTCGCTGGTTTTGTTAGCTTGCGGTCTTTGGGCCGCGATGCGACTGAATCGGCGTGCCGCTTTATAATGTCCTTCTTCTCTCAAGGAGCGTTGCAGCGATCCGCTATCAATAGCGTGCGTGAGGCTTGGGAGGTCGGGGTTTACCCGCTGTGCAACGACGCTCATCCACTTGCGTGCGATGGGCCCTGCTTTTTGGGTTTTGTGGCATTGCAAGTGGCGTCCAACACTTGCAAAGGAGCCGCTCATGAACGCCCGCACCCACAACCTTGTTCCTACTGATTGCGCCATCACCGATATCGGTCTGGCCGACTTCGGTCGTCGCGAAATACGCATTGCCGAGACCGAAATGCCCGGCTTGATGGCGATTCGCGAGGAGTTTGCTCCCAAGAAGTCCCTCAAAGGCGCCCGTATCACGGGCTCTTTGCACATGACGATTCAAACCGCTGTGCTGATAGAAACGCTGACCGCGTTGGGCGCCGAAGTTCGCTGGGCGTCTTGTAACATCTATTCAACCCAGGACCACGCTGCGGCCGCCATTGCTGCTAACGGCACGCCGGTCTTCGCCATAAAAGGTGAGTCGCTGGAAGACTACTGGGACTACACCCACCGCATTTTTGAGTTCGGCGCTAAGGACTCCAAGGGCGAAGGTCCCAACATGATCTTGGATGATGGCGGCGACGCCACCATGCTGATGCACCTGGGCAAGCGCGCGGAGAAAGACCTCTCCGTGCTGGACAAGCCCGCCAGTGCCGAAGAGAAAATACTGTTCGCCGCGATCCGCGCCAAGATTGCCGAAGACGCGACGTGGTATTCCCGCAAGTCGGCCGAAATCATCGGCGTAACGGAAGAAACCACCACCGGCGTACACCGCTTGAATGAGATGTCCGCCAAAGGCACGCTTTTGTTCCGTGCTATCAACGTGAACGATTCGGTCACCAAGTCCAAGTTCGATAACTTGTACGGCTGCCGCGAATCGCTGGTCGACGGTATCAAGCGCGCGACCGACGTGATGATCGCCGGAAAAGTGGCTGTGGTGGCTGGTTACGGTGAT
The DNA here is from genome assembly GCA_038235025.1 of Burkholderiales bacterium. Classification (GTDB taxonomy): domain Bacteria; phylum Pseudomonadota; class Gammaproteobacteria; order Burkholderiales; family Burkholderiaceae_C; genus Simplicispira. The sequence continues at coordinate 9,491 of JBBSUJ010000074.1, forward strand.
GTAGGCAAGGGTTCGGCACAAGCACTGCGGGCCCTTAGTGCCCAGGTGTGGGTCACCGAGATTGACCCCATTAACGCCTTGCAAGCCGCTATGGAAGGCTACAAAGTTGTCACCATGGAATACGCCGCAGACAAGGCCGACATCTTTGTTACCACCACAGGCAACCGCGATGTGATTCGCCATGAGCACATGGTCGCTATGAAAGACCAGGCCATCGTTTGCAACATTGGTCACTTCGACAATGAAATCGACATTGCGTCCGTTGAAGGCTATGAGTGGGAAGAAATCAAGCCACAGGTCGATCACATCACGTTTCCGGATGGCAAGAAAATCATTCTGCTAGCCAAGGGTCGCTTGGTGAATCTGGGCTGCGGCACGGGCCACCCCAGCTTTGTCATGAGCGCATCGTTTGCCAACCAGACCATCGCGCAGATTGAGCTTTTCACACGGCAGGACGCGTATGAAATTGGTAAGGTCTACGTGCTACCCAAGTCACTGGACGAAAAAGTCGCGCGTCTGCACCTGAAAAAGGTCGGAGCAATGCTGACGGAATTGACCACCGATCAGGCGGCCTATATCGGCGTGGACAAGACGGGCCCTTATAAGCCTGACACCTACCGCTATTGAGCACTGCGCTATTGAGCACCCTGCATGCGCCTTTGCGGGCGCTCCTGTGAATCTTCACGCAGCGCTGCTACGTGTTCCGGTTCCCAAGGGCCCCGAGCCTAGCCTGCGGGTGGGTCGCTACGCCCCCAGAATACAAGCAGTTTGAAATACGGAACACGATGCGAATAGACCAACTACTTGTCGAGCGCGGCTTGGCGTCTTCTCGCGCGCAGGCGCAACGTCTCCTGGCGGGTGGAGCGCAGTGGCGGTTGGGGCAGGGCCCTTGGAGAGCCATCGCCAAAAACGGCGACGTGGTTCCAGACGATGCCGAACTCCAATTGAACGACGATGCCGAGGCGCGTTACGTTTCTCGCGGTGGCCTCAAGCTGGAAGGTGCTCTGGTCACCGTGGGCCTGGACGTGAATGGGCTGGAGTGCCTGGACATTGGCCAGTCCACCGGCGGTTTTACTGATTGCTTGCTACAGCATGGTGCCCTTTCGGTGGTGGGTGTCGATGTGGGGCAAGGGCAACTGCACCCCAAGCTGCGAGAAGACACACGGGTGCAGTGCATTGAGCAGGTCAACGCCAGGGCGCTAGAAGCAGCTGATTTGATAGCTACTAGCATAGACAAGGAAGGCGCTGGAGGCAGTTTTGACCGATATTTTGGTTTGATCGTGGCCGACTTGTCCTTTATCTCCCTAACGCTGGTCCTGCCAGCGCTGGTGCCGCTGCTGGACGACGGTGGCGCCATGCTGATGTTGGTTAAGCCGCAGTTCGAATTGCAGCCAGGCCAAGTCGGCAAGGGAGGAATCGTGCGAGATCCTGAGATGTACGCAGTCGTTGAGAAGCGCATTCGCGGTTGCTGCGCTGAGCTGGGGCTGGCCGTCCATCAATGGTTCGACAGCCCGATTCAGGGCGGTGACGGCAACCGTGAATTTTTTGTATTTGTCAGGAGTGCTGCGTGAACGCTGGCAATGAATCTCGTCTCAGAAAAACCCGCAGGCCAGCCGCTGAAGCGGTGCCTGTCAGCTTTGAATACTTCCCCCCCAAAACGCCAGAAGGCACCGAAAAATTGCGCAGCGTGCGTGCGCAACTAAAAGCACTGAACCCTCAGTTTTGCTCAGTAACGTACGGCGCGGGCGGCTCTACCCAGCAGGGAACGTTTGATACGGTGCGAGAGATATTGCAAGAGGGCACCGAAGCGGCGTCACATTTCTCCTGTATCGGTGCCACCCGTCAGTCGGTGCGCGAGCAACTGGAGCTGTTGAAGTCCATGGGCGTCAAGCGTCTCGTGGCGCTTCGCGGAGATTTGCCCAGCGGCTATGGAGCGGGGGGTGAGTTTCATTTTGCAAGCGACTTGGTGGCCTTCATTCGTGACGAAACCGGCAAGGCTTTCCACGTTGAAGTGGCGGCGTACCCCGAGGTGCACCCGCAAGCGCGTTCGCCGCAGGCCGATATGCAGGCTTATCAGGCGAAGGTCGCAGCTGGTGCCGATTCGGCCATCACCCAATATTTTTACAACGCTGACGCGTACTTCCGCTTTGTGGATGAGGCTGCCCGCGTCGGGGCTGTGGTGCCGGTCGTGCCCGGCATCATGCCGATTGGCAGTTCTAGCCAGTTGCTGCGCTTTTCCGATGCGTGTGGCGCGGAAGTGCCGCGTTGGGTTCGATTGCGCTTGCAAGCGTACGGAGACGACGTCGCCAGCATCAAGGCTTTCGGGCTGGATGTTGTTACGCGCTTGTGTGAGCAACTACTCGCAGGCGGCGCACCAGCGCTGCATTTCTACACCATGAACCAAAGCGCGACGACGACGGAGTTGTGTTCCCGGTTGGGCCTGCGCCCTGCCGCGCAAGGTTAGGGCCACTGCGCCCAAGTGGCGCGGAGCCTCGTCAGCCTCCCGAATCCAACGTGAACATTGCGTGCCGGTCCTGACCTAGTTTTTCTACCAACTGAGGCATTGCGGGTGCCAGTGCTGCTTTCAGCGTATGAGGCGGATTAATGAGAAACATGCCACTGGCGGGTAGGCCAGGGCGGCGCACCTGTCCGTCGGCACCTTCCACGACTTTGCCTGCTTTCACTGTCAAGGTCGCGTGCAACCAAGACTTGCCGTTTTTGGTCGCCAGGGTTTTGAGCCGGCGCGGCAGATCATGGGCCTCGGGCCGCGCAATCAGCGGGTACCACACCGCATAGGTGCCGGTGGAAAAACGCTTAAGGCCTTCCTGCGCCATATCCAGAACTTTTCCATAGTCGCTCTTAATTTCATAGCTGGGATCGCATAGTAATAGGGCGCGACGAGCTGGGGGTGGAAAAAATTTGCGCCATCCTTCGAAGCCGTCTTCGTGTAGAACTGCAATTTGCCGACCGGCCTCGAGCTGCGCCACGTTGGCCTCAAGCGCGCGTGCGTCGCTTGGGTGCAATTCAAATAGTTTCAGCTTGTCCTGCGCTCGCAGCAGGTGCTGGATGATGAAGGGCGAGCCGGGGTAAATCTTGAATCCTTGCCCAGGGTTGAATGCGCGCAGCAAATCCAAATAGGCCTGCAGCGCTGGTGCTGGCGGTTCAGCACCGGCTTTGCCACTTAAAAGTCGATGCAGCCCGTCGGAGGCCTCGCCACTAGTGCGCGCAAAATCACCATCTAGCCGGTACAGACCCGCTCCGGCATGGGTGTCCACGACGGTTAATGCCGTGTCTTTTTGCGTCAGGTGGTTAAGCGCCGCAATCAGCACGGTGTGCTTGAAAACGTCGGCGTGGTTGCCCGCGTGAAAGGCGTGTCGGTAACTAAACATAGTGAGCGATGGTAACCATGAGGCCGCGTGTTCAAAGTCGCCTCGGTTGGCACAGATTTTGCTCAAACGCTTGCGCAGGTCCGCATCCAGCATCGCACCCTCAACTAGAGCGCACAAACGTGCGCTTTTTGTCTTGAGCAGACATTTATGCGTGCCGGGGTGCAGCCGTGAACCTATGATGCAGCGGTGGCAAGAAACAGATGCTACGCCACGAGACTAACCCCTCTTTTTGCGAATGATCGAAAGCCCCATCCTTACCTCTGAAGCCTCAAACATGGTGCGCCACGTGGACGCATTGCCCCCGGGTACACGCCTCGCCGAATTTGAAATTTTGGGGCTTTTGGGGGTTGGCGGTTTCGGCATGGTGTACAAGGCGTTTGACCATTCCTTGCACCGCACGGTCGCCATCAAGGAGTACATGCCTTCCGCGTTGGTTACACGCGGCGACGGCGGTGCTTTGTGGGCCCGCTCTTCATCCGACGAGCCCGCGTTTCAAGCGGGCCTTCATTCTTTTGTGGATGAAGCGCGCATGCTGGCGCAGTTTGATCATCCCTCCCTGGTGAAGGTGTTCCGGTTTTGGGAGATGCAGAACACTGCTTACATGGTCATGCCGATGTACCACGGCATGACGTTCAAGCAGGCACGCACGCAGATGCGCACGCCACCTTCTGAAGCCTGGTTGCGTCAGGTTCTGTGGTCGGTACTTGGTGCGTTGCGGGTGCTGCACGACGCGAACACGCTGCACCGTGACGTATCGCCCGACAATATCTTTCTGCAATACGCTGGGCCTCCCGTGCTGCTGGACTTGGGGGCGTCGCGCCATGCCATCAACGACCAGGATCGCAAGCACACTGCTGTGTTAAAAGTGAACTACGCCCCGATCGAGCAGTACTCCGACGGGACTGCCGAAGGCAGTGCGGACCTGGCGCAAGGCCCTTGGAGCGATCTATATTCGCTAGGGGCTGTGGTGCACGGTTGTCTGTGCAACGACACCCCCTTGCCGGCGACTTTGCGCTCCCTTCGCGACCGCATGGTGCCGTTCTCGCGCGTGGCCAAGACGGTGCGCAAGCAGTTTGGACAAGAGTACTCCGCTCCCTTTGTTGAAGCCATTGGCCAAGTTCTGAAGCTGCAGCCGGAGGAGCGTCCGCAAAGCATCGATGCATTCCTCGCTGCTATGCAAATGACAGTGCCGCCGGCCGATATGGCGCATTTTGACTTCAGAAACGCTCTGGGCGATACCTGGGTCGAGCCGACCGATCAGCCCGACTTGTTGGTCGGCGTGACCACGGTGGATTTGACGGGCCAACCCACCGTAGATGCTGTCAATGCGACTATCGCGGTTCCGTCAGCCGAAACGGTAGCCACAACGGACCTGACGCTCCAGACCAGCGTCACGCGTGGCTCAGAGCCCGCTTCAGCGCTCGGTCCCACGCCGGACGAGCCGCCCACGCCGAACCCTAGAGACGAGATGGATACGGTTTTTCTCGGTGCTGATAGCGCGCAGCCCGACGAGGCCCAATCCACCGAGCTGCCGCAGCACGGGTCTGCGGAGGGGTCCAAAGGCTTCGACAGCCAAACCGCGGTTAAAAAAAATGTCCGCAAGAAGCCCTGGTTTGCCGTTGCTGCCGTTGTCTTTTTGATGACCGCCGGCGCCGCATTTATGGGCTTGCGTGCCCCGTCTAACCCAGCTTCTGAGCCTGTCGTTATCGCGCCATCGCCTGCCGATTCCATCATCACTGAACTGAAAATGCCACCCGAAGAGCCGCTGGCATTGCAACCAGAGCCCGATGCTTTGTCATCGTCTGACGCCACCACCACAGTGGCTGACGAGGTGCCCGAGTCCCAGCTACCGCCAGCCTTTGTAGCGTCTGATGATCCCCGCGCGGCACCTGCGGTCGTGCGCGGTCGTGCCCGCAAGACGGCTGCGGCACCCGCTCCGGTGCCAACCACCGAAACCCTGCCAGTATTTGAGGCACCCGCGCCGCGCCCTGCGCCTCCCCCCGCGCCAGCGCCGCGTAGGCGTGAATTGGCGACACTTTGCGCCGACACCAACTTTTTGACTCGTAGCAGCTGCTTACGGCAAGAATGCGCCAGTCCCATCAACCGCACCCGGGCCGCGTGTATCGCATTTCGCGAAGCCATGGACCCACTGGAAAACAACCGCTCTGCGAACTGAATCCAGGTGATTTGACTACCGCGGGGTCACCCGGTGTTTGCATAAAAGCCTCCACCAGTGGGCTTTCTATCTTTGTGAAGTGGTCGAGCAGTTAGTCGCCGCGATGCTTGGGACTGACGACGAAAGTCAAACATCTCCGTAAAAACCATCGGTCCTTCGCTGCAAGTCAAAAAATGCGAAAACACTCGCAAGATCAAGGTACTCAATTGCGACGATAAGGTAGATGAGCGGCGTCGTTTTGCCGCAGCGCGATGACTTCGCCGCTGGCGAAGTCATCCAAAGCGATACTGAGTCCGACCGGCGGTTACTGCCTTGGTTCCCCTCCAAAAAAATGCTTGCTCGCGGAGCAACAGTGCCTTACTACCTCACACGTTTTTTTGCTGGGGTGACCGTTCCACAAAGCGGCCGTGTTTGCGTGGCGTTCATTCAAGTACTCGGGAAAGGTGAACGCAGATCAACAAAAGCCCTTGCACTCACCGTCCTAGATTCTCAGTGGACAAGCACCCCTTGGGGGGGCGCCCTGAACAAACTCCCTGCGGTCTGTGAAAGCACGGTCTCGGGCGGTCCACTGCGTTGCTTTTCTTGTCAATAGCTCGGCTATTGCCCGCCAAAAGGCGCCTTGCGGCCCATCCCGATCCGCACTATCACATCCTCGCGAGGGTTATGCAGGACATCCCTAGCCTCAAAATGCCGGATACCTCGAATTGCCCTTATCCATGCTTTAAGGACATCCTGAACAACTCACAAATAGCTGTGTTATCGGCTCAATGGTGTGCTGGACGACCACGATGGTGTTTCAGGCGAGGCAACGTAGAGCTTTGTGCACCCTTGTCGCTATGTTTTCTCCGCATTTGCGGCCCTCTGCCTGTTTGCAGGCGCACTCATCCCTGCGCAGCCATCAACTTATGGCGAACCATCCACAGATTGGACAGCGCGAACAGCGTAACGAGCTGCGCAGTGTTCTTTTTCAATCCCCGGTAG
>JBBSUJ010000075.1:0-16036 GCA_038235025.1 Burkholderiales bacterium
CGATGTTGCTGACTACATTGTTGGCTTTTACAACGCAGCGAGGCTGCACTCAAAACTGGGCAACATGTCACCCAACGCTTTCGAGCGTGAATCGACATTAAAAAAACCTATCGAACTGTCCGAAATTACTTGACCACGACACTTTGCAAATCCTGTAAATCTGTAGTGCATCCAGTGAGCACAATTCGATCGATCATGATCGTCCTCGCCATCAACAGAGCACCTCTTTCAGAAAAATGTATGCATCAGCTGATCTCCGCTTTGAGATAGTGAGCTCCTGCGATTGGGTTGTGGTAGTACGGCGGAATCTCTTCAAAACCCAGTTCGGCATAAAGCGTACGGGCCGATTCCATGTCGTCGAGCGTATCGAGCAGCACGCTGGCGTAGCCCGCGCGGCGGGCGTGATCTAAAGTGGCTTCGGCCAGCTGCCGGCCTAACCCAAAACCGCGAAAGGCCCTGCGAACGAAAAGGCGTTTCATTTCTGCAGCATTGGAATAGTCCGTGTTATCCATGGGTCTTAGCGCGCAACAACCCGCAGGCGTACCGTCCACGAAAGCAAGTATGAGAGCACCGCGCGGCTCCGCATACTCACCGGGAAGCGTCGCCATCTCGTGGTCAAAGTTTTGAAACCGAAGATCAAAGTAGAGGCTGTCGGCATACTCGTGAAAAAGCATGTGGGCAAAGGCAACCTCATCAGCGTCGGCTGGTGGGCGAATGATCACGGGCGGAATCAGCACGTTTTACGAACTAAGGGATGAGCAGGTTTACAGTTTAGCTGCGCTGTGCTGTGACCGATGGGACCTTTAGAAAAAGGGTACGTATTCAATCGTGCGTACAGGGGCGTCGCTCGCGTTTCTAAGTCTGAGAGGGGCAACCGCCGCGGTGCGTCCGCAAAAACCCAAAGCCGCGGCCATGATCGCCGTGAAGCCGGGAGAAATCGAGGCTAACGAAGCGAAAACAGGTGCTGTAGCTGTCTTGCCGAGCTTGTGCTGCTAAGCTTCAGCAAGCAAGGAGTCAATTAGCCTGTGCAATTCCTTGAAGTCAGGCTGTCCCACGTAGGTCTTTACAATTTCTCCGCGCTTGTTAACCAAATACGACGTGGGTGTCAACTGCACATCGCCCCAAGCCCTGGCGATGGTCCCCGTATTGTCGATGGCAACCTGAAACGGAAGCTTTCGTGACGCCGCAAAGTTCACTACGTAGCTTGGCGGATCGTATTGCATTGCCACTGCCAACGTGTCGAAGCCCTTCAAATGGTATTTTTCGTACGTGGCCACCAGTTCGGGCATTTCCGCCACGCAGGTGGTGCAGCTGGTGGCCCAGAAGTTAACAAGGGTGACCCTGCCTTTGAAATCGGCAGTTGTGCGTTGAGTAGCGTCAAGCAACAAGAATTTAGATTCGGGCGCTGGAGAGGGGGAAGTGCCGAAAAGCAGCGCCCCCGCAATGATTGTGAAAGCGGAAAGTACCGACACTGCCCACACCGTTTTTTTGCGCATGCCAACTCCGAAAATGACAAAAATAGTATTTTGCGCTTCGTTGCGATTACGCCGGTCTGGTAGCCGCTCATGACCGACACGGATCCGTGTCTTTAGGCTTATTTGCGCCTGTTTTGTGCCGTGCTCGGTTGGCTTGCCCACCACGATACTGTCCATAATCCGCCGTATGCACGCTCGTTTTTTGACACGTCTTTTCATTGCTGGAGTACTCAGTGCCTGCACGTCGGCACAGGAGTGGCGTAGCGTGCCTTTGCCGGCATTAGCACTGCGAGCAAGTTTGCCGTGCAAGCCCGAGCTCGCTGAGCGTAGCGTGGAGCTCGCCGGCAGTACAGTCGACGTGGTTATGCAGGGCTGCTACGCGGGGGACAACACTTTCGCCGTCGCCTGTGCCACGCTGCCTCAACCGGCTACTGCGGGCGCCGCGTTGAATCATTGGCGTGCGGCGGTGCTGACCGCCGCGCAGGCGCGTGATGCGCATGACCGACCATTCCAGCCACTTGGCACTCTTGGGCTTCCACAGTCGGTGCGTACCCAGGCTGCTGGTGAAATGCCTGGGGGCGGAGCAATGCACTTAGATGCGGCTTGGTTTTCGCGTGTGCAAGGAACCACGGTGCGGGCGTGCCACGCCATGGTCTATGGGCCTGCGTTAACGTCTGCAACTGCCGACGTATTTTTTGACGGTTTGGTTCTGAATTGACGGAGCGGGCGCGGTATCCGGTCGCTCCATCAGACGTGCTGTATGCGGGAATCAGCGGTTGATTTATGGCTGGGTGGCGCGCCGGTAAGTTTTCCTATTAACGACGTACGTTTCAAAAAGCGCAGCGCGTCAACGTCTCTGACATAAGGCAACTCACCGCTGCTTGTCGCGTCGCTATCCTGGAGGGCGGCGCTTCACGTTCTTCCTAAAGCAGCTCTCCCGTGGAGTCAGCAATGCACACCGCTCTATATGTTTGCTGCAATTTCGTATAAGTGGTGCCCATTGATGGTGACGGCGGTGTCTTGAGCACACCTCCGACGGCATTCCCTTAAAGTCTTTAACTTTGGTGGATGCGGTAAAACGCTTGCACTGCCTTGGGGATGAGGCTTAGGAGCCCTGCAGATGGGGTCCATGAATGTATGCGCTCGGCATGATTTGCGCTGGCTCGTGTGCAGGGCCACGTCTCACTGCGGCTTCAATTTGTACGCGTGCCAAAGCGATAATGCTTGGCGCCCCCCCCCCTGCATTTATGAACACGCTGATTTTTCTCATTACCCACGCACCGCTCGCCCGAGCTTTGCGGGAATGCGCATTGCACGTACTTCCAGACTGTTGGAAGTCGCTACAAGCGCTGGATGTCTGCGCAGACGTCCCGCCGGAACAAACATTGGCTGCGGCGCGTAGTGTTCTGGATGTTGAAAACGGTCGCCCAGTTCTGGTACTGACCGATATTTTCGGTGCCACGCCCTGCAACATCGCTCAGAAATTGGTTGAAGGGCGCGGGGCAGCGCGTCTCATCTCTGGCGTCAATCTTCCTATGCTGCTGCGCGCTTTGAGCTACTGCAATGAACCCTTAGATCTGCTGGTACAGCGCGCCGTAGTGGGCGGCACTCAGGGGGTGATGCAGGTAGCAGTGCGAGCGCCGCAATTTCAGACTCGCAATTCCAATGGTAAAGACTCACAAAACCATCAGCAATAAGCTCGGGCTACACGCACGGGCCTCAGCCAAGCTGAGTAAGCTCGCTGGGGCTTACCCCTGCGACGTGTGGATCAGTCGGGGAGATCGGCGCATCAATGCAAAAAGCATCATGGGCGTGATGATGCTGGCCGCCGGTTTGGGTGCCGAGGTCGTAGTTGAAACCGAAGGCGCGCAGGAGCGAGAGGCCATGGACGCGCTGGTGGCACTTATCGACGACAAATTTGGCGAAGGCCAATAATCCGTGAAGATGCGGTCTCGTGTATTTCCGCTTGCGCCGACGAGGGTTCAGCGAACATGACATTTTCCGTCCCCGGCCTGGCGGTAGCGCGCGGCATTGCGATTGGAAGAGCGGTGCTTGTTGGATCTAGTCGCGTTGATGTAGCGCACTACTTTGTCGATGCTCAGCACGTGGCCGAAGAGATCGAACGGGTACGTGCTGGTCGCAATGCGGTGGTGCAAGAGCTGACCCGACTTCAGATTGACATGCCCACGGACGCGCCGCATGAGCTTGCAGCGCTGCTTGATGTGCACCTCATGCTGCTACAGGACGAAACCTTGATTTCGGGCGTCAAGCACTGGATCACGGAGCGCCTGTACAACGCCGAATGGGCGCTTACCACCCAGTTGGAGTTGATTGCGCGCCAATTTGACGAGATGGAGGACGAATATCTACGTGAACGTAAGGCAGATTTAGAGCAGGTCGTGGAGCGCATTTTACGCAACATGAAGGGGGTTGCCGGCCCCGTTGGGCCCCCGCAGAACAGCGCGCGCCGCAAGGGTTCGCAGGATGTGCTGATAGACGATACCCTAGATGTGCCGTTGGTATTGGTTGCTCATGATCTTTCTCCCGCAGACATGCTGCAGTTCAAAACAAGCGTCTTTGCCGGTTTCGTGACCGATGTGGGGGGCAAAACGTCGCACACGGCGATCGTAGCGCGAAGTATGGATATTCCGGCGGTTGTCGGCGCGCGCGCCGCCAGCCAGTTGGTTCGCCAGGACGACTGGGTCATCATCGACGGTGACGCCGGCGTCATGATCGTCGACCCATCGCCCATCATCTTGGCTGAATATGGCTTTCGCCAGCGACAAAACGAGCTCGAACGCGAACGCCTTAGCCGACTGCGACACACCCCGGCCGTGACTATTGATGGCGAGAAAGTCGAACTCCTCGCCAACATTGAAATGCCAGCAGACGGCGAAGCGGCCGTTGCCGCAGGTGCAGTGGGCGTCGGCCTGTTTCGTACCGAATTTTTGTTCATGGGTCGCAGCGGGAAGCTACCCGATGAGGACGAGCAATACGCGGCTTACCGCGATGCCGTTAACGCCGTCCACGGAATGCCGCTAACGATTCGCACGCTTGACATTGGGGCCGACAAACCATTGGATCGTGGCCGCAAGGATGATTCGCTTAATCCCGCCTTGGGCCTGCGTGCGATCCGCTGGAGTCTTGCGGACCCGGCGATGTTTCGCATTCAAATACGTGCAGTGTTGCGCGCTGCTGCACATGGCAGAGTGAACATGATGTTCCCCATGCTGGTGAATGCCGATGAAATCCATCAGACGCTCGCACACGTGCGCCTGGCGCAGGCTGAGTTGGACGAGCGCGGCGCGGTTTACGGTAGCGTACGACTTGGGGCCATGATTGAAGTGCCCGCGGCGGCGCTGACCGTGCGCATGTTTCTGAAGCACTTTGACTTTCTCTCCATTGGTACCAATGACTTGATCCAGTACACACTGGCCATCGATCGCGCTGATGAAGCGGTATCGCATCTCTATGACCCCATGCACCCGGCGGTGCTTAGCTTGATCGCTGGCGTTATTGCCGAGTGCCGGGCTCAAGGCAAAAGCATTTCGGTGTGCGGCGAAATGGCGGGCGACCTCGCGCTAACGCGAATTTTGCTGGGCTTTGGTTTGCGTAGCTTCTCGATGCATCCAGCGCAAATCTTGGCAGTGAAGCAGGAGGTGCTGCGGGCGGATACGCGCAAGTTGGCGCCGTGGGCGCTGCAAGTGTTGGAGAGCGGCGAAGCGGGTTCGCTAACAAGCGTGTCAAATGTTCTAAAACAATAGCTTTCGAGGTAGGTTGGATAAGCGCTACAGCCCTAAAAGTAACGAAATTTTGTGGCTGCCCGATTTGTGGCGTAAATGCGTATCGTCCTGCCTTTAGGTATCACGTGTGCGCGTACGGAGCGAGCTTTGACTTGCATTCTGCTGCAGCGAGGCTGACCCCACAGACCGTTAGAAAAGCTGGTTACTTTGTCCTTTTGAGGCATGAACAAAGTAAGGTACGTCGTCTTGGAAAGATACCGAAAGACTCATGACCCCACAGGGCCGAATCTGTGGGAGCTCACGGTAATGAAGACCGGATGCTGACGGGCTTTAGCCAACCCATCCCTGCGCAGCGCTAGCCTGAGCGTCATTGCCAAAGTTCTCGACCTAACGACAATAATCGGATCAGCCGATGCCTTTACTAGTTGGCGCAGCGTCGGTGGTGACACTAACGCGTCCGCGCTGCCGTAACCGCAGAGTGCTCTCGCCTCATGTCCTCGCGAGAAGAAGGCATTCTCAGAAACACCTCCAGCTTTAGGTCTAGTATCGCTACCACTTGAGTTATACGCCAGCGGCTTGCGCTTGTTCGTCCGCGTGATAGCTTGAGCGGACCATGGCACCGACGGCGGCATGCTGAAAGCCCATGGCGTATGCGGCTTCTTCGATCAATTTGAACTGGTCTGGATGCACATAGCGGCGCACTGGTAGGTGGCTGTTGCTGGGGGCCAGGTATTGGCCAACCGTGAGCATGGTGACACCGTGCGCGCGCAAGTCGCGCATAACATCCAAAATCTCCTCGTCTGTCTCGCCCAAGCCCACCATGATGCCGCTCTTGGTGGGAACCCGTGGGTGCAGTGCTTTGAACTTCTTGAGCAAGTTCAGGCTGAACTGATAGTCACTACCGGGCCGTGCTTCTTTGTACAGGCGAGGGGCGGTCTCCAAATTGTGATTCATCACATCGGGTGGTGCGAGCTTGAGAATGTCCAGGGCACGGTCGTCGCGCCCACGAAAATCGGGCGTCAAAATTTCAATTTTGGTGCTGGGAGACAGCGCGCGAATGTTCTGAATGCATTCCACAAAATGCCCGCTGCCGCCATCGCGCAAATCGTCACGATCCACGCTGGTTATCACCACATATTGCAGGCGAAGGGCTGCAATGGTGCGGGCCAAGTTGAGGGGTTCGTTCACATCCAGCGGGTCAGGGCGGCCATGTCCCACGTCGCAAAATGGACATCGCCGGGTGCACTTGTCGCCCATGATCATGAAAGTCGCCGTGCCTTTACCGAAGCACTCCCCAATATTGGGGCAGCTCGCCTCTTCGCACACTGTGTGTAGCTTGTGCTCGCGCAGGATGTCTTTTATTTCGTAAAAGCGTGTAGTGGGGGAGCCCGCCTTGACGCGGATCCAATCAGGTTTTTTCAGCACAGGTCCGTGCTGAACCTTGACTGGAATACGAGACAGCTTGGCGGCAGCCTTTTGCTTCGCCAGCGGGTTGTATTCCGCGCTGTTTTGCGCTTCGCGAACGACTTCAGAGGTGCTCATGGTGTGGAGAGACTAGGGCGCGAGGCGAGAGACCAGCTGTCTTCTAAGAACCTGCGCCACTTCGTTCCAAGTGGTTTGAACCCCAATTGTAGAAAGGTCCACCGTTTGCAAGCCCGAATAGCCGCAGGGGTTGATTCGTTCGTAGGGCGAAAGGTCCATCGATACGTTCAAGGCCACGCCGTGCAGCGTGCAGTGGCGAGACACCTTGATGCCGAGCGCTGCGATCTTGCCCAGCCCAGAAAAGTCTGGAGCGGCGGAAGCCGCATCCACGCCAGCCTGAGCAGGGTTGACCGAGCGAGGCCACTGGTCGAGTACCGAGTGCCCGTGCGGATCGCTTAGGCGCACATAGATACCCGGCGCGTGCGCCACCCGGTGACCCGTAACGGCGAAGTGCGCCAAAGTGCGAATCACAGCCTCCTCCAAACGATAGACGTATTCCTTGACGAAGTAGCCTGCTCGTCGCAAATCGACTAACGGATAAGCGACGACTTGACCCGGACCATGAAAAGTGACTTGTCCGCCTCGGTTCGAGGTCATGACGGGAATGGTTCCAGTGTTTAACAAGTGCGCAGATTTCCCCGCTACGCCTTGAGTGAAGACCGGTGGGTGCTCGCACAGCCACAGTGCGTCAGCAGTTTCCGCTGTGCGCTCCGTTGTGAAACGCAGCATGGATTCGACCGTTTCAGAATATTCGGCCCGGCCTAGCACCTCCACGTTGAACGACATCAGTCTCCTTACAAAACCACTTTGACTAGCTCATGCGAACTGAGCGATTGGTATAGGGCATCAAGCTGCGCCCTGCTGGTGGCAAGAACCGTGATGGTCAGACCCACATAGGTACCTGTACTACTGGGGCGTAGCTCAACCGAACTCGCATCTAGCGTCGAATCGAACTGCTGTGCGAGAGCGATCACAGCGGGGACAAAAGCGTCCACGTTTCGACCCATCACCTTGATGGGAAACGGCGATGGGAAGTTAAACAATGAATCCCTATCGATGATGGTCTCGACAGAAGACTTACTAGGCTGAGGATCATCCATGAGCGAATTTTCTTTTTTATAGCAAAACAACACGCGGAAACGCTCGATGCAGCGCGCCTGCTTTGAGCAGCGGCCGCGCAATGAGCGCAAAAACCTACAAAAGTATTAAGTTCCGTTCATAAGCATCGACAAGTGAGCCAAATGTCACGGGTTTTTACTTATAATAAGAGGCTTTGCGGAACTCTAGACGAACAATCCTGGGAGGTCCATGTGAATGACGTCAATGCTAAGCAGGAAGTCGAAGGCGAGCAAATTGAGTTCAAGCCGTTGACGCGTGAGCAGGCGAAAGAGTGGCGCAGGCGTCAACCTTCATTTTCGGTATGGCGTTTGGTCGCTTGGCAGGCTCTAGCGGGTTGTTTGGCAACCTTGCTAGTTTGGGTTGTTTCTCAAGACGCGAGCTCGGCGCAGTCCGCAGCATGGGGCGTCCTGTGCGTGGTGGTTCCTGCGGCATTGTTTGCGCGTGGAGTGACGCGCTTTAAAGGGTCTCCCGCCGGCGCACTCGCAAGTCTTTTTGCTTGGGAGGCGGCAAAAATTGCAATGACGTTGGTCATGCTGGGAATCGCGCTGCTCTGGTTTCAGTCACTGAGCTGGCTGGCGCTGTTGGCTGCAATGATGGTCACAATGAAAACGTACTGGTTCGTGCTTTTGGTGCGACCCAGTGTCCGAAAAACGATAGATTGAGAGAGCTTGACCGATGGCCGCTGAAGCGCACGCACCGACTGCAAGTGAATATATCGTTCACCACCTGCAGCACCTTCAAAATATCAAGCAGACATCCATCATCGATTTTTCGGTGGTCAACTACGACTCAGTTATCGTCAGCGTCATCGTTGGAGTTTTATCTCTCTTCGTGCTCTGGCTCGCAGCTCGTAAGGCTACCTCGGGCGTTCCTGGTCGCTTCCAAGCGGCAGTCGAAATGATGGTGGAAATGGTCGATACCCAGGCCAAAGCCAGCATTCACAACGCGCAAAGCCGCAAGTTCATTGCGCCCCTTGCGCTCACCGTGTTCGTTTGGATCTTCATGATGAACGCCATGGACTTGCTGCCAGTCGATTTGCTGCCCGTGATTTGGAGTCAAATTTATGGCGCTGCCGGCTATGACCCGGCTCATGCGTACCTGCGTGTAGTGCCTACCGCCGACTTGTCAACTACCTTGGGCTTGTCCGCCGCGGTTCTTGCGCTGTGCTTTTTTTACAGCATCAAGATCAAGGGTGTCGGTGGTTTCGCGCACGAGCTGGTCACGGCGCCTTTTGGAACCAGTAAAAATCCCGTCTTCGCGGTCATTCTTGGCGTGGTCAACCTGCTGATGCAGGTCATTGAATACATTGCCAAAACGGTCTCGCACGGCATGCGACTGTTTGGCAACATGTACGCGGGTGAGTTGGTGTTCATGCTGATCGCGCTAATGGGCGGTGCAGCGGCTATGTCAATTTCCGGCGTATTGCTGCCACTGGGGCACGTCATCGCAGGTACGATTTGGGCGGTTTTTCACATCCTAATCATTACCCTGCAGGCCTTTATTTTCATGATGCTGACGCTGATTTACCTCGGTCAAGCACACGAAGCCCACTAAACGGTTTGCTCTCTTTTTTCGTCAACTTTTCTTTTTCAATCAGGAGTCATCATGGAAAACATTCTCGGTCTCGTCGCTTTGGCTTGCGGTCTCATCGTTGGTCTGGGTGCCATTGGCGCTTCAATCGGCATCGCTCTGATGGGAGGCAAATTTTTGGAGGCTTCGGCGCGTCAGCCTGAGTTAATCAACGAACTGCAAACCAAGATGTTCATCTTGGCGGGCCTGATCGATGCTGCTTTTCTTATCGGCGTTGCTATCGCTTTGCTGTTCGCATTCGCCAACCCGTTCGCTTCGACCTTGCTGGCTAATCTGCCTCAGTAATTCCGGTTCGACGCCACTTTAGAAAGGTGTTGCCGTGAGTATCAATGCGACCCTGTTTGTTCAGGCTATTGTTTTCTTGATCTTGGTGCTTTTCACGATGAAATTCGTGTGGCCCCCGATTGCAAAGGCGCTGGACGAGCGAGCCCACAAAATCGCCGAGGGTTTGGCTGCTGCCGACCGCGCCAAATCCGAGCTGACTGCTGCCAACAAGCGCGTAGAGCATGAGCTGGCGCAGACACGCAACGAGACGGCGACACGTCTAGCAGATGCGGATCGTCGCGCCCAGGCCATCATCGAAGAAGCCAAGGCGCGCGCGACCGTAGAGGCGGGCAAGATCGTGACCGCTGCTCACTCTGAAGCCTCGCAGCAGTCGGTCCAGGCTCGCGAAAGCCTGCGCGAGCAAGTTGCCGTGTTAGCGATCAAGGGCGCCGAGCAGATCTTGCGCAGGGAAGTCGACCCAGGCGTCCATGCGGATTTGCTTGGCCGCCTAAAAACCGAGCTGTAAGGAGCGTCCATGGCCGAAATCGCCACTATCGCCCGTCCCTACGCAGAGGCCTTGTTCAAGGCTTGTGCCGACAGGGGTGATGAATATGCCCGCGACGCATTGCAGTGGTCTGACCAGCTTGGGTCCATTGCATCCAATGCCCAGCTACAGAGTCTCGCTCGCAATCCCAAGGTGACGTCTTCGCAAGTGTTTGACGTGATCGTGGGTGTTGCAGGCGGCGCAATGTCTGAGATGGCGCAGAACTTTTTACGCACCGTGATAGAAAACGGCCGTGTGGAGGCGCTCCCGGAAATTTCCGAGCAGTTCAGAGCGCTGGTGAACCGCCAGAGTGGCTCGTCGGACGCTGTCGTCTACAGCCCGTTTGAGATGAGCACTGCTGCGCTGGCTGAATTGGGCTTGTCGCTGGAGAGACGATTTGGTCGCAAGCTGAACCTCTCCATGCAACGTGACGAATCTTTGATTGGTGGCGTGCGAGTGGTGGTGGGTGATGAGGTGCTAGACGCCTCGGTCAAGGCCCGTTTGGAACAAATGAAAGCTGCCCTCACCGCCTGAAGCGGATTTGAGGCAATAAGCATAACAACGAAAGAAGGAAAGAGTCATGCAACTCAATCCCGCAGAAATTTCCGAGCTGATCAAGACCCGCATTGAGGGTTTAAACGTTGGCTCCGACATTCGCAACCAAGGCACTGTGGTGTCCGTATCCGACGGTATCGTGCGTATCCATGGTCTGTCTGATGTGATGCAGGGAGAAATGCTCGAATTTCCCGCAACCGCGGACGGTACGCCGTCATACGGTTTGGCGCTGAACCTTGAGCGTGACTCGGTTGGCGCCGTGATTCTGGGCGAGTACGAGCACATCTCCGAAGGCAACACCGTCAAGTGCACAGGTCGCATTCTGGAGGTGCCGGTTGGTCCCGAACTGATTGGCCGTGTGGTCAACGCGCTGGGTCAGCCTATTGACGGAAAAGGCCCTATCAACGCCAAGATGACCGACGTTATCGAAAAGGTCGCGCCGGGTGTGATTGCTCGTAAATCAGTGGACCAGCCGCTGCAGACCGGTATCAAGTCGATTGACGCTATGGTACCCGTTGGCCGAGGTCAGCGCGAGTTGATCATTGGTGACCGCCAGACCGGTAAAACGGCTGTTGCTATCGACGCGATCATTGCGCAAAGGGGTCAGAACGTTACGTGCATCTACGTTGCCATCGGCCAGAAAGCATCGACTATCAAGAACGTGGTGCGCGCGCTGGAGCAATCCGGGGCCATGGAGTTCACCATTGTGGTGGCTGCGTCAGCTTCCGAGTCGGCGGCTATGCAATATGTGTCAGCCTACTCGGGTTGCACGATGGGCGAATATTTTCGCGACCGCGGTGAGGACGCGCTAATCGTGTACGACGATCTTTCCAAGCAAGCTGTGGCCTACCGACAGGTTTCGTTGCTTTTGCGTCGCCCGCCAGGCCGAGAAGCCTATCCCGGCGACGTGTTCTATCTCCACAGCCGTTTGCTGGAGCGCGCCGCTCGCGTGAACGAGAAGTACGTCACAGACTTCACCAAAGGTGCGGTCACAGGAAAAACAGGTTCGTTAACAGCATTGCCGATCATTGAAACGCAAGCCGGTGACGTGTCGGCCTTCGTGCCTACCAATGTGATTTCGATCACGGACGGTCAGATTTTCTTGGAAACCAGCTTGTTCAACGCGGGTATTCGCCCGGCTATCAACGCTGGTATCTCGGTATCACGGGTGGGCGGTGCGGCACAGACTAAACTGATCAAGAGCCTGTCTGGCGGTATCCGTACTGACCTGGCTCAGTACCGGGAGCTGGCCGCCTTCGCGCAGTTTGCGTCAGATCTGGACGAAGCGACTCGCAAGCAATTGGAGCGCGGTGCCCGTGTGACGGAGCTGCTCAAGCAGGCGCAGTACAGCCCCTTGTCTATCGGTCTCATGGCTTCGACGTTGTTCGCGGTGAACAAAGGCTTTCTGGATGATGTCGACGTCAAACAGGTGCTTGCTTTTGAGCACGGCTTGCACCAATTCCTGAAGACCAGCCATGCACCTTTGCTCGAAAAACTCGAGAACGACAAGGCTATGGACAAGGAAGCGGAAGCCGCTTTGAGCGCTGCCGTCGCAGCGTTTAAAAAATCGTTTACTTGAAACAAACAATGGGCCACAGGAGCGCAGCGTTTGAACGCTTGAAGCAACAGAGCGCCCGCTTCGGGCGCATTGCAGCCGCTTGGTCGGCCAACGTGGGGGTCTAAATGGCAGCAGGCAAGGAAATTCGCGGCAAGATCAAGTCGGTGGAAAACACCCGCAAGATCACCAAAGCCATGGAAATGGTCGCCGCCTCCAAGATGCGCAAGGCGCAGGAGCGCATGCGTGCGGCTCGGCCCTACAGCGAAAAAGTGCGCAATATCGCGGTGCATCTGGGTCAGGCGAATCCGGAGTATGTGCATCCGTTCATGAAGACCAACAGCGCGAAGACCGCTGGCGTCATCGTTGTGACTACCGACAAAGGCCTTTGCGGCGGCATGAACACGAACGTGCTGCGCGCCGTCACCGCCAAGCTGCGCGAGTTGCAGGGCGAGGGCGTCAGCGTCGAGGCGGTTGCCATTGGAAATAAAGGCCTTGGTTTTCTGAATCGTGTCGGTGCAAAAGTGGTCTCACATGTCACTGGTTTGGGAGACGTTCCACACCTCGATAAACTAATTGGCCCTGTCAAAGTGCTGCTTGATGCTTATGCAGAGGGCAAGATTCGTACGGTTTATCTCAGCTACACACGCTTCGTCAACACCATGCGCCAAGAAGCGGTTGTGGAGCAACTGCTTCCGCTTTCGTCCCAGGCCATGCAAGGTGAAGGGGCAAAGAACGACTGGGACTACATCTATGAGCCCGATGCACAAGCGGTTATTGACGACTTGCTGGTGCGCTATGTCGAGTCGTTGATTTATCAGGCAGTCGCTGAAAATATGGCATCTGAGCAGTCGGCGCGGATGGTCGCAATGAAGGCCGCTACCGACAACGCTGGTACGGTAATTGATGACCTAAAGCTGGTCTACAACAAAACACGGCAAGCCGCTATTACCAAAGAGCTGTCTGAAATCGTCGCGGGCGCCGCAGCCGTTTAACACGGTCCACAGAATTACTTATTGGAGCAATCAACATGGCTCAAGCTAACGCACCGGTCAGCGCAATGACCCAAGGCAAAATCGTTCAGTGCATTGGCGCTGTGGTTGACGTGGAATTTCCCCGTGACCAAATGCCCAAAATTTATGACGCGCTCAAGCTGGAGGGTTCAGCCCTTACGCTTGAAGTACAGCAGCAGCTGGGCGACGGCATTGTGCGGACCATTGCACTCGGTTCGTCCGACGGTTTGCGCCGTGGTTTGATGGTTGCCAACACGGGAAACCCTATCACCGTGCCCGTGGGTAAGGCCACCTTGGGCCGAATCATGGACGTGCTGGGCGCGCCTATCGACGAGAGGGGCCCAGTCAGCGATGAGGTAACTGCCTCCATTCACCGCAAGGCTCCTGCATACGACGAGCTCGCGCCTTCGCAAGAATTGCTGGAAACCGGCATTAAGGTGATTGACTTGGTTTGCCCATTTGCCAAGGGTGGCAAGGTCGGTTTGTTCGGTGGCGCTGGCGTGGGCAAAACCGTCAATATGATGGAACTGATTAACAACATTGCCAAGGCCCATTCGGGTTTGTCGGTGTTCGCAGGTGTGGGCGAGCGTACCCGTGAGGGCAACGACTTCTACCATGAGATGGCAGATTCGGGCGTGGTGAACTTGGAGAACCTTTCGGAGTCCAAAGTCGCCATGGTCTACGGCCAGATGAACGAGCCACCGGGCAATCGTTTGCGCGTGGCTCTTACCGGCTTGACCATTGCCGAGTCGTTCCGTGACGAAGGTCGCGATGTATTGTTCTTCGTCGACAACATCTACCGATACACCTTGGCGGGAACGGAGGTTTCTGCATTGTTGGGCCGCATGCCTTCCGCTGTTGGTTATCAGCCCACACTGGCCGAAGAGATGGGGCGCTTGCAAGAGCGCATTACGTCTACCAAAGTGGGTTCGATCACGTCAATTCAGGCTGTGTACGTGCCTGCTGACGATTACACCGATCCATCTCCTGCAACTACTTTTGCTCACTTGGATTCTACTGTAGCACTGTCGCGCGACATCGCGTCGCTGGGCATCTATCCTGCCGTTGACCCACTTGATTCCACCAGCCGGCAGTTGTCTCCTGCGGTGGTAGGTGAAGAGCATTACAACGTAGCCCGCGCTGTGCAGGGAACGCTACAGCGCTACAAGGAGCTGCGCGATATCATTGCGATTTTGGGTATGGATGAGTTGGCACCCGACGATAAGTTGGCTGTCGCCCGTGCGCGAAAGATCCAGCGCTTTTTGTCGCAGCCCTTCCACGTGGCGGAGGTGTTTACCGGTTCGCCTGGTAAGTATGTGCCTTTGGCTGAGACCATTCGCGGCTTCAAGATGATTGTGGATGGCGAGTGCGACCATTTGCCTGAGCAGGCTTTCTACATGGTCGGCACGATAGACGAAGCCTTCGAAAAAGCAAAGAAAATGGCAGCCTGATGATTGCTGGAGCTGGTCAAACGATCAGCTTTATTCGGCTATCAACACCAGTCCGCATTGTTCAAAGGAAATCTGAATGGCCAACACCATCCATGTCGACGTCGTAAGTGCTGAAGAGTCGATCTTCTCGGGCGAAGCGCTTTTTGTCGCGCTGCCTGGCGAGGCCGGCGA
This sequence comes from Burkholderiales bacterium, assembly GCA_038235025.1. GTDB lineage: Bacteria > Pseudomonadota > Gammaproteobacteria > Burkholderiales > Burkholderiaceae_C > Simplicispira. The sequence goes on from JBBSUJ010000075.1 coordinate 14,963, forward strand.
ACTAGGTGTCTATCCTCGCCACACTCCGCTGATTACGCGCATTCGCCCGGGCTCCGTGCGCATTGAGATGGCTGATGGTAGCGAGGAGTTTGTTTTTGTTGCTGGCGGCATCTTGGAAATACAGCCTAACTGTGTAACCGTGCTCTCCGACACGGCAGTGCGCGGAAAGGATCTGGACGAGGAGAAAGCCAGCGCTGCCAAGGCCGCGGCGGAAGACGCACTGCGCAACGCAAAAGGAGAATTGGATTTGGCGCGGGCGCAGTCCGAGCTGGCGGTAATGGCAGCGCAGATCGCTGCGCTTCGTAAATACCGACAGAAGCGTTGACGCTGCACCGATGTGCAGCTCAATTCGTTGAGCCGCCACATCGGCGGCTTTTTTTACGAAAAATAAAAGAAGTCGCTTTAGAGCGCGTAATCAAAGCGTTTGAAGTTATCAAGTTCTATAGTCTTCAGACCTATTTTCAGCCTTTTTGCGGGTTTCGATACTGGTGTCTTTAAGATTCCCCAGGCTTTTGAGGAGTTGAACTAAACCTGAAACGCAGTCGCTGTAACCCGCTTACAACATGTTAACGATGTCGCGATTAGACTGCCAAGAAGGCGCATGCACAAGCTGTCAGCCTTTGATGAGTACTCGCTAGGATTTTCTCCAGGGCGTTTCTTTGCGCCCTGACACGCAAAACTTCGCTAAATCACACGACGCTTGGGAGTCATCGAAAATTATTCCCTTGCGCCGCGCTTCGCGATCTGTAGCGTAACTTTAACGCCGGGAGGCTCGGGATTCCCTGTGAGAAAGGCTCGCGTGTGCACCCGTGTGATACGGTACGGCACGCTTTGCACCCGTTTCGAACTTGGTCGCAACGCTCCAGCGTACTGTCGTACCTCTGCTATCTAGCTGTCGCATCCCGGACGATTGCATAGATAAAAAGCGCTATCCACTCTTCATGGCCCGAGCAGTGCTTAAAGAGTTGATAGAGTCCTTGCAACCCACCGGGAGCGCCAAGCCACGCTGATGAAGTTGCATAAGAATGCCCGCACCACACCTGCAGTGCGCGCCGAGATCGCCGCCAGCTCTGA
>JBBSUJ010000076.1:0-16034 GCA_038235025.1 Burkholderiales bacterium
ACGCCGCCAATGCGGCCAAAACATAGCGACTTGGGCACAACATAGCCCGAAATTGACTCCCCCAGCCAACCATGGCGGTAGTGCAGCGCACCATCGTGCCGATAACACGGCCATTTATGACTTGTTCAGGACATCCCTAGCTTGGATGAATTGCGCGTGTTTCGGGTGGCAGCGTCTGCAGCCGCGCCGCTTCCAGTGCCAGGCTTGTCAGCGGGAGCGCTGGCGGCGCTGTCGGCGTTAATAGTGGGTGGGCTTGCGTTGGTAGGCGCTCGCAGGCGGCAGCCGCGCAGGACTTGATTGACGCGGTCAGCTGCGCAGACGCAGACGCAGACGCAAACGCAAACGCAAGGCGATGGCCATTATTTCGGCGCCGCGGTGCGCAGCTCTGCACCCGTATCGGTCCAGCCAAAAAATCGGCACAGTTCCTCGCGCATGGCCAGAGCGTCTGCGCGGCCCAGGGCCATCAAATCGCGCGTGTAGGCGGCCTCGAACAACAAGTAGCTGGCCAGCGCCGCGCCGCGCACGTCGTCGCTGTCCTTGCTTACTCCGAGGGCACCGAGCATGGTTCTCACGGCGGGCGGTAGGTCACCTATATGGCGCGCAGCCACGGCGTCCAGGCGCTGCGACGGCGCAATGACCAGCAGTTCAATCGGCCGCAGCGCGCTACCGCTGCGAGACGCCTCGGGAATCAAGGCGATGGTTTTATTGACGCGCTGCATGCGCTCAATATCGACGTACAGAGAATCCAAAAAAATGTTGGACAAAGCATGCCCGGCAATTTGTGCCAATGAGGGGTAAGCAGGCACTTCGCCTTCCAGCGCGCCACCATCTGGCTCGTGCATGCGGCCAGCGCCAATCACCATGATGCGCTCTGCGCCAAGGTGAATGGCCGCAGCGATGGGGGCCGACTGGCGCATGGAGCCGTCGCCAAAATATTCGGTACGGCTTGCCACATCAATGCTAGTGGCCGGGAACACAAACGGAATGGCGGAGGACGCCAGAAGGTGCTCGTGCGTAATGCGGTCGCGCACCGCGCGTCGCTGTGAGCGTACCCATGGGTCCAGCCGTTCGCCGGCCTCAAAAAAGGTGACGTGGTCGCCGCGCGTGTAGCTTGATGCGGTGATGGCCAGCGCATCCAGGTGCCCTTTGCGAATCACATGCGGAAGCCGCACCAGCGGCACCATGCGCACCAGCAGCTGCGCCAGGGGAGCGTTGTCCAGTAACGAACGCGGCCGCAGCCGCCGCCAGCGTGCCAATACCCAGCCGAGGGACAACAGCGTCAGCCAGCGTGCGCCGCTTTGCGCCACGCTGAGCGAATCAGACCGGTAGACCTGCTGCGCTTTGAAGTTGCGCCACACCCGCGCCATACGGCGCACCGCGCGGTCGAACTGGTCGGCCCCGCAGGCGAGCGCAGCCGCATTGATAGCGCCCGCCGATGTGCCGGTGATGATGGGAAAAGGGTTGGGCTCCTTGCCCGCGCCGCAGGCCAGGCGCAAGTCGGCAATGGCCTCCAGCACGCCGACCTGGTACGCCGCCCGCGCACCGCCGCCGGTCAGCAGCAATCCCGTGCGGCGCTTGGGTGGCGCAGCGTGCGGGGCAGTATGGCTTGATTGGCTGGCAACGGGGGAAACGTGGGCGGGGGCAGTGCTCGTTTGTGGCGTGGAGCTTTGCATCACAGGCGATGCTCCAGGCGTAGCGACTTGGGCGGACTCGGGGAAAGGACTGGTCATGGGCAGGCAATGAAGGGCGCTTAACGGAATGGGGCTTGCATGGGGCTTGCATTGAGAGTGCACCGAGGAGTGTGCCGCCGGCGGGAGCGGTGCACGCCGCGTAAAAACCCGCGCGGTCTGAAGCACGCCGCATGCAAAAAAACGAGCGACGCATGCACGGGCAGGCTCGTCGCAACAGTGAGCGCGAGCCGACTTGCACACTCTCGCGCTCAGGCCTTTCGGGCCATTAGCAGTTGCGCTAGCACCTTGCCTTCGACCAATTCCACCCCCGCGCTGCGCGCCAAAGCGCGGGCGCTATCGCTTACGCCTCCGTGGCCCACCAAGTATTGGCCCGTCGCCACATCGCGCTTGCGCATCGCCGCGGCGAGGTGCTCGATGGCCTCCACCCCGTGGTTCGCAGCTTTCCAGCGGCGCGCACTTACCAGCACGGTGCGGCCTGCCTGCTCCACGCAAAAATCGGCCTCTAAACCGGTCAGCGTTTGTACTTGCGCGCCTTGTGCTGCCCACGCCCGGTTCAGGGCGGCCGAAAATTCGCGCCAGGGCATGCTGCACAAGGCTTCCAGCTGCGCCGCAACGGCCGCAGCGGGCGGTGCTTTCCACTGCCTCCAGGCTGCAAAGCACCCAACGCCGTAGAGCGGCAGCGCTCCAAACGCACCCAGCAGCTTGAACCGGTCGGGCGCAAGCGCCGCCACGGCTACGGTGATTGCGCCGGCCAGCAAAAAGCTGGCCCACCAGGGCGAGCGCAATAAGATTGCGAACAGCGAGTTCTCGGCCATCTTCAGTTTCACAGCGTTCCTTGAGCTGCGGCAGTTCACCGCAAAGCTGTCATTGTCTTGCAGCAAGCCATAGACTTGCCGCAAACCTCAGGAGAAATGCGACATGGCGCTTGCCGAACAAGACCTGCTGGCCGCGCTGGCCACGGTGCAGGACCCGATCACGGGCCAGGATTTCGTCACCACCCGCGCAGTGCGCAACCTCACCATCACGGGGGGCGACGTGGCGTTTGATGTGGAGTTGGGCTACCCCGCACAAAGCTTGCTTGCCCCGCTGCAGCAGGCGTTTGCCGCCGCCGCACGCAGTGTGCCGGGCGTGGCCGGCGTGCAGGTTGATATGCACACTAAGGTCACCGCGCACGCCGTGCAGCGCGGTGTGCCGCTGCTGCCTCAGGTGAAAAACATCATCGCTATTGCCTCGGGCAAGGGCGGTGTTGGCAAAAGCACCACTGCTGCCAACTTGGCGCTGGCGCTGGCGGCCGAAGGTGCTTGTGTGGGCGTGCTGGACGCCGACATTTATGGCCCCAGCCAACCCACCATGCTAGGCATTCACCGCCGGCCCGACAGCGTAGACGGCAAAAACATGGAGCCGCTGGAGAACCACGGCGTACAGGTCATGTCGATTGGCTTTTTGGTGGAGCCGGACCAGGCCATGGTCTGGCGCGGCCCCATGGCCACGCAGGCGCTGGAGCAATTGCTGCGCCAGACCAACTGGCGCGGGCTCGATTACCTCATCGTCGATATGCCGCCCGGTACGGGCGATATTCAGCTCACCCTGAGCCAGCGCGTGCCCATGACCGGCGCGGTGATCGTCACCACGCCGCAGGACATTGCTCTACTAGACGCGCGCAAAGCCATCAAGATGTTCGAGAAAGTGGGCGTGCCGATACTCGGAATCGTGGAGAACATGGCCGTGCATGTGTGCAGCAACTGTGGGCACATCGAGCATATTTTTGGGGCCGATGGCGGCAAGAACATGGCCGCGGAATACGGCATTGACTATTTGGGTGCGCTGCCGCTGGACATGCAAATTCGCCTGCAGGCGGACAGCGGCATGCCGACCATGGTGGCGGATCCGCAGGGTGAAGTGGCCCAGATTTATCGCCAAATTGCGCACCGGGTGGCGGCCAAGGTTGCGCAGCAGGCGAAGGACTTTTCCTCGAAATTCCCGACCATCAAGGTGTCTCAGGAGACGTGACGGTGGGCGGGTGGCCAATAGCTTCAGGTGGAAAAATTTTTCTCAAATTTGCCTATAGCGCTTATTAGGTAAGGTTTGTAGCTGTTGAATTTATATTGCTACGTCTTTGGTGGGCTGCGGATTCTGAGCGTCCGGGCAACGCAGTGCCCGATAAGGGCGGTGCGGATGGTCTGTTCGCGGCGGTTTTTCGCAGCGTGGGTGCCGCGGGTGCGGTGGGGAAACTCCTGGCAGCTGCACAGGCCATCGCCCGGCTCCGCGTCCTTCGTAATTCCGGCACGATCAAAGCCACAATCTCGCCGCATCTCAGGCCATCGAAACAACCTCTATGACCCAGCAAAAAATCGAGTTCTACACCGGCCCGGCTGGCGGCTGGGGCGCGTTGGACAGTGTGAAAAACACGCTGCTGCGCCACGACATTGCCATCAAGGGCAGCAAGACCATGTTGTCGGCCAACCAGCCCGACGGCTTTGATTGCCCCGGCTGCGCGTGGCCCGACCGTGACCACACGTCTACCTTCGAGTTTTGTGAGAACGGCGTAAAGGCCGTGGCTGCTGAGGCTACAGCGCGCCGCAATGGCCCCGATTCTTTCGCGCGCCACACCGTGGCGGAACTGGCTGAGCAAAGCGATTTCTGGCTCGAAGACCAGGGCCGCCTGACGCACCCGCTGGTGTACGACGCCACCACCGACCGCTACCAGCGCATCGCCTGGGCCGACGCGTTTGCACTAATCGCCCGCCACCTGAACGCGCTGCCCGACCCGAACCAGGCCATTTTTTACACATCGGGCCGCACCAGCAACGAAGCGGCTTTTTTGTACCAGCTGTTTGTGCGGCAGTACGGCACCAACAATTTTCCCGACTGCTCCAACATGTGCCACGAGCCCAGCGGCAGCGGCATGACGCCGCAGATTGGCGTGGGCAAGGGCACGGTCTCGCTGCAGGATTTTGAGTTGGCCGACGCCATCTTCATCTTTGGCCAGAACCCCGGCACCAACCACCCGCGCATGCTGGGCGAGTTGCGCGCGGCGCACAAACGCGGCGCGCGCATCCTCAGCTTCAACCCCTTGCGCGAGCGCGGGCTGGAGCGATTTCAAGACCCACAAAACGCGCTCGAGATGGCCACGCTTGGCTCTACGCCTATCAGCACGCACTACTTTCAACTGCGCGTGGGTGGGGATTTGGCAGCGGTCAAAGGCATCATGAAACACGTGCTGGAGCAGGACGATGCCCGCGGCAACGTGCTGGACCATGGCTTTATCGCCGAGCACACCGCGGGCTTTGATGCGATGGCTGTGGAGCTGCGCTCTGAATCGTGGGAGCTGCTGGAAGCCGAGTCAGGCCTGAGCGAAGCGCAACTGCGCGCGGCGAGTGATGTGTATTTGAACGCCGGCAATGTCATCACCTGCTGGGGCATGGGCATTACGCAGCACAAGTACGCGGTGCACACCATTCAGGCGCTGGTCAGTTTGCTGCTGATGCGCGGCAACATGGGCCGGCCAGGGGCTGGCGCTTGCCCGGTGCGTGGGCACAGCAATGTGCAGGGCGACCGCACCATGGGAATTTGGGAAAAGCCACCCGAATCGCTGCTGGACAGCCTGCAGCAGGTGTTTGGCTTTGAGCCCCCGCGCAAGCACGGGGTAGATGTAGTGGAAGCTATTCGGCTGATGCAAAGCGGGCAGGGCAAAGTGTTCTTCGCGCTGGGCGGCAACTTTGCTACCGCTACGCCAGATACGCACGCCACACACGCGGCTTTGCGCCGCTGCGAGCTCACGGTGCATGTCGCCACCAAGCTCAACCGCAGCCATTTGGTGCACGGCAAAGCGGCGCTGATCTTGCCCTGCCTGGGCCGCACCGAGATCGACCTGCAGGCCGGCGGGCAGCAAAGCGTGACGGTTGAAGATTCGATGAGCATGGTGCACCTTTCGGCGGGTCGCAATGCGCCAGCGTCCGAGCATTTGCTGTCCGAGCCCGCCATCGTGGCGCGGCTGGCGGCAGCGACCTTGGGGGCGCGCAGCAACGTGCCCTGGCTGTACTTGGTCGAAGAGTACGACCGAATTCGCGACTTGATCGCGCAGGTGTTCCCAGACTTTGCCAACTTCAACCAGCGCGTGGCCGTGCCCGGTGGTTTTCGGTTGCGCAACGCAGTCAATGAGCGGGTGTGGGAAACGCCGGACGGAAAAGCCCATTTCTACCCGCCCGTGGTCCCGCAAGACACGCCCTCGCACCAAGCGCGCGCGCGCTTGCCCAACCAAATCGTGTTCACGCTGACCACGGGGCGCGCGCACGACCAGTACAACACCACCATTTACGGCATGGACGACCGCTACCGCGGTGTGTATGGCCAGCGGCGCGTGGTGTTTATTCACGCGCAGGACATTCGAGCGTTGGGCATGGAAGATGGCGATTGGGTCGACATCCACACCGTGTGGCACGACGACGAAGTTCGCCGCGCCGAGCGGTTCCGCCTTGTGGCCTACGACGTGCCGCGCGGCAATTTGGCCGCGTATTACCCAGAGACCAATGGCTTGGTGCCGCTGTCGGCAGTGGCGGATGCGGCTGGTACCCCTACCTCCAAGTCGATTCCCGTTGTGTTGGTAGCGGCTGTGTCAGCCGATCAAGCGGATCTAGCTGCCGGCAACGATGCCCAAGGTGGTTTCGCCCTTGGCAGTGAGTGACGACACTGCCGCTGCCGACTTGTATGCGCTGGAGCATCGCCAGGTGCAGGTGTTCGGCGAACCGGGCGTGCCAGCCCATGGCGCGCTGCGGGGCGACACGCTGGCCGCTGAAATTCCCGTAGCGCTGGTTTTCAACGGTATTTCCCACGCCGTGATGATGGTCACGCCTTTGCAGTTGGAAGACTTTGCGCTGGGCTTTGCTTTAAGCGAAGGCATCGTGCGCAGCGCGGCCGACGTGCGCGGTATCGAGATGCGGCGCGCCGGTGCAGCTGCCCAACTGCCGGCCGGCATACCGGGCGTGGAAGTGCACCTTGATATTTCCTCGCAATCGTTTTCGCACTTCAAGCAGCGCCGCCGCACGCTGGCAGGGCGCACCGGCTGCGGTGTGTGCGGTGTGGAAAGCCTGGCTGCGCTGGATATCGCGCCTGAGGCGGTGCCGCGCCGCGAATGGACAGCCCAAGTGAACTTGCAAACGGTGCTGGCCGCGTTTGCCGAGCTTGAGAAACGCCAACTGCTCAACGCCCAATCAGGCAGCTTGCACGCAGCCGGCTGGGCCATGTTCGATGGGCCACTGGTGCAGGTGTTTGAAGACGTGGGCCGCCACAACGCGCTGGACAAGTTGATTGGCTGGCTGGCACGAACCGGCCAACTTGCGCAGCCGGGCTTTGTGGTGCTGAGCAGCCGCGCCAGCCACGAACTGGTGCGCAAATGCGCCCGCGTGGGCATTGCGGCGCTGGCGACCATCTCAGCGCCTACCGCCACCGGCGTGGTGCTGGCTGAGCGCGCCGGTATTCGGTTGTGGGGCTTGTGCCGCGCTCCGCGTGGCGTTCTGTACGCGCCTGTGCCGGTCGCGGTGCCCTAGCCACCCAACGGGCGTGTGGGCAGTGGCATCATCCCCGCAATGCCAGATTCCAGAATTCCCAAAGCATGGGCCGATACGCTGCCCGGCCAATTTGATCCGTATGCGCCTGAAGAGGTGCTGGAAACCCACAACCTTCCCGTAGATGACGCGTTGCAGATACGCCGCGGCGACTTTGCGGTCGATGGCGCGCAAGAGCGGCCTTCTTTGGCGCGGTGGATGCTGGAGGGGCTTCGCGTGGCATTTCTCCAGTCGCCGCGCACGGGCTCGGTGGCTCCTACACCGCTGCAGGCCGTGGCCATCGTTTTGCTAGTCAACCTGCTGTTTTTGGGGTTGGAGCGATTGACAGTGCCGGGGCCCGCGGTCTTCACCCTTCGCAACTGGTTGATCTCGTGGTGGCAGACACCGTTCCTTCTGGGGTTTGCGTGGTGGGCGATTGCGTCAGCCCCCGCGCGCAGAACAACACGGCGAGAAAAGCAAGCAGACACATTGGCAAACGGGCCGCACTTGCCTGCGCCTCTGTCTGGAGGCCTGGCGGCTTGGCTCGTGCTCAGCACCGTCCTGGTGGTACCCGCGGGCCTCGTGTCGCTGGCGCTGATGGGGGTGGTGGCCCAACAGCCAGAGCGCTGGTCGGGCGGCGTCTGGTTCTGGGCTTTCTGGGCTATTTACGGGCTCATGCTGCTCTGGGAGCTTTTGGCGGGCGTTGTGCTGATGTTCCGGTTCACGCGCTCGTGGCTGCGCAGCTTGCTTTATGCAGCGGCGTTTGGGGCGGTGGTAGCAGGCATCATGTGGTACGTGCCCGACCGCCCGTGGACGCCCGATTATTCGCAGGCCGAAGCCGATACGCCCGCACCGGCGCGCCTGCGCCTGTCGCAACCCGTCTTCGAAGCCCAACAGGCTTTGTTCCAGCAGCAGACCGACGCTCTTTTGCCCGAGCGCGCTGGTGTGGCCGACGTGTATGCGCTGGTTTTTGCGCCCTATGCGGCCGAGAACGTGTTTCGCAATGAAAGCGCCATGGTGCGCGAGGTGCTGGAGCAGCGCTTTGACGCCAAGGGCCGGTTGCTGCAATTGCTCAACCACCCCGAAACCGCCGACACGCACCTGTGGGCCACGCCCGGGAACCTTCAGCGCGCGGTATCCGCGCTGGCCCAGCGAATGGACAAAGAAAGCGACCTGCTGGTGGTCTACATGACCTCCCATGGGGCGCAGGACCACGCGCTTGCGGCCGCCAACTGGCCGCTGGAGGTTGCGTCCGTGACGCCCGAAATGCTGCGCGCTGCGCTGAACGCATCGGGCATTCGCCATCGCGTCATCACCATCTCCGCCTGTTTTTCTGGTGGCTGGATCGATACGTTGGAAAGCCCGTCGACGCTCATCATGACGGCTGCTGACGCCACGCACACGTCCTACGGCTGCGGCTTGCGCTCGGAGCTGACGTTCTTCGGGCGTGCGCTGTTTAACGAGGAACTGCGCAAAACGTACTCCTTTACCGAAGCGTTCCAAAAAGCCGTGCCGTTGATCGCCCAGCGCGAGATCGACGCCGGCAAGAGCGATGGCTTTTCCAACCCGCAGATCAGCGAGGGGGTTGATATCACCCCCGTGCTGCAAGCGCTGCAAAAGCGGCTGGAGACGCCGGGCACCGCAGCCAACCCAGCCGCTGCAGACTAAAGCCCCCAAGCGGCAGGGCGCGCGGCTTGTGCGCTAAGGTGCGGCCCCATGAACCTGTCCTTTCTGCGCCTTGCCTGGCGCACCCTGTTGCGCGACTTGCGCGCCGGTGAGCTGCGCCTTTTGGTGTTGGCCGTCACGCTGGCGGTTGCAGCGCTAACCGCAGTGGGCTTTTTTGCCGATCGCCTGCAAGGGGGATTGCAGCGAGATGCCTTGCAGTTGCTCGGAGGCGATTCGGTGGTGGCAAGCGATGTGCCCACACCTGCCGCCATTGCCGAAAGCGCGCGTGCGTTGGGTCTTGAAACGGTGCGCACCACCGGCTTTCCCACCATGGCGCGGGCTGGCGATGCGCAAGGCGGTGCCAGTCGCCTGGTGGCTTTCAAAAGCGTAGAGGCCGGTTACCCGCTGCGCGGCCGCATCACGCTGGCCACCGAGCCTGGTGCAACGGGCACCGCCATCCGCGGCGTTCCTGCGCCCGGCGAGGTGTGGGTGGATGCGCCTCTGCTCGATTCCCTGAACCTGAAAGTGGGCGACCCGTTGTTGCTAGGCGATGCCAGTTTGCGTATCAGCCGCGTCATCGTGTTGGAGCCTGACCGCGGCACCGGCTTTATGAGCTTTGCGCCGCGCGTCATGGTCAATGCGGCCGATCTGTCGGCCACGGGCTTGGTGCAGCCAGCCAGCCGCATTACCTACCGCTTTGCAGTGGCCGGTGCGCCTTCGGCGGTTCAGCAGTTCACTCAATTTGCCACGCAGCAGGCCGAACAACCCGGTGTGCGCGGCCTGCGCGTGGAATCACTCGATTCGGGTCGCCCGGAAATGACCCAAACGCTGGAGCGTGCGCAGAAGTTTTTAAGTTTAGTGGCTCTCTTGGCCGCGCTGCTCTCCGCCGTCGCGGTGGCGCTGGCGGCGCGCGCGTTTGCGGCTAGCCATTTGGATGCCTCCGCCATGCTGCGCGTGCTGGGTCAAAGCCAGCGGCGCATTGCGGCCGCCTACACCACCGAGTTCGCCCTGGTGGGCTTGCTGGCCAGCGCTTTGGGCGTGGCGCTGGGCTTTGCGGTGCACTATGGTTTTGTCTATTTGCTGTCCGGGTTGGTTACCACCAGTTTGCCCAGCGCCAGTGCATGGCCGGCGCTTTTGGGACTGGGTGTGGGCATGACCTTGCTAACCGCCTTCGGCCTGCCGCCGGTGCTACAGTTGGCGCAGGTACCCCCGTTGCGGGTGATTCGGCGCGACGTGGGGGCGCTGCGGCCAGCCTCGCTCCTGGTGTTGGGTGTGGGGGTGATCGGCTTTGCCGCGTTGCTGCTGGTGGTCAGCCGTGATGTGACTTTGGGCCTGATCGCGGTGGGTGGGTTTGCCGGTGCGGTCCTGCTGTTCGCGGCGTTGGCGTGGGTGGCTGTGCGCTTGCTGCGCCGCATGGTGAACGAGGCCACCGCTCCGCGCTGGCTGGTGCTGGCCACGCGGCAAATATCAGCCCGGCCCGCGTACGCCGTAGTGCAGGTCAGCAGTTTGGCGGTTGGCCTGCTGGCGCTGGTACTGCTGGTGTTGCTGCGCACCGACCTGATTGACAGCTGGCGTCAGGCCACGCCGCCCGATGCGCCGAACCGTTTCGTCATCAACATCCAGCCCGACCAGTCTTCGGAATTTCGTGCTGCGCTGGAGGGCGCGGGCGTGCAGCGCTACGACTGGTACCCCATGATTCGCGGCCGCCTGGTCGCCATCGATGGAAAAACCGTGGCCGCGGCCGACTACACCGACGCGCGCGCGCAGCGGCTGGTAGAGCGTGAGTTCAACTTGTCCAACAGCGCGCAGCAACCGCCCCACAACGTTGTGGTGGCCGGCCAATGGGTCGACGAGGAAGCCGGCGCGCTGAGTGTGGAGGAGGGCATTGCGGAAACCTTGGGCCTGAAGCTGGGCGACACTCTGCGCTTTGATATTGGTGGCGTGCAAAACGAATCGCGCATTACGTCGCTGCGCAAGGTGGATTGGGGATCACTCCACGCCAACTTTTTTGTGATGTATCCGGTGGCCAACCTAGCCGATGTGCCGGTGACGTATTTGGCCGCCTACCGAGCGCCAGAAACCCAAGGCTTTGACAACGCGCTGGTGCGGCAGTTTCCTAACGTGACCAACGTGGATATGAGCGCCACGCTGGCCCAAGTGCAGCAGGTGCTGGACCAGGTCATTCGCGCGGTGGAATTTTTGTTCGCCTTTAGCTTGGCAGCGGGCCTGGTTGTGCTGTTTGCCGCCGTAACCGCCACGCGCGAAGAGCGTGCCCGTGAGTTCGCCATCATGCGGGCGCTCGGTGCCAGTGGTAGCTTGCTGCGCCAGGTGCAGCGCGCCGAACTGGCGGGCGTGGGATTGCTGGCCGGCTTTTTGGCCAGTGTCGCCGCCATGGCAGTAGGCTGGGCCTTGGCGCGCTACGTGTTTGGTTTTGCCTGGTCGGCCTCGCTCTGGGTGCCTCTGGTGGGCAGCGTGGCGGGCGCGGCGCTGGCGCTGTTGGCGGGTTGGTGGGGTCTGAGGGAAGTGCTGTCGCGGCCGGTTGTCCAAACCTTGCGGTCTGCCTCGCAGTAACAGGTGAGCAGGTCGCAATTTTGCTACTGAATATATAGCTAATAGCTTAATACTTACGAGCTCTAGAGACGGGTTTGGTTGGTTTTTTACAGACGGCTCGGCGTTTGAATCGCGGGGCCGTCTTCACGTGTCCGATGTCGCGCTTTCTTCGTCGTGCTTTGTTGGTCGTGCTTTGTTGGTCGTGCTTTCTTGTTGGCGCCTTGCCTTGTCGCTAATATCCAGAATCAAAAAACCGGGAAGAGGAAATCGACATGAATGCAACGCTGTGGCTCTTGCTGATCATCGTGGTGTTTGCCGTGCTGTGGGCCGTGGGTGCCTACAACCGGCTGGTGGAGCTGCGCAACCGCATCACCAACGCGTTTGCACAAATTGATGTGCAGCTCAAACGGCGGTATGACTTGGTGCCCAACCTGGTGGAGGTGGCGCGGGGTTATCTGGCGCACGAGGCGACCACCCTGCAAGCGGTGATCGAGGCGCGGGGCCAGGCCCAAGGTGCAGCCGCTGCGGCGCGCGCTGCGCCGACCAGCGCTGGTGCCATTGGCACGCTGGGCGCGGCGGAGGGTCTGCTCGGTGCCAGTCTCGGGCGGCTGATGATGGTCTCCGAGGCGTATCCAGACCTCAAGGCCGATGCCACCATGCAGTCGCTAAGCGAAGAGCTTTCCAGTACCGAAAACCGCATCGGCTTTGCGCGCCAGGCCTTCAACGACCAAGTGCTGGAGTTCAACAATGCAGCGCAGCAGTTTCCTGCACTTGTCGTGGCGCGCTTGGCCGGTTTCACCCCCGCGTCCATGCTCGAATCCACCCAAAGCGCAGAAGAGCGCGCCGCCCCCAAGGTGGCGTTTTGAACGCACCTCTTCAACACGCCGCAACAGCCCAACGCGCACACCGCTAATCCCTGGCCATGCGTTTCTGGGACCAGCAACACGACGCCCGCACCGAGACGCGCTGGCTGCTTTTGGCCTTTGCCATCTCGGTGGTGGTGCTGGTGGCTGCCGTGCATGGCGCGTTGATGCTGGCGTGGTGGCTAATGGCGCTGTTGCTACCGGTGCACCTACCTTTGCCCGGCGGCTTCTTGCTGGCAAATGTGGGGGTTTCCTTGCTGCTGGTGCTGGGCGGCTGGTGGGTTGAAACGTCCAACCTGCGCGCCGGCGGCATCAAGCTTGCGCGGCGCGTGGGTGCGCGTGAACTGCGGCCCAGCGTTTCGCATGCCGAGCAACGGCTCTACAACGTCGTGCATGAGCTGTGCATTGCCGCCAGCATGCAGCCACCGCAAATCATGGTGCTGCCGCGCGCCACCGCCATCAACGGGTTTGCAGCGGGGTGGGACAAAGCCGACGCGGTGCTGGCCGTTACCCAAGGTGCGCTCGATCACCTCACGCGGGAGGAAATGCAGGGCTTAGTGGCGCATGAACTGTCGCACCTACGCGAGGGCGACACGCGTCTCAAAATGCGCTTGGCCGGCATGGTGTTTGGCTTGGAGCTGGTCTACAACTTTGGCGACGAAATGCGCGAGCCCGGAGGCCTGGCGTGGTGGTTTGGCTCGGCCATCATGCTGGCCGGGTCTGCGGGCTGGGTAACCGGCCAGTTGCTCAAGGCCGCCGTATCGCGCCAGCGCGAATACCTGGCCGACGCCCGCGCCGTGCAGTGGACGCGCAGCCAAAATGGCTTGGGCGGCGTGCTGCGCAAGGTGCAAACCCAAAGCGCACTTGCGGCGCGGGGTTTGGACGTGCGCCACACTGGCATTGACCACCCCAGCGTTCAGCACATGCTGCTGGTGGAAGCTGAGGTTACGGGCGGGCTGGTGTACTTTCTAAGCGCCCGTTTCGCTGACCGCTTGCATTCGCACCCCACTCTTGAAGACCGTGTGCAGCGCGTGTACGGCCATCCCATGCCGCCCATGCCGCTCGCCCCGGTGAACGAGCCGCCCGAGCGGCCTTACCGAGCGGCTTCCGAAAAAGTGGAAAAGGGCGCGCCGACGCTGGCCTCGCTGATGGATCCGTTCTCGCGCTTGTGATGTCCGGGCCGCGTAACTGCTGCCATTATGTTAGCGGTCGTTGCTCAAGCTGCGGTTTATGCAAGAAGAGGTTTAGCTCTTGGCATCTAGCTGTATCACGATCTCACCCTCTTGCGGTTCGTCATAGTTAGGCAACCTGACTTGGACTTTTCCAGTCACCGCATCAGTGGACTTCACCCATTCGAGCTTGTCAAAACTGATCCAGTTCTTGTACAAATAAATGTCGCGCTTGAGCTGTACCGTGAGCGTCTTGGTGTCGGTGCGGGCAAACAAACTACCTTGCACAGTTGCGACGGTATGGACTGACTGGCTGGCGGGGACGTACACGATGTATTCGCCCTGGACCGGTTTTGTCTGACCTAGCTGGATAACAGGCAATGCAGCCAGTTCAGCGTCGCTGGGTAGGGAAACGGACTGGCGCGGCATGCCACTGCAGGCGGCGAGGCCGAAAAGGCTTGACGTGAGTAAAGCGGACAGGGCTCCGCGGCCCCAACGTTTGGGGCTAGAAATTTTCGACATGGAATTTCCTTTTACGGACTAGGGAGGTGCCTCACGCGGGGTGAGGCTTGGACAAATCCATTGCGTTGATCAGGCGCTATGGTTTGGGTCAGGTTGAACAGCTTTTGCAAGTGCTCCAAGTAGCAAGCGAACGCACCGCGTCCAGCGTCGGTCAGTGCATAGGTCGTTTGCACGCGAGGCCCACCATCGCGCCGTTCTTGCGCAACATAGTTCGCCGCCAGCAGCTTTTTAAGGTGTGCGTCCAGGTTGCCATCGGTGCACTGCAGAACGCGCTTCAATTCGCTAAAGGTGGCCTCACCCCGGCCGATCAAGTACGCGGCAATCTGGGTGCGCAGTGGCTGGTGCAGCAGCGGGTCTAGCGTATCGGCATATTCGCTGGTGTCATCTGGTGTGGTGTTGTGTGGTGTAGGGCGTGTCATTGAGGGCGACCTCCAAAGTCCACTTGAACGCTGCTGCGAACGCGCAAACCACCCGCGTGTCCTAGGTCTGGGTTGAAGTCAAGACGAGTGATGCGCAGCCACCCTTCCTGGCTTTGCCACTGTTGCCCGGCGCGGCGCACATATTGGCTGAGTGCGCCGTCAATCAGCAGCAAGTCCAGGTCTTGCGCCACGGTGTATGTCATTTGCGGGACAGTTTGCGCAGACTGCAAAACCCCGCCTTTGATGTCGAGCTCTAGGACCATCGGAGTGCCTGCTGCGACATGCAAGGCCAAATAGTGCGGCCAAGGTGCACTGCGCTGCTGAAACTCTTGTTGCGAAAGCACTGGAATGTCAGTGGGAATTCTGATTTGCTGAGCCCACTGCACGGCGATCCACGCCGGTACTACGCTGGCCGCCAACACCGCCGCTACGCAGCCAAACAAGCGCCCGACATTCGGTTTGGGTACAGCCCGCCATTGCACGAACCCGCCGAGCAGAGGCATGCCCAGACCCGCGCAACTGACCACAAGGGGCCGGTGCCAAGCCAAGGGCAATCCGCTCACCATCACCAGGATTGCCAGCAAGAAGATACCCGCTCCGGTCCATTCGATCAACTCATGAGCGAACAAGCCGTGCAGAAAAAGGCCCAGACCCACCAGCGCCAGCCACACCATGTAGACCTGATAACCCCCGCCAAACACCATAGAACTGCCCGTGTACAGCACGCCGGCCGCAAGCAGTAACCACCACACTTTGCTGACCTGCGTTTGTACAAAAGGCATGGTCTCGTCCGCCTGCACTGCGGCTGATTGATTGGCGCGCCAGTCAAAGTACGCAGTGGCGGCTAAGCAGCTGCCTAGCCAAACCATGGTCATCGTGGCTCGCAATGGCTGCTGGCTGTCCGGCCAGAGCGCGCGGATGAGCGGGTCGGTCGTCAGCGCCAAGAACGCAAAAGTGAGTCCCCACCGCACGAGCGAGCCTGGACGAAACCGGATCGGGCGGTGTCCGGCAATGAGAAAGCTTTGCAAGGCCAGTAGTTGCGACGATGTGCGCTGCGAGGATGTGGGCATGGAAGACTTTAACTCTGTAATGCAGAGTTTCAGAAAGTATAACTCTGTTTTGCAGAGTGAGGGGCTGTGCAAAAAATTGATGTCCGCCGAGTTCCTTTAAGAGCACGGTCTAAGAGGGTGCCGCTACCTATAGTGGGCGTCTGAACAATTACCAGCACTTTTTTCTTCGGAGCCGGCAGTGCCGGTCCCCGATGTTTGAGTACTGGCATGGTGCCGGGAGATATCAGGCCTTTGCAGCGAGCCACGCGCCAGCATCAAGAGCCAGCCTTGTGCGCATGGTGAACGAACCGATGCCGTGTCTTACTAGGGTCGTCGGTGCGCAGTCCGCTAAGAACTTATCCGTAAATAATGTTTATGTTCAGCTTGACTTTACGGAGCGCCATGATTGACGCAGCCAAGTGGTTCAATGCCATGAAGCTGCGATCAAGCTTCTCGTATCGCACCAGTAGCTTGCGAAATCGGTTGAACCAGCTATGTGCAACTTCGACCACCCAACGCCTGCCCTTCTTCGTCGGATCGCTTTTGAGTTCATTGGACTCTTG
>JBBSUJ010000077.1:0-15911 GCA_038235025.1 Burkholderiales bacterium
CAACTATCTGAGCACCTACAACCACCACATCCCGCAGCGCGCCTTAAATCATCTCTCGCCTATCGAGACCCTTCAAGCGTGGAGCAAGAAAGCTCCCGACTTGTTCGTCAAGCGGGTGTATAAACAGGCGGAACTTGACAGTTAAGCGCCATGCGACCGCCATCGACCGTGACAATTTCCCCGGTTACGTAGCTGGCGGCATCGCTGGCCAGCCAAGCGACCACATCGGCAATTTCAGACGGCTCACCCAAGCGTCTCATGGGCGTGCGCGACAAGATTTTTTGTTTCGCCTCGTCGCTGGTCAACACAGCTCTGGCGGCCAACTCCGTGGCAATCGTGCCGGGTGCTACGGCGTTCACGCGAATGTGCTTGTTAGCCAGCGCCAGCGCCATCACACGGGTGAGTTGGTTGATACCGCCTTTACTCACGTTGTAGCTGGCGATATTGGGGATCGCGAGAGTGCCGTTGACCGAGCTCATGTTGACGATGGCACCGCCACCAGAATCGGCCATAAGTCGCGCCACGGCCTGGCCCACCAGAAACGCGCCTTTGATGTTGACGCGCAGCACCGCATCAAAGTCTTCTTCGGTGACGTCGAGAAAATCCGCTGCGCGAAAGATGCCGGCGTTGTTCAACAGCACGTCGATGCGTCCGCGCCAAGCCAATGCTTGAGCGACCAAGTCGTCAACCTGCGTCTTGTCGCCGACATCGCAATGCACGTAGAGCCCCGAAAGCTCATCGGCCAATGAGCGGCCTCGCACGTCATCCACATCGGCCAACACCACGTGCGCGCCATCCGCGGCGAACCTGCGTGCACATGCAGCGCCGATGCCTTGCGCAGCGCCGGTGACCAGGCAGACCCGGCCGGTGTGCCCAAAGTTGACAGCGGAAGGGGTAGGGGCGTCATTCGGAATGGAGGGCATATGCGGATGGTAGCAACGCGGTTGCGCGGACGACGAGATACGCGATGGCTCAATCGTTCATAGGCGAAGATAGACCTTATGCATAGCTTGATATCGCGTGATCCAGACCGGCAGGGCGCGCCCGCGAGCCGCCGAACGTTTCTCGCGCAGTCTTTGGCAACCGCGGGTTTGCTTAGCCTGGCTCCTGTGCGAACGGTCGCAGCTGAGTCCTTACTCGTCGCCAACGTCACCGGCTTGTATCGCGTTGAGGTGGCGCGCATTAAAGCTCCGCACTCTACGGACGAGGTAGCAGACTTGGTACGCTCGTGGCAGGAAGGAGGCATAGCGGTGGGCGGTGGGCGCTACAGCATGGGTGGGCAAGTGGCGGTCGTAGGGGGGCTTCATATCGACATGCGGGAGATGAACAAGGTCGTTTGGATAAGACCCACCGAACATGCGGTTCGCGTCCAGGCCGGAATTCGCTGGCGCGACCTGCAGGACCATCTGGACGCGCCCGGGCTTGCAGTCAAGACGATGCAGAGTTTCTCCAACTTCACCGTGGGTGGCGCGGTTTCCGTGAACTGCCATGGTCGCTACGTCGGCCACGGGCCGATCGGCAACACCGTGCGAGCGCTGCAGCTGGTTTTGGCCGACGGCACTGTCGTCGAGGCAAGTCCAACCGTGCAGCCGGGTCTTTTTCGGGCCGCTATTGGCGGTTACGGCGCGATTGCCGTCATCACTGAAATTGAGTTGGAGCTGGCGGACAACGTGCGCATTGAACGCGTAGTCGAAGAGGTGCCGTTGGAACGCTACGTGGCGCACTTCAAGGAAAAAGTGCAGGGCGAAAAGCGCGCTGTCCTGCACAACGCTGACTTGCTGCCTCCGATGTTTGACAGACCCGTGTGCGTGACTTGGCAGCAGGTGCCAGAGACCACGCCGCTAACTGAAAATGCCCGATTGGTGCCGCGGGGCCAATCCTATGGGTTCGAGCGGAACGCCATCTGGGCCATCACCGAATTGCCCGGCGGCGACACGCTGCGAAAGCATGTGATACAGCCGATGCAAACGGACAAGACCGTCGTGAAGTGGCTAAGTCACGAGGCCAGCCTTGACGTGGCACAGCTGGAGCCAATCACACGAATGCTGTCGACCTACGTGCTGCAGGAGTACTTCATTCCCGAAGCGCGGGCGACAGATTTTGTTCGGGATATGACGAAGGTGCTACAGAGAAACGAGGTGAATGCTTTGAACATCTCCATTCGCCATGCACCCGCCGATACCGTGTCGCTACTGCCTTGGGCGCGCGAAGACGTTTTTTGCTTCGTTCTGTACTTCAAGCAGCGCACATGGCAGAACGCCCAAGACGTCGTAGGGGTGTGGACACGCGAACTCATTGAACTGGCGCTGCTGCACGGCGGCCGCTACTACTTACCCTACCAATTGCACGCTACGAGACGCCAGTTCGATGCCGCGTATCCAGAGGCCGAGCAAATGCGCCGGCTGAAACATCGCATAGACCCGACCGGGAAATTTTCCAACGAACTCTGGCGAAAGTACCTTTGAGTTGCCGAGAAGTGAAAAGCCGGCTGTCAAGAGACGGCCGCAATGGCTCGTCAATGTTTCAAGCGTTACGAGGCATGAACTCCGTACGGACCGTAGAGAGTCCTATTCGACACAGTCTGGGTACGAGCAAAAAAACATGTCGCCACCTTGCGGCTACTGCATAGTAGATACGATGTATATTATGTTAACTGTACTAATATAGTACACGAGATTTTTACGTCACAAACGCTACCTGGAGGCTTGCGCGTGGCTCACCACACAGACATCCTTTGCCTCCCCCGTAGAGCCTGAACCGAATCTTCGTCTTTACTGCCTGAATGCACTGCAGCAACTTTGTCAGACCTTCTCACTCGCAGGAAGCGGCGGCGCTGATATCTAAACGCGGTCACTGATCCAAGAGAAATGTCGCGCTTCGCGTTTGGGATCTCGTTTTCGCATGTCAACCTGAAGCGCCGAACTTTCTTGAATTTTTTTCCTGCTGTCACACCTCTAGGGACGCCCTGCACAAACTGCTTTTCTTGTCGATAGCTCGGCTATTGCCTGCCAAAAGGCGCCTTGCGGCCCATCCCGATCCGCACTATCACATCCTCGCGAGGGTTATGCAGGACATCCCTAGCGCTTGGTGAGCGCGACCAACGTAAAGGCAAGGCGCTCTTTCAACGGCATTTTTTTCTCGCAAAAATAAATCGGCTTGTGTCTCCCATTACCCATCGCTTTTCCATAGAAAGCCGCAGAATGTCACGATCCGTAAACTCACGTGACAATAGGAACTTGAGTGCTGGCCATGATACTTAAGGAGTCAAAACATGAATCTTGGTAAAAAACTGTCTCTGTTCATTGGTGCATGTCTTCTTATCGCAGTCGCCGCAGGCCTGTTTGGGCTTCAGCGTATGAACGCGGCTGCACAAAACCTCGCCAGTGTCATCCAAATTGACGTCGCTCAGGAACGGCTAGTTTCCACATTGCTCGCCGAATTTAAGACGCAGGTTCAAGAGTGGAAAAATGTCTTGCTACGCGGCAAGAAGCCAGCTTCGCTGGAAAAGTTCTGGCTTGCTTTCCAAAAGCATGAAGCGCAAGTTCAGTCCCTTGGAAAACAGCTGAGCCAGTCTCTCCCCGCCGGCGAGCGACATGATTTGCTGACCCAATTCATGGCTGCTCATGTCGATATGGGTGCGAACTACCGCAAAGGTTTTGAGGCATTTACTGCGGCGGGCTTTGATCCGGTGATCGGGGATGCCTCGGTCAAAGGTATGGATCGTGCGCCCACCAAGCTCCTGGATGATCTGGCCGACAAGATTTCGGCCAACGGGCAAGCGGCTGCCGCTGCGGCCGATGACGACCGCCGTCGCGCGATCTTCACCAGCCTAGCGTTAATGTTGGCCGTGCTTGTTACGGGAATGGTCGCTTCCGTGATGATCGCCCGCAGGGTGATTAGAGATATTGGTGGCGAACCCAATGCAGCGCGCGAGGCAGTCCGTCGCATCGCTGAGGGCGATCTCACAACTGAACTGGAGGTTCGCAATGGCGATTCGATCAGTTTGTTCGCCGCAATGCGTGACATGCGCGACAACCTATCCATCATCGTCAAGCAAGTCCGCTCGAGCAGCGAGAACATTGCCACGGGGTCTTCGCAAATTGCCGTGGGCAACGCCGACCTCAGTCAACGCACGGAAGAGCAAGCCAGTAATCTTGAGCAAACTGCGGCATCCATGGAGGAACTACGGTCCACCGTGAAAAGCAATGCCGACAATGCGAAGCAGGCGCTCGATCTTGCAAGCCGAGCCAGCGAAACGGCTGCAAAAGGCGGTGCAACAGTGCAAGAAGTGGTCTCGACGATGCGAGAGATCACCGCCAGCAGTCTGAAAATTTCCGCCATCACAGCTGTCATTGATGGCATCGCGTTTCAGACCAACATTCTTGCGCTTAACGCCGCAGTAGAAGCGGCGCGCGCAGGCGAACAAGGCCGGGGTTTCGCGGTCGTAGCCAGTGAAGTGCGCGTTCTTGCGCAGCGCAGCGCGAGCGCTGCGAAAGAAATCAAGGATCTGATAGGTGCCAGCGTGGCGACGGTCGAGCTCGGAGCCTCGGTAGTCGAACAGGCAGGGGCATCGATGGTGCAGATCAGAGCGGAATCGAAAAACTTGGCGGTCCTTTTGGATGAAATCAGCGCTGCGACGTCCGAGCAATCAATCGGGATCGATCAAGTGGGTGATGCAGTCATGCAGCTGGATGAAATGACGCAAAGGAACGCCGCGTTGGTTGAGGAGTCTGCCGCGGCGGCTGACAGTCTTAACAACCAATCGGCCCGGCTGGTCGAATCGGTTGCAGTTTTCCGCCTGGCCTAGCGTCAGGAGGTTTAGCGCGCCGGGTTTGAAGGAAATGCACACGGTGAGTCTGCCGCGACGAAGTGCAGATCGGAAAATCCGGCCTCGGCTGTCTCGCCAGTGTTGTCGGTGTCGGATGCCACAGCCAGCAAGCTGACCTCAGCGTCGGCCGTGCCAAAAGCTTTTTGCACGTCGTCCGATACGTTCACGCGCTCGTTGACCCATTGATTAGCCTGCTCGTTGCCGCTGCGCAGCACGACCATTTGTGCGCGGTCGGTGTACGCGTTGGGGGTACTTGTGCCGACCGGGTGTTTGTTGTCCCACACATAGTTCACCGCAGCATCGGGCACTTGATCGCCATAGATGGCGCGGGCAATGCCCAGCTTGGTGCGGGTGCCAAAGCTCAGCGCGCTGTCGGGCAGGCTGAACGTGACGTACACGCGGGCTGCGTAATCGTCGCCCTGCTTCGTCGCCATATCGGCCGACTGGACCACGCCGCCGATGCGCCATCGCCAGCACAAAACGGGCGTTGCTTTCAAGTCGACGCTGACCGGCCGCGCCATTAGTGCCATGCTGGCTTTGGCGTCCGCGCGGATGGCGGGTACGCCGTCCCACGTCTGCAGGCGATAGAGCGTGGGTGGTACTTTTTTGCTCAGTTGAACGACTGCCCAAGGCGCTGGAGGTGCGCCAGTACCGGTTTGGAACATGCCCACCTGTGGGTTAAAGGTGGAGGATTTCTCCGCTTCTGCTGCACAGGTTGCGTAGCTTGTACCTACCAAAAAAGCGGCCACGGCGGCTTTGGTTGCCAAGCAGGTGAAGAGTTCAAGCGTCATGGAGGTCCTGTGCAATGTGAGATTCGGTGTCTTTGACTAGCCGGGAAAAATCAGGCGGTAGATGTACCAAATCGGCAGGCTCGTCGATGTCGTGCAGCGTGGGGCCAATGTGTACCGGCATGCCCGTTTGGGCCAGGCGCTCCAAGGTGATGCGCGCAACAACTGAAGTGCTCCAGGGCATATCGGTGAAAAGCGCAGCCTGCATTTTTGCCAGCCCCAGCAGTGCGTAGCCGCCGTCAAACGTGGGGATCAACGCAGCCTTGCCATCCCGCAGTGCTTGGGCGGCATCGCGGAGGTGGGCGGCTGTGAGGGTCGGGCAGTCAGACCCCACCAATATCAAATGCTCCCCGCGCGCCAGCGTTCGCTCGGCAGCGCGCGCCATGCGTTGGCCCAAGTCACCCTCCCCTTGGTCGCTCCAATCCAGCGCCGCAGTGAGTCCAAGCGTCTGCCATACAGGATGCGCGGCGCTGGGAGCTGCGCACAACTCTACGGAGCCTAATTGCGCGCCGATCGCAGTGCGCACGGCGCGATGCAGCATTTGTGCTGCCAGCGCTGCAGCACCGTCTGCACCCAAAGCAGGAATCAGGCGTGTTTTGCACATGCCCGCCAGCGGCGCTTTGGCGATGATCACGACGCGGCAAATTTTCATGGTGATTTCAGCGGTAGGCCCGTGCGATGTCTTCCGCCGAGGCGCCGCGCCAGTAGGCCCAGCGCAGTTTCCACATCAAAAAAACGGTGCGCCATACGCCGCGCGTGTCCCAACGGCGGCCCGATGTCGTCACCTTGTAGCGCAGACATGCCGGTGGGGACAAACGTTTGAGCTTGGCGGACATATCGATATCTTCCATCAGCGCTTGCTCGGGAAATCCGCCCACGGCATCGAACGCTGCGCGGGTCATGAACATGGCTTGATCGCCCGTGGCGATGCCGGTCCAGCGGGAACGCAGGTTCATCATGAAGGCGATAACCGGTAGCCAACGCGACTTACCGGCTATGCGAACGTCGAAACGACCCCATGCATGCCCTTTATTGAGTGCTTGCCTGATGTGGTCCAGCGCGGCTCGGGGTAGCGTGGTGTCCGCATGCAGGAAAAGCAGTGCGTCGCAGGCGCTGTCGCTGTCGCTGTTGCTGTTGCTGTTGCTGTTGCTGTTGCTGTTGCAGGCGTTGTTGCAGGCGTTGTTGCTGCTACTACCTTTGCGGCTGTGCTGCGCACCGGTATTCATTTGAAGCGCTCGCCCAGGGCCGCATGTCCACACGGCCAGCCCATGATCGCGCAGCTGCTGCCAGCTACCGTCTGCGCTGCCTCCGTCGATCATCACCATATTGGCGCCCTGCTCTTTCAAATCTTGGGCCTGTGCGATCAGGCCGGCAAGCGCGCGCGCTTCGTTCAGTACGGGAACGATGACCGCAATACGCATACTTCAACCTCGGCGCCAGGCGTGGTACCGCTCAGCCATCGCCAAAAGTCGCTGCGGAGCGTGGGCCCGCTTCCAGTCACCAGCAGCGTATTTACCGGCTTCCGAGAAAGTGGGATAAACGTGGATGGTGCCCAAAATCTTGTTCAAGCCCAGCCCATGCTTCATTGCCAGGACAAATTCCGGCAGCATTTCTGCCGCATGTGTACCGACGATCAACACGCCCAAAATTTTGTCTTTCCCCGGCACCGTCAACACTTTGACAAAGCCCTGTGTGTCTCCATCGGCGATGGCGCGGTCCAGGTCGTCCAAGTTGTAGCGTGTCACTTCGCAGGCTATTTTCTGGTCCTTCGCCTCGTCTTCACTGATGCCTACGCGGGCTACTTCAGGAGCGGTAAATGTGGCCCACGGGATGCACGATGCATCGACCTTGAACCGCTTGACTGCCCCAAACAGCGCATTGACCGCCGCATACCAAGCCTGGTGGCTGGCGGTGTGCGTGAACTGCCACGGGCCGGCTACATCGCCCGCTGCGTAAATATTGGGGTACAGCGTTTCGAGGTATTCATTCGTAACCACGGTTTTTTCTACTGGAATGCCAAGTTCCTCCAGGCCATAGCCGGTCAGGCGCGCGGAGCGGCCCACTGCGCACAGCAGCATGTCAAACGCGATGCGCTGTTCAGCTCCGCCCTCGGTGCCAACCGTGATTAGTACACGCTCCGCCGCGCTGCCCGTCTCCATCTGCGCCTGTATTTCGACGCGTACCGCTTTTTGACTGGTGCACAGCGTGATGCCTTCTCTCGCAAACGCCGCCGTGACGACGGCTGCGGCGTCCGCGTCTTCGCGCGCCATCAAACGCGGACCCGCTTCCACCAGCGTGACCTCGCAGCCCAATTGCGCAAAACTCTGCGCCAGTTCGCAGCCAATGGGTCCGCCGCCCAGTACCGCCAACCGCCGCGGCAGCGTTGTCATGCCGGCCAAGGTGTCCCACAGCGTGTCGCTGGTGACATAGCCCGCTTCTTCAAGACCAGGAATGTTGGGTACCACGGGCCGCGCACCTGCCGCGATGACGATGGCACGGGTGGTGATACTGCGTTTTTCACCTTCCGAGTCAGTCACCTCCACCGTCCAGGGGTTCACCACGCGGGCATGCCCGGCCAGCATTTCCACGCCCAATGCGGTGTAGCGTTCCACGCTGTCGTGCGGCTCAATGGTCTTTATGGCGGTTTGAATACGCTGCATCAGCGCGCTTAGTTGCACGCGTGCCGGCGGCACTTGCAGGCCCAGGGCGGCGGCGTGCGATACCGCATGGGCCAGCCGTGCGCTGTGAATCAAGGTTTTACTGGGTACGCAGCCATAGTTGAGGCAGTCGCCGCCCAGTGTGTGCGCTTCCACCAAAGTGACTTTTGCTTTGACCGCTGCGCCGATATACGCCGCTACCAGCCCTGCCGCGCCGCCCCCAATTACCACCAGGTTGCGTTCGAACTGAGCCGGCTTTTGGAACCGCGCATAGACCTTGCGCGCCTTGAACGTGCTCAGCACATTTTTGATGATCCACGGAAAGATACCCAGCAGCGCGAACGACGCAAGCAGCGTAGGAGATGCAATGTCCTGCACCCTTTCGATCTGCGAGAGCTGCGTGCCCGCGTTTACAAACACCCAGGTGCCCGCCAGCATGCCGACCTGGCTGAC
The DNA here is from genome assembly GCA_038235025.1 of Burkholderiales bacterium. Classification (GTDB taxonomy): domain Bacteria; phylum Pseudomonadota; class Gammaproteobacteria; order Burkholderiales; family Burkholderiaceae_C; genus Simplicispira. The sequence continues at coordinate 8,727 of JBBSUJ010000077.1, forward strand.
TGCGTAAAACTTGAGTGCAGGCATGCGCGTCAAGCCCATCAGCAGATTGACGAGAAAGAATGGAAACACCGGCAGCAGGCGCAGGCTGAACAGGTAGAAGGCCCCTTCACGCTCCATGCCAGCGTGAATGGTTTTGAGCCGTTCTCCGAACCGCTGCTGCACCCAGTCACGCAGTACATAGCGCGAGGTCCAGAACGCCAAAGTCGCCCCCATGCTGGAGGCAAATGACACCAGCAGCAAACCCCAGCCGGTGCCAAATAACGCGCCTGCGCCCAGTGTAAGGATGGTGGCGCCGGGCAGCGAGCAGGCGGCTACGAGCACGTACAGGCCGAAGAATGCTGCAGCGGCTTGCACGGGCGACGCCTCTCGCCACGCCAGCAGCGGCTCCACACTTTCTTTCAGTCCGGAAAGGCTAAGCCAATGCTGCAGGTCGAAGACGAAAAAGAGCGTGGCAAAGGCGGCCACTGCTGCGAGGATGAGAAGTCTTTTCATGGGCGGCAGGAGTTGCTTGGCTGGTGGCTGGTGGCTGGTGGCTGGTGGCCTGTTCTAGGCGTGCAGCGCCCCGCCGCAGCTACTGCCCTGCCCTGCAGTGCAGCCGTAGCAATGGTCTGCCACCCGTATACGTTGGCCACGCGGGTCGGCGTGCAGCAGGTCGCGCAGGTGCGAGCGGCTTGCCATACGCGGTGTATCGCCGGGTTGCAAATCCATACCCAGCTGTTGGTTGAAGTCGCAGTCGTAGAGATACCCCTGCCAGTCCACGCTGATCTGGGTACGGCACATCACACCGTCAAGGTTGCTGGCTTGGTAATTGGCATGCAGAAGTTCCATATAGGTATAAAACTGCCCTTTGGAGACCAGCATGGAACCAAACCGCTTGATGGGCATGTTGGCAAGGGTGTAGAGCTCGTTGAAAACAATGCCAAAGTGCTGGTGCAGCTCGCGCTTGTAATCGCGTTGCAACTGGCCTTGCTCAGGCGGCAAGCTCGGGCCCTGCGGGTTATAGACCAGATTCAGAAGCAGGCCTTCACCCGCTGCGGCAGGCTTTCCATAGCCCAGCGCATTCAGCGCTTGCAAGCCCGCAATACTTTTGTCAAACGTGCCTTTGCCGCGCTGACGATCCACGTTTTCTACCGAGTAGCAGGGCATGGAAGCCACCACCTCCACCTTGTGATCCGCCAGAAATTGCGCCAGGGTCTCCTGCCCCGGCTCAAACAAAATGGTGAGGTTGCAGCGGTCAATCACGTGCACGCCCAAAGCGTGGGCGCCCGCCACCAGATCACGAAACCGCTCATGCAACTCGGGAGCGCCTCCCGTCAGGTCCAGCGTTTGCACCTCCTGCGCTTCCAGTATTTGAAGCACCAGGTCGATCGTGGCGTCGTCCATCATTTCGGTGCGGTTGGGGCCGGCATCCACATGGCAATGCTGACAAGTCTGGTTGCACTTGTAGCCCAGATTCACCTGCAAAGTGCTCAGGCTGGCACGTCGAATGGAGGGAAACTGGGTCGCTTGTAGAAGAGGCAATGTGGCGTGCATAGAAAATCGGTGGTGTGCAATGTTGTGAGTGGGACGGCAGAGTTACCGTGCAGTTCAACATGAAAAATTTGAAGGCACAAGCGAGGGGACACACACTACTTCGTACCCGCGATGCAGAACGCGCCTAGTGTTTACCATGGCATGGATGCGTTTTCACGCTTTTATTCAACAGAAAACCGCTCCACAAATCCTCGGTCGATGCGGTCTTTCCAGCGCCAAACCCAGGCACCCTCCGCCGACAGTGGACCCCAGGACGCTACGGCGTGGCGTGGGCCGCAAGCCAGCAGGTAAAGTGATCGTTTGCGAGGACGGTAGGCATGAAGAGCCTCGCCCGCCAGCGCCGCATGCAGGTTGTGCGCCAGCACCGGGCCGGCGTGCACGGCATGCACACCAGAGCGCTGCATGGCGGTGTCCGTTCGGGCACAGCAGTCCCCGGCGGCAAACACATTGTGGTGCGACGTACTTTGGTGCTGCGCAGTTATGGCCACAAAACCGCGCGGGTCTACCGCCAGCCCGGATTTTGATAGCCAACCCAGCGCTTTTGCTCCAGTGGTGGCGATGAGTGCTTGGCACCGCACCACTGCACCGTTAAAAAGTACGACTTCTGCGCAGTCTTCGCCCTGCTCTTTGCGGGATGGCGCGACAGACGCCGCGCGCTGTGCGTGCCACTGCACGCCTGCATCCCGCAGGCAAGCAAGGGCGCGGCGGCGCACCGAAGCCGCGTGTCCGGCCAAGAAAGACGTATCCGAGCCGATCAAATGCACCTGCGCGTCGCTGCCGCGAAATGCGTGCGCGGCGGCCAGCGCCAATTCCAGGCCTGCCGCTCCTGCACCCACGATGCCAAGTGCGTAGTCCGGCGTCGCCTTCGCGTCCGCCTGAATATGCGGCCACCGTACAAAAAATGGGGCCAGCGGTTTGGCTGGTAAAAAAGCAGAACCAAGCGACCCCAGTGAACCCATGGCGTCAAGGCCCTGCGTGTTCACCGCGCTGCCTACGTCAAGCGAAAGCAGGTCGTACTCCAGGTGCGCGCCGCTACTTAAATAAAGCTGCCGCTCCTGTGCGTCCAGGCCGACCACCCTTTCCAGCACCAGTTTTGCGCCAGCGCGATTCGCCAGAGGAGCCAGATCGACCCGGCACTGCTCTAGCGCGTAGTGGCCCGCCATAAACCCGGGCAACATGCCCGAGTAATACTGATAGCGTTCGGGCGTGACGAGAACCAGCTCAAGGCAACTGTCAGGACGAGCGGCAAACGCTGCCAGCACGGAAAGGTGCGCGTGGCCTCCGCCCACCAGTAGCAGGCGCACCGGGCGCTTCACCGCTGGGGCCACTCGCTCTGGGATGATGGGCACCGAGGCGCATTGCGCTGCAACGAACGACCAGGAGAGACAGACATGGAGAAAGCGTTGGTAGGAGTTTTGGGCGGCAGCGGCCTGTACCAGATGGATGCGATGGAGGACGTGCAAGAGCTGCAGATCGACACGCCCTTTGGAAAACCGTCAGACGCGATCATGACAGGCCGCATCGACGGCGTGCCGGTGGCATTTTTGTCCCGCCATGGACGCGGGCATCAACTGGTACCTGGCGAGATTCCTTATCGCGCCAACGTGTATGCGCTCAAAACGTTGGGCGTGCGCTACCTGATCTCGCTCTCCGCGGTGGGGTCGCTCCGCGAGGAGTTTCGTCCGCTCGACATGGTGCTGCCCGACCAGTTCATTGACCTCACCCGCCGGCGCGAGAGCACTTTCTTTGGCAATGGCGCTGTGGCCCATGTGTCCATGGGCCAGCCCGTGTGCCCCATGGTGACTGACGCGCTGGCCCGCGCAGTCGACCTTGCCAAGCTGAGCGACCCGGTGCAATTGCATCTCGGCGGTACCTATGTCTGCATCGAAGGGCCCCAGTTCTCCACCATGGCGGAATCACACTGGTACCGCAGCATGGGCGCGAGCGTCATCGGCATGACCAACATGCCCGAAGCCAAGCTGGCGCGTGAGGCGCAAATGGCCTATGCCAGCCTGAATATGGTGACCGATTACGACTGCTGGCACCCCACCGAGGCCCATGTGACGGCCGATGCCGCCATCGCCAACCTGATGAAAAACGCAAGCCGTGCGCAACACATTGCACGCGCTGCCGTGGTGCTTTTGGGTACCGAGCAGCCGTTATCGGCCGCGCACTCGGCGTTATCGAGGGGGCTGGTTAGTCCATTGGAGAGTTTGCGGGCCGAGGCACGTGAGCGGCTAGAGGTGCTTCTCAGCTAACCGCAGTGTCATGAATTTATAGTTAAATAAGGCTCTAGCGCTTACTGGTTAAGCGCTGATAGCTATTTATTTAATAGTGAATTTGTGGTGTCGCTGTTTGGACACTAAGCCAGCGCAGCAATCACATTGCCCGGCGCCGACGCCTGCGCCTGCTCGATCAAAACGCCCTCCCCTTATGGCCTGCAGCAAAAAGGCGATCGCATACAGTTAGCCAACCGCATCGGAAACCGCAGGTTCATCTCAATGGCGCTGATCACAGTGGCCGTGGCCCCAAACGCCTCTGAGACCGCCTTCCAGCTGGTGGCCCCGTCTTTGGTCGTCGCCAGGATCGGTGTAGCCAGGTGGTCGGTGTGCAGGTAGTCGTACCGGGTGGCGGCATGCGTCAAGCTGCCAGCGGTACCGTTATTACCCCTGACTTCTGCCTGCCACAGTGGATCGGTGCTCCACAGCCCTTGCTGGGCAGACTGGGGGTTCCAGCCATAGGCTCTGGTCAGCGTCCCCTGTGCATCGGCTTCTGCCATCAGGCCGGTGTCGCTATAGAGGTAGTAGGTGGTGGTAGACGTAGCTGTGGTGCCATTGCCTGTGCTGCTGCTGCTGCTGCTCTTGCTGATGCGTCTTCCCGTAGGGTCGTAACGATAACGCACGGTTTGGCCGTTCTGGGTGGTTTCCACCAGCCGCTCGGCGGCGTCGTAGCGGTAGTCCCTTTGCCAGGCGGGTTGTCCGTTGCCTGCCGTGGTTTTCTCTTGTGCGGTGTGGCCCTGTGGGGTGTAGCTCACTTGCGTCGGTGTGGGTGTGCTTGCGCTGAAGGGCTCCTTGCGCGGGTACTGCAGGAGCTGGTTGTCTTGGTTGTAGCTCCATTGCCCCGTTTGGTGAGCGCTGCTGGTGCGGTTGCCTACGGGGTCGTAGCCGTAGCGCTCTTGGGGCAGGCCCAGGTTTTGCAGGGCTGGGTCGGGGCTGGCCTGGGTGAGGCGGCTGAGCTTGTCGTAGGCGTACTGGGTTTGCCCGAGGTCGCTGCCCTTTTGCGTGATGTTGCCCGCGGGGTTGTATTGGTATTGGCGGCTGGCGAGGATGAGGTTGTTGTTGTTGGCTCCATCGCTTTTGAATTCGATGCTGAGGGGGCGCTGCAGGTCTCGGGTGTAGGCGGCGCTGCTGATGGGCTGGCCGTTGCCACCCTGCTGCTGATAGGCGCTAAGTTGGTGAATGAAGTAAGCGGCCCGCCGAAAGCGGGTCCGCTTGACGGCCAGGTTAGGCCGTATACGTGATTGCAAGACCTGACCCCATTGCTTTGCTCTCGGACAACTGTATAGACTCCACCGGCAGCGCCAATCGGATGCTTTCGCGAAACTGTTCCGCAGGGGCGGCGTGTACTACTTCCACCACTGCGTCGTAATTCGCTTTAATCACGGCCTCAACCTCTTTTAGGTCAGCGCGGAAGAATTCCTTGCGACCATTGACTTTGTTGAGCCGGCCGGCAGCAAAGTGAGAGTGCAGCTTGTCCTCCAGTTTTGGGGCGTTGTCCGAGAAGACCAAAGCATGCACGTCGAAGCGGAACGGTACGGATGCATCTCCCAGTTCATCAACACGATCCATTGGCTCCAAGCGCCGAGTCATGCCAATCTTGAAGATGCCTTCTCCGAAGGCGCCGATATTTGAAATTATGTAAACGTAGCCAGCTCGGGCATTCTGCTCACGGTAGTCAAGCTGTCTCTCTTCTTCATCGAGTTGACTGTTTTGGCTGGTAATCTCATCAATGCGAGCTTGCAGGTCCTCGCGCTGTTGCGGGTCGCTCGCGGCAGCAAATCGCAGTTGAAGTTTCTGGATCGCGGTTGCAAAGTGCCTACGTTCCTTTTCTATCTTCGCCCGGGCCTCGCGGATCTCTTTATCTAGCTTTTCTTGCTCCCGCTGATCTTCTCGAGCTTGTCGAGCGGCCTCTTTCTCTTCTTGGCGCTTGACCTGATACTCGTGAGCCAGGTGAAGCTCCTGAAGCTTGCGCTCAAGCACAATATCCTTCCACCAAGCATCGACAGAGGTTAAAAGCTTATTACAGGTCTCGAATGACCTGCGTATGCGCTCTTCCATCTTTTCCAAGTTGCTGAACTTAACGTTGTCAACGCAGTATTCGCTCTCGCTATTGAATGATCGCAACGCTAGCTTCAAGGCATCTTTCCTAAGCTTCTTCCACTGAGCTTTGGTGAGTTCGGTCGCATGGCTTTCCCATGCGTCCACCTCAGCACTAAGCCCTCTTGCGGTGCGCTTTTGCTCCTCTCGAATCGCATCCAGTCGAGACTTGTATTCAATACAGTTTGTTAGTCGGTACTTGGGGGTGTACAAGCCAAACGATTCAAGTTGAACAGTGTCCTCTGCTCCAAGTATCTGCTGTTGTGTAATCAGCAGTTGGGCTCGCGCTGATTCGAGTTCACCGTCCGCGGCAGCGATCTTGGACTGAAGAATGGCTAGTCGACCCTCCTCGCTTTCAATCCGCGTTCGTACCGCAAGCAAGTCCAGCGCTCCGATTTGCTTTGCCTTCGCCTCCAGATCGTCGTACTTGGTCAGAAGCGCCTTCAATTCAGACTGAGATTGCAGGCGTTGTGCCTCCAGGTCGGCTTGCAGTCGAGTCGCTTGTGCCTTGTGTTTCGGGCCGTTGAAGTAGTCGGCTAGCGCCATGGATGCTCCCTGCTTGTTCGCGATATAAGGGCGGTTCGCCCCTTGTGGCGCCGATGGCGCGCGCTGGCTTTTGGTGGTGCCGGACCGCGATAGTGTGTTCTGTGCTGCCTAACGAATGAAGTTAAGCGGCGGCGAAGCCGTCCGACTTGAACGCCTAGTTAGGCACAGCAGCTTTTGCGTCACCACTGCGCTATTTAAGAAAATAACCTAGTGCCACACCAGATAATCCAAAAACACCTCCAATTAACGCGCCAATAATTATGTTTTTGCGATTAAGTTTTGATTGATAATTCAATATGTGCTTATTAATTTCCCGAGTAATAACATGGAATCTTGGAGAGTCTCTCTTTGTCGAGTGACGCTCAGCAAGAAGCTGAATATAGGAAAATGACTGCAGTTTCTTGTCACTGGGAATATTTTCAAAACCACGCAAGAAATCGTCTTGGTTGTCAGACTCAGACATACTCATCCCTAACGTTTAACTTAAGCGGCTGGCCGTAGGCCAGTCCGCTTGAAGGAAGGGTTAGATTTCATGTGCCTCCACGCAGCTTCTGTTCAATGGCGCGCAGCGTATTTTTGATCTCGCGCTCCGTGAGGGAGGTCCTGCATAACCCTCGTGAGGATGTGATGGTGCGGATCGGGATGGGGCGCAAGGCGTCTTTTTGCAGCCAATAGCCGTGCTATTGGCAAGAAAAGCAACGCAGAGAACCGCCCGAGGCCGCGCTATCAC
>JBBSUJ010000078.1:0-15591 GCA_038235025.1 Burkholderiales bacterium
ACTGCGCGGCGGCGCAGGGCATGGATTTGGTATCGTTCTTCTCGCCTCAAGTGTGTGTAGTTCAAAGTGCTTTCCTTGGCGACTGGCTGGTCAACAAGAGAGCATCCTATGCACTCTTGGACCATCTTTTTGCTTGTTGCAATTCGTACTTGAATCCGCCTTATAAAAATTCAGTGCGGATGAACAATGTGCAGAACTGCGATTGGTTTCGATGTGCACTACCGAACCCGCCCGAGGCCGCGGCTATCACAGATCGCAGGGAGTTATGCAGCTCATCCCCAGGGCAGTGTCCTGAGCGAGCAGTTGGTGCTTGGCATTAAGCGCAACAGCGCCAGAATTGTGCGCGGCAGAAAGCGACGGAGAGAAAAGTAGTCCCGGCGCGGGCTGTTTTAGTCGAGTTTGCAACCCCACAACCCCATCGCCCCATCGCCCCATGGCTCGGCCACGGGGTAAAAGACGGTGAAATCTAGACCGCTGCGGCCACTTTGCAACCAAGGTGCCTTCTCCCGCGCAGGCTCCTAGGCGCTGCTTTCGGCGCCGGGTTGACAGCTCTTGAAATGCACGGCTGGAACGGTGCCTAAAGCGGCCAAAGGCGGTCAAAAGGAGCCCGTGAGCTACTCCTGCAGGCCGTGAAACCAGCTGTCGTCACAAGTGATGCGGTGTGGGAAAAGCCGCACTTTCGAGGCAATGGTCGGTGTGGGCCCGGCCTGCATTTTTGAGGTGCCCGTCGGATGCCGCAAAACCACGGCTGCGGCGCATCGGCGCATTGCCAGCGGGCGGCAAAAAAAGCGCTAGCCAACTTCCAGCGAACCGCTAGCTCATCGCTTGCGCCGCACGCTTCCAGGCGGCCAGTGCCGCGTCCGCATCTTCGCGATGCTCCGCCAACTCGGCCAGATGCCGCCACGCGCTGGCGCGCAAAGCCTGGTCTTGCAGTTTTGGCGCGGCTTGGGTCAGCAGTTGCTGCGCTTTGCCCCACAACTGGCGCTGCAGGCAGGCAACGCCCGCCAGGTATTGCAAGCGCACATCGCGTGGATTGGCTTTTTGCGCCGCTTCGATGCGGCCTAGCCATGTGGGATCTGACGCGTCGAGGGCGCTTTCCAACGCTTGCACCAAGCGGCGCGCTTCGAGTTCGGCCAGGCTGCCGGGCTGCTCCACCAGTTGGTTCCACACGGGTTCCAGCCAACGGCGTACTTGCGCAGGCTCGCCGCCTAGCTCGCCCAGGCGCTGCGCAGCGTGAATCGCCAGCTCAGGCATGGCGCGCTCGGCAGGCTCCCACGATAGCCAGATACGGTTGAGTTCTTCCGGGTCATGCACGCCGCGTATTTGTTCAGCCGCCAAGCCGCGCACGATGCTCTGGGCGGCCACTGGCGAGAACGCGCGGTGCTTGGCCAGCAAGCGGGCGGTTTCCAGCGCATCGTGCGTGTGCCGCGCCAAACGGGTGGCTTTGAGCTTGATGCGCAGCGCCACAGTGCGCCGCGCCGCGCCTTGGGGTAGCGCGGCCAGGCCTTCCAGCGCGGCTGCGGGTTCGTGGTCGTCCAGCGCATAGCGGGCAGAGCGCAGCAGCGCGCCTTCATACAGTTCTTGCGACAGCGCCCCGACCGGCTCGGCGAAATGGCCCAGCGCGGCCTGCAGGTGCCGGTCGCGCTCGCTGCGGTCTTGCAAGGCGTGAGACGCGTCGGATGCCAGCAAATGCGACAGCACGCGCACAGCTTGGGCCTGGGGCAGGCGGGCCTTGCCGCTTTGCAGGCTGGCCTCTTGTTCCAGCGCGGCTTCGGCCGACTTGCGCGAGCGCAGAAAGCGGCCGCTGGTAAGTTGTGCCAGAGCATCCAGCACGTCGCTGTGCATGGCACGCTCTTTTTGCTGCAGCCGCCAGCGCTGGGCTTGGCGCGGCAGGGCGATCAGTGCCGAGAGGCCGCGCAGCGCGGCGTAAGTGGTGGTGAACAAGAGCGCAAGGCTCAGTAGCACCAGATTGAGCGACAGATCAAGCCGGTAGGGCGGCCAGAATACGGTGATGGTGCCCTGGTTGTTGCCAGCAAACAGCGCCACCGCGACCGCGAAGGCAAACAGGGCGATAAGCCAGAGAGTTGCGCGCATGGGTGCCGGCCCTTACCGACCCGCCGCGGCGGTGGCCAGCGCCGAGAGCGTCTCGTCCAGACGCGGTGTTTCTACCGTTTGCAGGTGCGCCAGGGTTTGCTGCAGTGTGGTGGCAGCGGCCTGGGTACGGCGCGAGGCCGGGTCGAAGTATTTGTTTAATACGCGGCTCGCCGATGAAAGGTCACTGCGGGCCGATTCGAGTTGCCGGGCCAGCAATCCGAGGCGGGCGTTGAGCACGGTGAGCTTGAGGTTCTCGCGCAGGAAGAAAGCTTGGTCGGGGGCGATCAGCACGGCGTCCGGTTGGTCAATGCGGCTGACCCGCACCAGGCCGCGCAGCTGTGCTACCGACGCCTGCCAGATGCGATGGACCGGGGCGAGCCAATCGGGCAAGCTGCTGGGTGCTGCGTCGCTGCCACCAAGCGCCGCCGTGCCAGCAGCTGGGGCCAGGCGCTGCATTTCGGACGCCTGGGCCACTGCGTTCTTCAGAGGCAGGTCGTCCACCTGGCGCAGCAGCTCGTCGAGCCGGGCCAGCAGGCCGGCCGTGTCGGTGACGCTGGCGCTGTTGAGGCGATCCAAGTCTGCTTGCAGCGCACGTTGCACGGGGGCCAGGCGTGGCTGAGCAGCGCGTTCAATGCGCTGCTGGGCCGACTTGATGGCAGCAACCAAAGGTTGCACGGTGCCGGTGAGCTGGGCCTGCTGCTGGGCCAGGCGCACGTTGGCTTCGATATCGACCACCAAATTGTCATCGCGTGAGCGCGACAGGCTTTGCATCAATTCTTCGAGCTGCGTGCGCTGCAGGGCGACTTCATTGACCCGCGTTTCTTGCACCGCGACGCGCGCTGAGTTTTCTTGCGCTACGTCGCTCGCTTGGCGTGCCAAGGTGCGCGCTTCAATCGCTTGGCGTCCGGCGTCCTGGCTTTGGCGCGCCAAAGCCTCCTGAATGCTGCTGAGTTTTTGCCACAGCAGCCCGCTGCCGACCAGTGCCAGTACTGCCGCAACCAGCGCTACCAGTCCGAGGAGGGGCACCCAAACCGGCTGCCTGCCGCTGGGGGCTGGAGGCGCGGGTGGCGCGGTGAATTCTTCAGGGGTGCTCATTCGGGCGATTCTATCGAGCCGAGGGCGGCGGCCACATCCGCCAAAGCGGGTCGGCACTGCGCCACCGTGCCAAAGCCGGCCGCGTGAGCAGCTTGTGCAATACGGGGATGGGTGGCAAGCGCGCGGGCGTTGCTCCACGACTGACCAGGCAACGCGTGCAGCAAATGGCCCAACGCTTGTGCACTGCTCAGCACCCAACACGCACCGCTCTGCGCTGCAGCGCGCGCTGCGTTGAGCTGGGCATCGGTAAACGCCGGCGCAGCGCGGGTGTAGGCGGCGATGTAGTCCACCTCACCGCCCGCGCTTCGAATTTTCGCACTGAGCCAATCGCGCCCCGCGCCAACACTGGCGATCTCGCCGCTATTGCGAGCGTCGCTCGCCTCGCTGCCGCGCACGATCAGGATGCGATCGCCCGGCTGCACACTGGGCCCGACCTGCTGCCACAACGATTCCGAGTCGAATTGCGCGGCGTTCGCGACAGGTTGATCGATTTGTTCGGCGGGCACGCCGAGGCTGCGCAGCGTGGCAGCGGTACCAGGTCCCGGTGCCCACACTCGCGTTTTGATAGCTTCTTGCGCCTGCTGGATAAGCGCTAGAGCCGTTTTTTGCTTAAAAAAATGGCGGGCTGCATTGCCACTGACCACCATCACGGCGCGATAGTCGAGCAAGCGCGTCTGCGCAAGCTGCAGCTGGGCTGCGTCGGGGGCTGGGCCAATTTCAATCAGCGCAAACGCGGACGCCAAAAGCCCGCGCGCCTGCAGCGCTTGAACCCAATCAGACGCTTCGGGCTCGGGGCGGGTGATGAGCGCAACCGGATAAGGCTGCGGCGTGCGGTGCATTGGCAGCTCGCTCAATGCGCGCTGCGTGCGCCGTTGGCCTGCAAGGCTGCAGCCACAGCCTCGCCCAGCGCATCGGCTTGCGCCAGTGTGTTCACCGGGCCCGCACTGCTGGCGCGGACCAGCGGGGCGGGGCGCTCTAAATCGCCCCAGGCCGCGTCTATGTGCAGTTGGTCACCAACCAGCGTGGCATGCGCCGCCAGTGGCATAGAGCAACTGCCGCCCATCGCGCGACTGACGGCTCGCTCAGCGGTGACGCGCAGCCAGCTCGGCAGGTGGGCCAACGGCGCAAGCGCGTTAATCAAATCGGCACGGTCTGCACGCACCTCAATACCCAAAGCGCCTTGACCTGCGGCGGGGAGCATGTCGGCCGGCTCGAACTCACAGCGGATGCGGGCCTGCAAGCCCAGGCGTTTGAGGCCCGCCGCTGCCAGCACGATGCCGTCGTACTGGCCCTCGTCCAGCTTTCGCAGGCGCGTGTCCAGGTTGCCGCGCAGGGGTTCGACGCGCAGGTCGGGCCACAGCGCTTGCAGCAATACGGTGCGGCGCAGGCTGGAAGTGCCCACCACTGCGCCTTGCGGCAAATCCTGCAGAAATTCATATTGAGGTGAGACCCACGCATCGCGCGCGTCTTCGCGTTCCATCACGCAGGCCAGTGCAAAGCCTTCCGGCAGTTGCATGGGAACGTCTTTGAGGGAGTGCACGGCAATGTCGGCTCGGCCGTCCAACAGCGCAGTTTCCAGCTCCTTGACGAACAGGCCTTTGCCGCCGACCTTGGACAAACTGCGGTCCAAAATTTGGTCGCCCAGCGTGGTCATCCCCAGCAGCTCTACTTCATGGCCCAAGGCCTGCAGTTGGGCTTGGACGTGTTCCGCCTGCCACAGGGCCAGCCGGCTTTCGCGGGTGGCAATCACGATTTTCATGGGGCAGACCTCACAGCATTTCGACAGCAAAAAATGAGCATCGAATGCTAGCATGCTGCGCTGCAGCAGCGCGCTTTGCGCCACTTTCGCAGGGGGAGAAAAAGCATGGCGACAACTCGCAAGAACGACAAAGACCAGCCGCTCATCGAAGACATTCGCCTGCTCGGGCGCATCCTCGGTGATGTGATTCGCGAGCAGGAGGGTGATGCCGAATTCGAGCTGATCGAGCAGGTGCGGCAGTTGTCCGTGGCCTTTCGCCTACATGCCGATCAAGACGCTGACCGCGCGCTGAAGAAGCTGCTCAAACGCCTGTCGGCGGACCAGACCGTGAGCGTGATGCGCGCCTTCACCTACTTCAGCCATCTGGCCAACTTGGCCGAAGACCGGCACCATATTCGCCGCCGCACCATTCGCGAGCGGGCTGGAGACACGCGCGAGGGCAGCATTGAAGTGGCGTTGTCGCGTCTGCGTTGGGCCGGCATTTCAACCGGCAAGATCGCCGAAACATTGGCGACCAGTTATGTGGCCCCAGTGCTTACCGCCCACCCCACCGAGGTACAGCGCAAAAGCATTCTGGACGCCGAGCGCGCCATTGCCCAGCTGCTGGCAGTGCGGGACGATTTGGTCGAACGCGCCCAGCTCTACAACAGTGCGCGCGACACCCTCACCCCGCGCGATCTGGCAGCCAGCGAAGCGCAGCTGGCGGCACGTGTCACGCAGCTGTGGCAAACGCGCTTGCTGCGTTACTCCAAACTGACGGTGTCGGATGAAATCGAAAACGCGCTGTCGTATTACGAAGCGACGTTTCTGCGGGAGATTCCCAAACTGTATGGTGAGCTGGAGCGTTCGCTGGGCCAGAACGACATTGCCAGTTTCTTGCGCATGGGCCAGTGGATTGGCGGCGATCGCGATGGCAACCCCAACGTGGGGGCCGACACGCTGGCCTTGGCGCTGCGTCGGCAAAGCGAAGTGGCCCTGCGCCACTACTTGACCGAGGTGCATTTGCTGGGCGGCGAGCTATCGTTGTCGGCGCATTTGGTGGATGTATCGCCCGAGATGACCGTGCTTGCGGAGAGTTCGCCCGACACCAGCGCCCACCGGGCCGACGAGCCCTATCGCCGTGCGCTCACCGGCATCTATGCGCGCTTGGCCGCCACGCTGCACACGCTCAGCGGCGGGCAGGCAGAGCGCCATGCAGTCGCACCGCAAAACCCATATGCCACGGCGCAGGAATTTCTCGCCGAGCTGCGCACCATTGCCAGTTCTTTGAAAGCGCAGCACGGCGAGGCGCTAGGCGCACAGCGCCTGCACCCGCTGATTCGCGCGGTGGACGTGTTTGGTTTTCATCTGGCCACGGTGGATTTGCGGCAAAGCTCTGACCAGCACGAACGGGTTTTGACCGAACTGCTGGCCACTGCCGCCATCACGCCCGATTACGCAGCGCTTGCTGAAGATGCGCGCTGCGCTTTGCTGGTCGAATTGCTGCAAGACGCCCGGCCGATTCGCGTCATGGGCGCGCAATACAGCGAGCACACCCTCGGCGAGGTCGCGGTGTTTGAGACCGCCATGCGCATGCGCCAGCAATACGGCAAGGCTGCTATTGCGCACTACATCATCAGCCACACCGAAACCGTGAGCGACCTGCTGGAAGTGTTGCTGCTGCAAAAAGAAGTGGGGCTGATGCAGGGGCGGCTGGGTGCCAAGGGAGCACACGCCGACCTCATCGTGGTGCCGCTGTTTGAGACCATCGAAGACCTGCGCAATGCCGCGCCCATCATGCGTGGCTACTACGAAACGCCAGGCGTTGCCGCGCTGCTGCAGCACTCGGGCGGCGAGCAGGACATCATGCTGGGCTACTCCGACAGCAACAAGGACGGCGGCATCTTCACCAGCAACTGGGAGCTGTACCGCGCCGAGATTGCACTGGTGGAGCTGTTTGATGAGTTGTCGGTCAAAACCCCCATTCGCCTGCGCATGTTTCACGGCCGCGGCGGCACGGTGGGCCGTGGCGGCGGCCCCAGCTACCAGGCCATCCTGGCGCAGCCGCCCGGCACGGTGCGCGGGCAAATTCGCCTGACCGAGCAGGGCGAGGTGATTGCGTCGAAATACGCCAACCCCGAAATTGGCCGGCGCAACCTCGAGACGCTGGTAGCCGCTACCTTGGAAGCCACGCTGCTGCAGCCCACCAAGCCGGCAACTGCGGCATTTTTGAGTGCAGCGGAGCAACTGTCAGTCGCCAGCATGGCGGCTTATCGCGCGCTGGTGTACGAAACACCTGGGTTTACCAATTACTTTTTCAGCGCCACGCCCATTCGCGAAATTGCCGAACTCAACATTGGCTCGCGCCCTGCATCGCGCAAACCCAGCCAGAAAATCGAAGACCTGCGCGCCATTCCCTGGGGCTTTAGCTGGGGCCAATGCCGGCTCACCTTGCCCGGTTGGTACGGTTTTGGTTCGGCGGTAGAGGCGTTTACGCACGCACCTGGCAAAGATGCCAAAGCCCAACTCGCGCTGCTGCGCAAGATGGTGCGCGAGTGGCCTTTCTTCAGCACCTTGCTGTCGAACATGGACATGGTGCTGGCCAAGAGTGACCTGGCGCTGGCATCGCGCTACAGCGAGTTGGTGCAGGATGCGAAACTGCGCAAAAAGGTGTTCGGGGCGATTGAATCGGAGTGGCACCGCACCGCCGCGGCGCTCAGCCAGATCACCGGCGACAAGGAGCGTCTCAAGAACAACCAGGCCTTGGCGCGCTCCATTCGCCACCGGTTCCCATACATCGACCCGCTGCACCATTTGCAGGTAGAACTGATTCGCCGCTGGCGCAGCGGAGAAGGAGACGACCGGGTGCAAACGGGTATTCACATCTCGATCAACGGCATTGCGGCAGGGCTGCGCAACACGGGCTAATTGCTATTGAATAAATAGCTGCATGCGATTGCTCTGTAAACGCTGGAGGCCGTTTTATTAAAAATTTTCCGAAACCTGGAATTTCGCCGTTACCGCATCCTGCTTCTCCACCTTTGCCCACCCAGCCGACGACCACAAATGCCAGGCGCACGACGCCAAGACAACGCAGGCACAGCCCACGACGCCAACGCCCAGCACGGCGGTGTCGGTCGGTGGTCAAGGACATGAACTACGAACTGGTCGCTGAAGACGGGGATGTGGCGCTGCACGTCAGCGACCACGGCAAGCCGGCAGATTTGGCCGGCGCGACGGCCAAACTGACGATACTCGCCGGCACCCAAAAGCAGGATGTGGTGCCGACGCCGGCCTACTACGCATTGCGCGCACAAGGTGCCTTCACGGTTCCAACCGGCACCAAGGCGGTGGTGTCGGTACAGCTCAACGGCCAGCCGAAGTCGTCCGCACGATTCACGTTGCCGTGAGCGCAGCGTTGCAACGCCCCAGCGCTTGGTGGCCGCTGTGGATGGCGTGGCTGCTGGCGCTAACCGCCACAGCAACGGCGCTGTTTCTTGGCGAAGTGATGGGCATGACGCCCTGCGTGATGTGCTGGTACCAGCGCATCACCATGTTTCCGCTGGCGGTGGTGCTGGGCATCGCGTGCTACAGCGCAGGCCGCCGAGGCGCTGTGTATACGCTGCCTTTGGCGTTGGCCGGAGTTGGGCTGGCGGGGTACACACGCTGATGGTGGCGGGGCTTATTCCCCGCGCCTGGATTCCCTGCGGGCCGGGTGTGTCGTGCGCCGACCAGCGGCTGGACATCTTGAACGGCATCCAGATTCCCTGGCTGTCACTGGCGGCCTTTGTCGCTATCGCTGGTCCGCTAATTTTTTACCTGAGAAAAACGCGCCCATGAGCAACAAAAAAATCGCCGTCGTCGCTTTGGTGGCAGTCGTCATTGCTGCCTTCGTCTTCGGCATGAATGCCTACCAAAGCAACACGCAAACTGCGCAGGAGGAGAAAGCCACCCAGCAGTCTGAACGGCTGGTGCGCATGCACTCCCCGGTACTCGGCCCGCAAGATGCGCCGGTCACCATCGTCGAATTTTTTGATCCCGCCTGCGAGACCTGTCGTGCCTTCTATCCGCTCGTCAAGCAGTTGATGGCGCAGTACCCTCAGGAGGTGCGCTTGGTGGTTCGCTATGCGCCGTTCCACCAAGGGTCTGACCAGGTCATCAAGCTGCTGCAGGCATCCAAAACCCAGAACCTGTATTGGCCGGTGCTGGAGAGTGTGATGGCCGCCCAGCCGCATTGGGCAGATTACGGAAACCCGAACGTCGAACTGGCCTACAAGGCGGCCGAACGGGCCGGCCTGGACTTGGAAAAAGTCTTGGCTGATGCGGCCACTGCGGCCACTGCGGCGATGGATGCGATGCTGCGCCAGGATGCGGAAGACCTCACCGCCTTGGGCGTCAACAAAACGCCCACGTTCTTTGTGAACGGGCGGCCACTGCCCAGCTTTGGTTTGGAGCCACTGACCGCGCTGGTCGCTGACGAGATGGCCAAGGTCAAGAAGTAAGCTGGCTCGCTGCACCGCGCCAACTCGCACAACACCCGTCACGCGGGGCGACCGGGCGCGGGTAGCGCGCCTCGGAACGCTTCGAAGTTTTGGCTGGGTTTTGCGTCAAAGACTGGCAGCCACTGCACGCTTCCTATCGGCAGGGACAAGGCCCGCTTACCCAGCCAAAGCGCTATTTAATAAATAGCTGCTAGCGCTTGCTGCACAAGCGCTAAGGGCAATTTAGGCTTGTATTTTTGAGCGACTAAGCGCGATCTAGTTTCCGAGCAGGTCGCCCACGGTGTGCAGGCCCTCCACCCGGTCACACACGGCCTTGACGGCCATCATGATCGGGATGCCCAGCAACAGCCCCCACAGCCCCCACAGCCAACCCCATACCAGCACGCTGACAAACACCGCCACCGGACTCAGGGTGCTGGCGCGGCTGGTCAGCCACGGGGTTAGCAGGTTGCCAACAACGGTGTGAATCGCAAGCGATGCGCCCGCTATGGCAAACGCCATGTTCATTGAGCCGAACTGCAGAAATGCCACCAATGCAGAGGCGGCCGCCACGGCGACCGACCCCACGTAGGGCGCGAGATTGAGCACCCCGGCAATAACGCCCCACACGGCCGCATTTTCCAAACCCAGCAAAGCAAAGGCCAGCCCGGTTGCGATACCCACAATGACGCTGGTGAGCAGTTGCACCAGCATGTAGCGCTGCACCTGTTCGTTGATTTCCGCCATGACTTGCACCGTTACCTTGCGCCGCTCCAGGCTGGGCCCGGCGATACGCCTGAGCTTGCGCCGAAAGTTATCGCCGGCCGACAGGGCGAAGAAGCTGAGGAACACTACCACCGTCATTTGCCCCAGAAAAGACAGCAAACCCATGGTTCCCGTCCACAAATACTCCTGCAGGTTCAGCGGGCTGCGTTCGATCTGCACGCGCTGAACGCCGCGGCGTGCTACGGAAGGCGTGGCGTTTTCAGCGGCGGCTTGCTCAATCTGCTCCGCTGCCTTTTGCACCGTGTCAATGGCGCTGGGCTGGCGGCTTTCCAGGCGCATTTTGTCGCGTACTTTCTTGGCCGCCAGTGGCAGGGAGTCGACCACTTGCACGGCTCCGCCGCTAAGCTGGTAGACGGTGCCAGCAGTGGCCCCCAACAGTCCCAGCAGCAGCAAGGCGGCAGCGGCGGCGCGCGGAATGTGCCAGCGCTGCAGCCACGTGACCACAGGCGACAAAGCCGAGACCACTACCGCACTCAGCACGATCGGGATCAGTACCGCCGCTGCCCAGTGCAATGCCGCCACCGCCACGCAAAGCGCAATGAGCGTGACGGGCGCACTGTGAATGCCCAAAGGAAAGGTGGCCTCAGCGGGGCCGGTCCCCGGGTCTTCTGGCGTCAGCACTACTTCGGCGTCCCCGGTGTCTCTGCACTCCTCCTGCAGCGCGCTACTTTCAGCGGCAGATTCCGGAGTGACCGGCGGATGGGGGAGCGAAAGGGGAGGCTGCGGCGTGGGGGGATGGATAGCATCGGAAGCGCTTGCAGGAGTGGTCGGCATGTCGCATTCTGTTGCGTTTAAGTTTTGGCCGGCGTAGGCGAGATTCGCGCAAGCCAAGGGTGCTGTTGATGATTGAGCGATTTGCAGACATGGGTGCGGCACCAAGAGCGGGAAATACGGTAGAAACCTTGTGCTGATGCGCCGTTTGCGCGCGTCCTGTGGCTCTAGCATGGCTGGGATGCGGCCCTACTCCTCCTTCGCTTTCTTTTCCATGCGTCTTCTTGCGCTAGGTGCGGTACTGCTGGCGGCGGGCTGCTCCACGCTGGATGTTCCGCACGTCGAGAACCATCCTTCCACGGTGCAAAAGAAGGCGCGCGCCGTGCACCACTGGGATGTGTTGGCGCAAGACGTGGCGCGGCGCATCGCCGAAAAAATCAGCGACTGGCCGCCCCAAGAGCATCCCCTTTCAATGGCGACCGTGCCCGACAGCGCGTTCAGCGAGGGCTTTCGCAAACTGCTGATCGGGCATTTGCTCGACCGCGGTGTGGTGCTGTCTACCGAGCCGACGGCGGCGCAGCTGCACGTGGACACGCAATTGGTGCAGCACGGCGTGCAGGCCGGCGGCAGGTCAACCCTTGCGGGAACCCGGCTGGCGGCAGGTGTGGCGGTTGAGCGGGATGCTGAACGCTACAGGCACGGCACCGGTGCTGGCCGCGGGGCTGGTGCGGTGACTGGCAGTGGCGACGCGCAAATTTTGGACGCCGCATACCTCCACCAAGGCGGCGAGGCCGCGAGCAAATCGGCCCGAATGGAATTGCTGATCACCACATCGATACAAAGTGGTGGACGCTACCTGACCAGCACCGCGGACATTTATTACATCGAGCGCTTTGAAGCCGAGCTGTACCGCACTACGGGGGTCTCGCCGATGCAGCCGCCGGTGCCCGCCGTCAAGGCTTGGCAGGTAGTAACGCCATGAATCGCAAAGCTTTAAGTAAGTCATGCGGCACCGAGCACGCTGCGCTACGCCGCCGCATGGTGATCGGCGTGGGCCTGTTGGCTGTGGGCGCTCTGCCTGGTTGCGCCAGTTACTACTACGGCGAAAAGTACGGTTCTGATTTTTCGCTGGGGCAAAAAACTGAGGACTTGATCACCAGCAGCTACCGCGCCGCCGACGCCGTGCTGCAGATGGCACCTATCGACCTGCGCGCACCGGTGCTGGTTGCCACGCTGGTGAATTTGGAGGCGCTTTACGTGTCTTCGCCCTTTGGCCGCGTGGTGTCCGAGCAAATTGCCGGGCGTTTTGTGCAGCGCGGCGTGCCGGTGCCTGAACTGCGCCTGCGCGATGCGGTGGCTCTGGTGCCGGAGACTGGTGCGCTGCTGCTGTCGCGTGAGTTGCGGGATGTCTCGCGCAGCCAGGCGGCCCAGGCGGTTTTGGTGGGCACCTACACCGTCAGTCGGCGGCAGGTGTTTGTCAGCTTGAAACTGGTGCGACCCGAAGGCAACACCACCATCGCAGCGTTTGATTACGCAATGCCGATGACCGACGATTTGCGGATGCTATTGGGCATGCCCTGAAAGCAAAAAACCGGCATTTTCATGTGCCGGTTTTGCTATTGAAAAAGAAGCTACCTGCGCTTATTCAGTAAGCGCTAGGGCCCTAAAAACTTCTAAATTTTAGTGCAGCATCAGCGCGCCGGCGTTCTTGCTTTTTCCCGCGCGGGCAGGGGGGTTGCACAGGCCGCACACGTAACCGCGGTTCTCGTACATCTCGGTGACAAACTGGCCTTTGCATTCGGTGCAGCCAGTGCGCGTCAACATGCCGGCGTCGACAAACTTCACCAAGCGCCAAGCGCGTGTGAACGACAGCAGCACTTCCACTTGCGCCGTAGCAATCTGCTCGGTGTAGAGGCGGTAGGCCTTGGTGAGCAGTTCCACCGAATCGAGCTCCATCCCTTTGCCCAGGTATTCGTAGATGTTGAGAAACAGCGAGCTGTGGATGTTCTCTTGCCACGTTAAGAACCAGTCGGTCGAGAAGGGGAGTTGGCCCTTGGAAGGCGACTTGCCGGTGATTTCTTTGTAGAGACGAATCAGGCGCTCATACGACAGCGTGGTTTCCGACTCCAGCACCTGCATGCGCGCACCCATTTCGATCAGTTGCGCTGCGCGCTCAATTTGGCGCGACTCGTTCAGCACACTTTTGATAGCCCGTTTTGGAGCAACAGCGTCAGTGGTTGGGGTTTGCGTAGTCATGGCAGCCTCGATTCAGGTGGTGTGGCGGAGCTTTAGAAGCGTCAGGAGTGTCAGTAGCGGTAAGCGAGAAGAGCGATAAGCGATAAGCGAAAAGCGAAAAGCGAAAAGCGAAATCAGATCACTTCGGATATGCGGCTGGCCATCAGGATGTTGGCGTGCAGCGTGTTGGTGGCTTCGTTGCCCACTTTGCGCGGCGTGTTGTGGTTGGTCAGCAGGCCCCACACCAGGCTGTCATCCACGCGGAAGCTGCACAGCAACGTGTTGCGGGAGGCAAGCTTCATGACCTGAGCGGAGGAGAGCGATACCAACAAGTCAGCGGCTTCTTCGTTGAGCCCGAGACGAAACACCGCCTCTGCCTTGTCCTGGCGAATCAGGGTCTGCGCCAGCATCAGGTAAGTCAGGTTGGCTTCGCGAATTTCGGAGAGCAGTTGTTCGTGGTTCATGGTTCACATCCTTCTCAGGTTTGGGCCGCTTTGCTTGCTGGTTGCAACTTGTCGCGATCCGTTGAATTGGATTGTGAAACCAGGTCAAAAAGAAATTAAGTCGGGGTGTGGCTACGCAATTTGTCTGGTTTGCGGGTGCGCCTTGTAGGAATTTGCCTTACACAGCGCGGGCGTAAAAAAGGCGCTCACTTGGAGTGCCTCGTGCTGTGAACGGCCGTAAGTGGGCTGTTATCGAGCAAAGCCGTGGACCTCAGCCCCGCTCTACCGGGCGGCTGGTATCGCTGCACCACTCGCTCCAGCTGCCGGCAAACAGAGCAGATGGGGCAAAACCGGCCAATTCCATCGCGAGTAAGTTGGGGTTGGCCGATACGCCGCTGCCGCAGTAATGCACCACGCCGTGGGGCGCTCCGCTGCCCAGCAGTTCGATGAATTCAGAGTGCAATTGCTCGGCGCTTTTGAAGCGACCGTCGGGTTGAAAATTGCGGGCAAACGGCCGGTTCAGCGCGCCGGGAATATGGCCTGCTACGGCGTCTAGCGGCTCCACTTCGCCGCGGTAGCGCTCTGGTGCGCGGGCATCTATTAGGGTCTGGGTAGGCGCGCCCAGATGCGCCTGCACGTCGGCCACAGTGCGCAATTCATGCAGCGGTTCTTTCAAATCGAAGTTGGCCTGAAAATGCGCGGGTTCTTCGCCGCAGGCCACCTCGCCACCGGCCGATTTCCAGGCGGCAAGCCCGCCATCGAGCACCGCAACCGCGTCGTGTCCCATCCACTTGAGCATCCACCACAGCCGCGCGCAATGGGCACCGCCGTTCTGGTCGTACACCACGGCTTGCATGCCATTTCCAAAGCCAATCTTCGACAGCCACACTGTAAATAGTTCGCGTGTGGGCAGCGGGTGACGCCCGCCTGACATAGGGCGGTCAATGTCGTGTGCTGTGATGATGTGACCGTCGCTCCCTGGGGCTCCGTGCGGAGCGCACAGATCATGATCCAAATGCGCATACACCGCGCGGGGGACGTGCGCTGCCAAGAAGGAGGCGTGACCGGCAGACGTATTGGCCAGCTCAAAGCTGCAGTCAAACACCATGCTCGGGGTGTCGCTGGCGCGCAGCGCTTTAAGTTGCTCGGCAGAGATGAGGTGGGTGTAGGTCATGGCGGCAATAAAGGGGCTGAAAAGATGCCTCCATTTTGGCTGCGATACGCAAAGCGCCCTGTCAGTCGCATTTCTTAACAAAACGCTTTGACGCCCCTCCCAGCCGGCTGGGCCTTCAGTCCGCTGTTGTCAGCCGCATACCAAGGCCATTTTTGTGCGCGTTTTTCAGCGCCCGGAAAGGGATGCGTCCCTCGCTTCGCGCCGGTTGGCGCGCCCGCGCAACCAGGTGGCCAAAATTCCGCTGGCAATGATGAGCGCCATGCCGGCCCACCCCAGTGGGCTGATGTGATCGCCAAACACGGCTATGCCGTAAAACGCGCCAAAAACAATGCCCGAATACTGCAGGTTGGCCACTACCAAAGTGGCGCGGGGGTTGTGGGCGCTTGCGTAGGCGCGCGTCATGCACCACTGACCGCCCGCAGCCAAAACGCCCAGTGGCAGCAGCCACAGCGCTGGCCAGCCGGGCCAAGGCGAGATGCCCACCACGCCCATGGCGATTGCGCCGACCACTGTGGAGCCCAAGGCAAAGTAAAAAACGGTGCGCGATTCCGGCTCGCCCAGCCGCGAAAGCGTGACCACCTGCATATAGGCCAATGCGGCGCACATGCCCGACAGCAACCCGACCAGCGCCCCCAAAGCTTGTTCCGGCCCCTGGCCGAGGCTGGGGCGCAGAAGCATGACCACACCTATAAACCCCGCCAGCACGGTCATCAACAGCGCGCCGTGCAGGTCGGGTCGGGGCGTGGGGGGGGGGGCGCCCGCCCGCCGAGCCCCCCGCCCCCGCGACACCACCCCCAACCCCACCCCGCCCCCAGTGTGGGTGGGGTTGGGGGG
>JBBSUJ010000079.1:0-15510 GCA_038235025.1 Burkholderiales bacterium
CGATGTTGCTGACTACATTGTTGGCTTTTACAACGCAGCGAGGCTGCACTCAAAACTGGGCAACATGTCACCCAACGCTTTCGAGCGTGAATCGACATTAAAAAAACCTATCGAACTGTCCGAAATTACTTGACCACGACAAACCTTGTAAATTTGTTTGGGCGGGTTGTGGACGAGTTGCGGGCGGGTGGCGTGAAGCCGGTAGATCAGTCGCCGGGCTGGGCGGCCCAAGCCTCCAACAAAGCCAATTCTTCTATCGTGTTTGCGTTCCCAAAGGCCA
Source organism: Burkholderiales bacterium (assembly GCA_038235025.1). Lineage (GTDB taxonomy): Bacteria > Pseudomonadota > Gammaproteobacteria > Burkholderiales > Burkholderiaceae_C > Simplicispira. The sequence continues at coordinate 281 of JBBSUJ010000079.1, forward strand.
ATCCATGCCTGGGACCGTCAAAGTGCACGGGCATGCAGCTTTGCTGCTGCGTCCAGGCACCCACCTTGCGGCCACCGGCCCGCAGAAACGCAGTGAGCTGCGGCAGCAGCGATTTCTTGAGCAAGCAAAATACCGGCTGTGGTTGCAGGGCCACATGCATTTGCGATGTGGCAGCGGTAACAGCAGCGGTAGCGGCGTCAGGCGCCCAAGCCATGGCGATGTCGCTATCACCCACAGCAGCCGCCAGACTTGCCACCAAATCCACCGGAAACCACGGCGTATCGCACGGTACCGTCACCAGCCATGGCGTGGTGCACTGCGCCAAGCCTGCATGAACGCCGGCCAGCGGGCCCGCATAACGAGACGAATCCCGGCTCTCGCGGGATGGACCATCGGATGGGGCGTCAGGCTTGGCGTCGGCCCAAACGGGAACGCAAAACGCGTGGTATTGCGCTTCATTGCGGTTGGCATTGAGGGCAATGACGCCTACCTGTGGCTGCAAGCGGCGCAATGCGTGCAGCGCCAGCGGTATGCCCAGAAATGACTGCAATCCTTTGTCAACGCCTCCCATTCGGCGGCCTTCGCCGCCTGCCAGCACCAAGCCGGTGATGTCTTTGGGGTCGATCAACGTGCGTCCTGCGGGTGCGTCAGCAACGGGCTAGCCGCCGATGTAGCTCATCTCAATGCGGCGCGGCGCATCGCCCGCCAATTCGGCAGATTCGGGGGCGCTGCTGCGCAGTTCCGAGTAGCGGTCACTGCGGCGATGCCAAATGGCAGCAATGGTGCCGGCCAGCATGGCGTCTTCCGCATCACCCCGAATCAAAGTACGCAGGTCGTGGCCTTGGTTGGCGAACAGGCACAAATACAAATGGCCCTCGGTCGACAGGCGTGCGCGGTTGCAGCTGCCGCAGAAGGCCTGCGTCACGCTGCTGATGACACCGATTTCGCCCAGCGCCGGGTCGTGCAGGCCGCTAGCTTCGGCGTAGCCCCAACGCGCCGCTGTTTCGCCTGAAGCAGCGGGGGCGAGTGCTATCAGAGGCAGTTCGGCGCTGAGCTGCGCGATGAGTTCCTGCGAGGGCACCACGTCGTCCATGCGCCAGCCGTTGGTGGCACCCACATCCATGAATTCGATAAAGCGCAGCGTAACGCCGCTGCCGCGGAAGTGGCGCGCCATGGGCAACACTTGGTGCACGTTGGTGCTGCGCTGGACCACCATGTTCACCTTGGTGCCGGTGAACCCGGCCGCTTGCGCCGCGTCAATTCCGGCCAGCACATCGGCGACTGGAAAACGCACATCGTTCATGCGGCGGAATACGGCGTCGTCCAGCCCGTCGAGACTGACCGTCACGCGGCTCAGCCCGGCCGCTTTCAAGGCCGCGGCCTTGCGCGCCAGCAGGGAGCCGTTGGTGGTCAGCGTGATTTCAGGCGCTCTGCCATCCATCGTGCGCAGCTCGGCGAGCTGGGCAACCAGCACCTCCAGGTTGCGGCGCAGCAAAGGTTCGCCGCCGGTAAGCCGAATCTTGCGCACGCCCTGCGCCAGAAACATGCGGGCCAAACGCGTGATTTCTTCAAAACTGAGAAGCGCGCTTTGCGGCAGGTAGGCATGCTCCTTGTCGAACACCTCTTTAGGCATGCAGTAACTGCAGCGGAAGTTGCAGCGATCGGTCACGCTAATACGCAGGTCGCGCAGCGGGCGTCCCAACGTGTCGGTCTGAACCCCCGTAGGCCCCAGGGCGGGCACAGGCAGTGGCGCTACGCGCGATGCCGCGCGCTCATCTACTAGTTGAATGACGCGCTTAGCCATGGGGCGGGGCAGGGTGCGATGTGACAGAGTTCACATTGCGCATTCTGTCACTCCAGCCAGCGAACGTTTTGCAAGATTGCACCAAACAGCTTGCGCAGCGTTGCCGTGGTGCAGCGACTAGGGCCCAAATCTGCGCTGGCGGAGTATTTAAATAGCAGCTGCCGGTTAATTCCAAGCGACGACAAAAGCTCCGCCGATACGCGCTGACACAGCGCCGATGCGGGATGTCGCCAGATGGCAGCCCAACCCACTGGCGATGGCGTGGGTCTGTTGCAGTGCGTGGTTACAGCGTCTTGACGGTAGTGTGGGCGCCTTTAAGTTGCGCCAAAAATTAAGTCGTTCAGCCGCAAAGACGCAGTGAATCGGCGCGTTTTGTTGCGCTGCGAGCTGCTCAAAATGTCTTTGACCTTCATCGGCCCCAAAATGCGGCAACGCTTTTGTCTACGTCAGTTGTCTATATCCGTTCTCCCGAAGCTGAGCGGGGTGCCCAAGTCGAGGAATTCGTATGGGTGCCTGCGACGCACTTGTGAACCCTTGCCTTTTTTTGGAGCCCGCCATCTATCAACCTGCACAATTTCGCTCAGACAACGTGGTCCATGTGCATGCGCTCATGCAAGCGCATCCGCTTGCCAGCCTGGTGTCCAACGATGACACCGGTTTCCCTGTGGTGACGCATATCCCCTTGCACCTGCAGGAGCCGGCCGCCGGTGCGGGGGAAGTGGACGAAGCAGGCCAACCCATGGTGCTGCTGGGTCACTGCGCCCGGGCCAACCCCCATTGGCGATATTTGCAGGCGCGGCCACAGGCGCTGGTGACGTTTATGGGGCCGCAGGCGTACCTGTCGCCAGCGGTTTATCCCGATCTGGTGCGCGTACCGAGCTGGAATTACCTGGCAGTGCATTGCCGTGTGGAAGCCCGCTTGATGACGGACGATGCAGCCGACAAAGACGCCCTGCTCAAAGCTCTGATCGGTCAGCATGAACCGGCCTACGCTGCCCAGTGGCGCGCGCTGGACGATGTCTACACGGGGCGCATGCTCAAAGCCATCGTGGCGTTTGAGCTGCGCGTGATCGACTGGCAATGCACGCTCAAGCTCAACCAGCACTGCCCTGAATCGCACACCGCATTGCACGCGGCTTATCGCGCGGGCAATGCCGATGCGCAGGCGCTTGCACAATGGATGGAAACGCTGGGCATGGTGCCCGAGCCGCAGGAGTAAAAATGCGCGCAGGACTTGGAATCGTTTCGCTGCTGATCGTGATGGTGCTGGTCGCGCTGCTGACACGCAAAAATTTAGATGCGACGCACGTGGTGGTGCCCACGTTGCAGACAGTGCCCGCCACCGATGGAACCCAGCCGCCGCCGCCTACCGGTAATGTGCGCCAGCAGAGCCAGCAAATCCAACAGCAATACAAAGCCGATCTGGAAAAAGCTTTGAACCCACCGCGCCCAGAGCCGGCTGACTGACACGTGCCGAATCGCACTGGCGCTTAGGTAGACTCAAAAAATTGAGTCAAAACGGCCTCTAGCGCTTTATCCATATAGCTCTATAGCTATGAAATCAATAGTATTTTGAACGAAGACGATTTTTTTATGCAGCAGGCGCTGGAGCAAGCCCGCGCCGCTGCCGCCGCGGGTGAGGTGCCCGTGGGCGCGGTGCTGGTGCGCAGTGGCGAAGTGATCGCCACCGGGTACAACACGCCCTTGCACACCCACGACCCGACTGCCCATGCCGAGATGGCCGCATTGCGCGCAGGGGCGCAGGCGCTTGGCAATTACCGACTGGACGGCTGCACGCTGTACGTCACGCTGGAGCCTTGCGCAATGTGCAGCGGCGCCATGCTGCATGCGCGATTGGCGCGGGTAGTGTTTGGTGCGGCGGACCCTAAAACCGGCGCGGCCGGTTCGGTGCTGAACCTGTTTGAGCAGGCCGCTTTGAACCACCACACCAAAGTGCAGGGCGGCGTTTTGGCACAAGACTGCGCCGCGCTGTTGGCAGAATTTTTCAAAAACCGCCGCACCGAACAACGTGCCCGCGCGCTTGCAGCGCGCCCGCTGCGCCAGGACGCTTTGCGCACGCCCGATGCACGCTTTATCGCGCTGCCCGACTACCCTTGGGAAGCGCGGTATGTAAGTGACTTGCCGGCTCTCGCGGGCTTGCGATTGCACTACCTGGGCGAAGGCCCGCGCGATGCGCCCATCACCTGGCTGTGCCTGCACGACGGCGTTGGGTGGAGTTACCAATATCGGCACATGGTGGCGGTGTTCCTGCAAGCGGGGCACCGCGTGGTGGCGCCGGACCTAGTCGGTTTCGGCAAAAGCGACAAGCCCAAAAAGCCAGCGTTTCACTGCGTGGATGGACACCTGCAGATTTTGATGGAATGGATGGAGCGGCTGGATATTCAGCGCTGCGTGCTGGTGGTGCAGGATGAGCGTGACCCGCTGGGCAAAGCGCTTGCGCAAGCCCTGGCGGAGCGTGTCGTTGGACGCGTGATTTGCAATGTGCAGGCGGCTGACAACGCCCACCCTTTTGCGTGGGAAGCACCGTTTCCGGATGCCGGTTTCCGCGCCGGGCCTCGGGCCTTTGCCGCACTACGGGATCAGAGCGCACCGCCGCACCAGGCCGGTTCGTTGGCGGAGCACATGGTCGATGGCACTCTTCGGGCTCGCGATCTTTGGCGTCGACCTGGCCTGGAATTGGCGGAGCACGCAGAACAGGCAGAACAAGCAGCACAGGCAGAACAAGCAGCACAGGCAGAACACGCAGAAAATCCAACAGTAGTTTTGCCCCGGGCATTGGCCGTTAGAACTCCGCTTGCCGTGTCATTCATGCCGCCGCTGGCCGCCGGTTGCTTTCAAACGCAAAGCGCCGCCTTGGCGCAGCGCGCTGTGGAATACTTTGCCGATCTGCTCCGCTCACGCTGACCTTCGAGCCCCTGCGCCGTAGCGATGCAGCCCGGGCAACCCCTATTTTTTTCCAGTATTCAATCCCTCACTGCCGTGCCCCAAGCCCAACATCCCCAACATCCCCAACATCCCCAACATCCCCACCAGCCCCATCTCACGCCCGAAAATTCCGAAGAGGCCTGCGACGGCTGCCACGCGCATGGTCCGCGCCACATCTATATTTATTCGCCGTCTGGCGCTGTACGTGACAAGGCTGCTTTCAAGCGGGGCGTGCGCAGGTTGCAGGCGCTGGGCCACCAGGTCGAAGTGGACCGCGATGCGCTGGCGTCGGACACCCGCTTTGCTGGCGACGACGCTACCCGCATCGCCGCTATCGGCCGCGCCGCGGCCAGTGGCGCCGATGTAGCGCTTATCTCGCGTGGAGGCTACGGACTCACCCGCATCCTGCCCGGCATCGACTGCGCCGCCGTGGCGCGCGCGGTGGAGGGCGGCATGCACTTTGTGGGCATCAGCGACTTCACTGCATTTCAAAGTGCCGTGCTGGCGCGCACCGGTGCCATCACCTGGGCGGGCCCGTCGCTATGCGCTGATTTTGGCGTGGACGCGCGGGGCGGCGGTGTGCCCGACGACATCATGGAAGCCTGCTTTGACGACCTGCTGACCGGCCACGGTGAAGGCACGGGCTGGCGTCAGCCTTACCCGCGCAGCAAGGTCGCGCGGGCCGGCGCGCAGCAGCCGGATTTTGAAGTCCACAACGCGCAGCTGTGGGGCGGCAATCTGGCCGTGCTGGCGTCCCTGGTCGGCACGCCGTGGCTGCCGCAGGTTGACGGCGGCGTGCTGTTTCTGGAAGACGTGGGCGAGCACCCATACCGCATTGAGCGACTGCTCACGCAACTGTTGCACGCGGGGGTGCTGGCGCGCCAGCGGGCGGTGCTGCTAGGCCAGTTCACCGATTTCCGGCTCACGCCGCACGACAAAGGCTTCAACATGGACAGCGTGGCGCAGTGGCTGCGCAGCGAAATCACCGCACCGGTTCTTACCGGCTTGCCGTTTGGCCATGTGCCGACCAAAGTGCTACTGCCGGTGGGCGCCCGCGTAGACCTGGCGGCAGAAGGGCGCGACGTGATAATGGTGTGGGGGCACATGCATTGAAGGCCCTGTTGTGTTGATTCGCTAATGCCGTATGGCCTATTGGTCGTTTTGCCTATTGCCCTATTGGCTTGTTGTTGGTGGCACAAGCCCAGTGGGGCTCAAGAACCAGTGCCCAAACCGGCATACGAACCGGCCGTGTCGCCTAAAGGTCGACCGGTCGGGATGCCCGTGCAATGGCGTTACAACGCACCGCTGCGCGTCACCAAGGCCGCTGCCCGACGCGCTGCATACAGCCCCAAACGCACCATGGTGCGGTGGTTCATATCGACCATGACCGCGGTGCGCGCCAGCGCCGACTGAATACGCGGCTTGCCAATGGCGGTGGCATACATTTGTGGCTCAGCGCAGTGGTGGCCCTGAGCATCCAGCACGCTGGCTACCAGCGGCAAATTGGGTTTGTCGCTGCGGCGCAGCACGATGGCGGTTTCCCCATTGTCGAGCCGCACAAAGGTGCCGGGCGGGCACAGGCCCACTACGCGCACCAGCATCAAGCCGACTTCGTCACGTTGGTCAATTTCCTGCCCCACCAAGGCACGAACAGAATCTGTCGCGCTGCGGCCCACGCGCGATTTGCGCGGGCTGATCATGGCTGCATAGCGATCAATCGTGCCCAGAATACGCGAAAGCCGCTCCACCGGTGTCAGCTGCGCCAACGGCGTGGTGGTGGCCATGCCACTGTGGTGCTGGCCCACCACATCGAGCCACAAATCATTGGTGATATCCATGCCTTCGAGCAGGGCCTGGCTATCTCGCGGATGGTTATTCACCACTTGCTGCTGCGACGGGCTCAGCGTTTCACGCTGCACGGCCAGCTCATCCTGCAAGCGGGTCATGCCGATGTTCATGGTGAGCGCCGAGCGCACCAGCGCGTCACGCTCGTATTCGGGCAATCCACATTCACGCGCCATGATGTGGCACAGCGTGCCGCACACCAGCGCGTGCGATGCGCTGTAGCCCACCGTGGAGGTGGAGGCCAGTTGGAACATTAAATACAGCGAAGCGTCCACGTCGTGCTGCACCAAATCCTGCAGCCAGCCGTCGAGCTGGCGCAAACGGCTGGCAAACCCGCGGACATGGTCGGGTCTGGCCAGCAGTACCGACAAGGCTGATTCCAAGTCCGACCACAGTCCCAGCAAATCTTCGTATTCCTCGTCCAACGCACTGCGTGCCATAGGTGCAGCGGTCGCGGGGGAGGTATTGGCAGTAGACATGGGTGTGGTGGTTTAGCGTTTTTCCAGCACCATTTGCTGGGCGTTGCGGGTCATCTGCACCTCCGCCAAAAAGCTGTTGCCCAGCAGCACAAACGGCATGGGCTGCGGCGTGACCACCGCCTGCACACCAAACAGTTCGATCTCGCCCAGCCGAACCTTATCAAGCTTGATGCGCCAGCCCTTGGTCGTGCCGTTGGCCGTGCGCATGTTCACCTGCTCACCGCTGCGAAAGGGCAGGCCCAAGCGTTCCGCGTCGTCCTGGCCCAGCGCCACGGTGGAAGCGCCGGTATCCACCATAAAGGTCACGCTGCGCCCGTTGATCTGGCCTTGCTGCAAAAAATGCCCCTGCGAGTCGGACGTCAGCACCGCGCGGCGCTTACCGCTCGTGGCGCCCACACTAACCGGCTCGCCCATGCGCAAAGTGCGCATGCTTCCCTCCACCTGCACCACCGCGTCAGTCCCGCTGACCGACACCAGCTTCACGCCCTGGTGGCTTTCCCCAGGTGCCAATGCGCGGGGCGCGCTGCTGCCGACGACGATGAGCGCCTTGCTCCCCAGCAAGCCTGCCAGCGCCACTTGCCCGGCATGGGCCGCGCTTAAGGCTGCCGCCAAGGCGATGAGCGTGGCCCCAGCGCCGAGATGGGCCAACAGAGGCATATCAGTCGCGAAAGTTGTTGAACGACAGCGGCATATCGGCAATATCCTTGCGGATCAGCGCCATCGCCGCCTGCAAGTCATCGCGCTTGCCGCCAGTAATGCGTACTTTCTCTTCTTGAATGGCCGCTTGCACTTTGAGCTTGCTGTCTTTCATCAAACGTTGCAGCTTTTTGGCCAGTTCGGCCTCAATGCCGTTGCGCACGGTAATGACCTGTTTGACCTTATCGCCGCCGATTTTTTGCGGCTTGCCAATGTCCAGAAACCGCACATCTACATTGCGTTTGGTCAGTTTGGCGCGCAGCAGGTCTTCCACCTGCGTCAGCTGAAATTCGGCATCACCAAACATGGTGATTTCCTTGTCCTTTAGCTCTACTGCGGCGGATGAGCCCTTGAAATCGAAACGGGTGCCGATCTCTTTGGCCGCGTTGTCCACGGCATTTTTTACTTCTACAAAATCGGCTTCACAAACGGTATCGAACGACGGCATGGTGGCAAAACTCCCTGAATAACGGGCCCCGCACGGGGGCGAATGCGACAATCTGCTCGATGTTAGTCGAGAAGAACTACCCCCTTCAGCCCTACAACACCTTCGGCATCATGGCGCGGGCGGCGGCGCTGGTGCGCGTTTGCTCTGCAGCCGACATTGCCGCCTTGCGCGGCGACCCATATTTGTCGGCTGAGCCACTGTTTGTGCTGGGCGGCGGCAGCAACATCGTGCTGACGGGTGACGTGCACGGCGTCGTTCTCAAAATGGAAATCATGGGCCGCCGTTTGGCCTATGAGACCGCCACCGACTGGATCGTGGAAATGGGCGCGGGCGAACCCTGGCCCGAGGCCGTGGCGTGGACGCTTGCGCAGGGCTTCCCCGGGCTCGAAAACTTGGCCTTGATTCCTGGCACCGTGGGTGCATCCCCCGTGCAAAATATTGGCGCTTATGGCGTAGAGTTGCAAGACCGCTTCGATTCGCTGGACGCCGTCGACTTGCTCACTGGCGATGCCTTCACTCTGAACGCCGCGCAGTGCGGCTTTGGCTACCGCGACTCGGTCTTCAAGCACGCGCCCGCCGATGCCGGCGAACCCTGCTCATTGCCGCGCGGTATGGGGCTAGCGGGCAGGGCGGTGATCACGCATGTGCGGTTTCGCCTCGCCAAAGCCTGGAAGCCCGAGCTGGGTTACACCGAGTTGGCGCGCCGCGCGGCAGAGGCGGGTGGCCTGGGGGATGTGCCCGTCACAGCGCAGCAAATATTTGATTGGGTGTGCGAAATCCGCCGCGCCAAGCTGCCCGACCCCGCCGTCATCGGCAACGCCGGCAGCTTCTTTAAAAACCCCACGGTCTCCCCCGAGCAGTGCGCCGACATCATCGCCCGCGACCCCAAAATCGTGCACTACCTGCTGGCCGATGGCCGCATCAAACTGGCAGCCGGCTGGCTCATCGACTCTTGCGGCTGGAAGGGCAAAACCGTAGGCAAAGCGGCCGTGTACGACAAGCAGGCGCTGGTGCTTGTGAACCGCGGACACGGGGTCGACAGCGTGACCGGCGGCGAGGTCATGACGCTGGCCAAGGCGATTCAAACCAGCGTGTACGAGCGCTTTGGCATCCTGCTTGAGCCTGAGCCGGTGGTGATTTAAGCCGGCAGACCAGAGAACACCGGGTGCCTGCGATCAAAAAAATCGTTCCTGTGCTGCAGCTGGCGCTATGGCGGCGATGGGCGCTGCGATACCCCAGCCCCGCGCTGTGGCTGTGTGCGCTGGCCTGGATTGGTGCGGAAATTGCGGTCCGCGCTGGCGCCCTTACTGCGCGCCCAACCTCACAGCAAGCCGCCGGAGTGGGGGCAATTTTGGCTTTGCTGGCGTGTCTTTGGGCCAGGCGAGAACGAGAGCGGCTGGTGCGCGAAGCCGCGCTGCCCCAGTTTCTCAAGCGCAAACTGCGCGAGGCTCACCCGCACTTGTCCGGCAAGGATTGCGAACTGGTCGAGCGCGGGTTTCGCCAGTTCTTCCTGGCTTGTTTGCGCAGCAAAGGCCAGTTCGTGGCCATGCCATCGCGCGTTGTCGACAGCATGTGGCACGAATTTATCTTGCACACCTCTGCCTATCGCCAGTGGTGCCAGCAAGCGCTGGGCCGCTAAGTGGACCACACGCCCGCAGAAGCGCTTGGGCGCAAAGCGCGTGGCAACGACGGACTGCGCCGCGTCTGGTATTGGGCCTGTCGCGACGAAGCCATTCAGCCTCGCAACCCCAGCCGCTTGCCCTTGCTGTTCGCCCTGAATGCCAAGCTGGCCATAGCCAATGGCCTTCATTACGTCGCCGATTGCAGCGGCGTTATCAGCCGCGCCGATAGAAGTGCTTCCGACGGCAACGCCAGCCCTTACTGCGGCGAAAGCTTTGCCGACGGCCACTTCAGCGGCGATGCCGACCATTTCGGCGGCGTCGAATCATCCGGGGGCGGGGTATCGGACGGCTTCAGCACCGACGTGGGGGGCACAAGCGGGGGCGATGGTGGATGCAGCAGCTGCGGAGGCGACTGATCTGCGGCCGATGATTTGGCGCGGCAGCCCATCGGCATCCTTGCAGACGGCGAACAAGTGACAAATCCGACAAAGCGGCTGCACTGTTAGCCGAAACACCCATAAAGTTCCGCCGCCGCGCACCGCTCACAAACCCAGCGCCCCACAGGTATAGCGTTTAACCACTCTGCTATTGATAGCAGTTCACGCAATCTACATAATCGCTAGAAGCCTAAACAACTTAGAAATTGGGAGCGGTTCGCATGAAGGTCTTGGTATTGGGTGGCTACGGAAACTTCGGTACCCGCATTTGCCGTGCGTTGGCTCAAGACGGCGGCACGGAGCTCATCGTTGCCGGTCGCAGCCTGGTGCGCGCGCAAGCGTTTGCCAGCACGTTGCCCGGTGGCGCTCAAGGCATTGCGCTGGATGTGGGGGCACCCGGCCTTGCCGAAGCCATCCGCACATCCGGCGCGGGCATCGTGATTCATGCCGCTGGCCCGTTTCAAGAAAAGTCTTACACCGTGGGCCACGCGGCTGCGGCAGCCGGTGCGCACTACATTGACTTGGCGGATGGCCGGCGCTTTGTCTGCGACTTTCCAGCAGCAATGAACAGCGCCTTTGTCGCGGCTAGTCGAGTCGGCGTGTGTGGTGCCAGCACCGTTCCCGCCTTGTCGGCCGCAGCTGTTGATCACCTGCTTGCCTTGGAGCCGCCGCTAGTCACCGTGAACAGCATCGACTGCTGCATCGCCCCCGCCCAAACCGCACCACGCGGCGAAGCCACCTTGGCTGGCGTACTCAGTTACTGTGGCGAGCCGGTGCGGGTCTGGATGAAAGGGCGCTGGCAGCACCGCCGCGGCTGGGGCAACCTAACGCAAGTGCAATTTGCCCGCATCCGCCCCAGGCTAGGTGCGCTGTGCGACATCCCAGACCTCGAGCTTTTCCCCGCGCGCTACACCGTGCGCCAGCGCGTGCACTTTATGGCTGCGCTGGAAGTGCACTGGGCGCAGCGCATTTTTGCCCTGCTGGCGGCCCTGCGCGCCAAGCGCCTCATAGGCCCGCCCGCGCGCTGGGCGAAATGGTTCAACCGCGGCGGCGGCATGTTTAACCGGTTCGGCACATCGCTCGGCGGCATGGTGGTGCGCGTGCAAGGGCTGGATGCCGTCGGCAATCGGCACCAGCGCACCTGGCATATCACCGCAGGCGACGGCCACGGCCCCGAAATTCCCGCTATGCCTGCCGTTTTGCTGGCGCGGCGGCTCGCCGCCGGTGGCGTACCCGCCGGCGCGTACACCTCGGCCGGCTTGTTCTCGCTGGCCGACTTCGCGCCAGAATTTGAGCGCTGGGGCATGGTGGTGGACGTGGACGTGGACGTGGACGTGGATTTGGCGCACAGCGACAGTGTTGAGCATCCGGACACCAGCCAAGCAAACAGCCAAGCAACCAACTAAGCGCCAACCAACAAAAGCTCCACCGCAGCCTGGAGAAGCCCCGAGTTGTATGGGCCGTCAGGTGTCAGCCTTGGTCACAACGCATCCAGCGGGCTGAGCACGCCGCGCCCGCCTTTATTGAGCACATGCGTGTAAATCATCGTCGTGCTTACATCGGCATGGCCCAGCAGCTCCTGCACCGTGCGAATGTCACAACCCGCCTGTAGTAAATGGGTGGCAAACGAATGGCGCAGCACATGCGGGCTAACCGGCTTGTTAATCGTCGTCAGCTTGGTCGCCTCGCGCACTGCGCGTTGCACCGATTCGGGGAATACATGGTGACGCCGTTCCAATAATTCTCCCGTTACTGCATCAGGGCGCGGGTCTATCGAGCGCACCGGCGACGGAAAAACATATTGCCAACCCCAACTTCTATCTGCGTTGGGATACTTCACCGCCAACGCGTGTGGTAAATGCACCCGGCCAAAACCCGCTTCCAAGTCTTTCTCATGCAAAGCGCGCGCTCTTTTCAATTGCTGCTCCAATGGCAGCATTAAATTCTCAGGCAGAACGGTAATTCGGTCTTTATTGCCTTTGCCTTCGCGAATAACAACTTCTCGTCGGGAAAATTCCACATCCTTCACCCGCAGGCGCAGCGATTCCAATAGTCGCATTCCCGTGCCATACAGCAATTGCGCAATTAAACCTGTAGTGCCGTGCATATGCAGCAGCAGCGAACGCACTTCGGGTGCGGTTAGCACCACGGGCAAGCGGCGGGGCGTTTTGGCCTGCACCACATCGTCCAACCACGGAAGTTCTGTGCACAGCACCTGTTTATACAAATACAAAATGGCCGATTTGGCTTGGTTTTGGGTAGACGCCGCTACGTGCCGGTCGACCGCCAAATGCGTCAAAAACGCCTCCACCTCCGCAGCGCCCATGTCCTGCGGATGGCGTTTGTCATGGAACAAAATAAAGCGGCGCGCCCAGTCGACGTAGGTCGCCTCGGTGCGAATGCTGTAGTGGCGCGTACGCAGATGGTCGCGCAGGCGGGTCAGCAACTTGGGCGCGGGTGGTGTCGTATCCAGCGACGCGAGCGCATAGAAATCAGGGAGGTCAGGGGGCAGTTCCATCTGCCAAATTTTAGGTTTGCCTAAACGGCTGCAGGCTGGGAGTTACCCGTGGTACAAGAACTTCCGTGTTGCATAGGCGTACAGTAAACGCTAGGATCGCGGTCGTCCAATTCTAGTTAGCCTGCCCGCAATAATCCGTCTCATGGTTAATCTCGCGCTTTTGCTTTCTCCTCGCAACTGCCAGCTTGCTCGCGGTTCCCGAGGTGCGCTCGGTTTTAGTGCCAAATCGGGCTCCAGCGCTTGCTGCTATTGCGTTAGTAGCTCGCATTTTCGTAGTGCCGCAACCTGGAGTTCTGGGCCGGTAGTTGGCTTGGGTTCTAACCCGGCAGTCAAGCGGACTGGCCTACGGCCAGCCGCTTACTTTGTGCGTTAGCCTGCATTTCATAATCTCTCATGGTTAATCCTGCGCTTTATCTTTCTCCACGCAACTGCTCGTCGTTAGGCGCTTCGCGTGGCGGGCGCAGGCTTGGTGCCAAATTGCCCTATAGCGAACGTCCAGCATGCACAAGCAGCTTTCATTTTCGTAGCGTCGTGAGGACCGTACCCTGTAGTTGGCTCGGTTCTAACCCGGCGTTGCAGTGGACGGCTGCGCCGCTCACTGAACTTGTCCGTTAGCCTTCCCGGAATAATCCCTCTCATGGTTAATTCCGCGCTTGTGCTTTCTCCTCGCAACCGTTCGCGCTTTGGCGGTTCCCGTGGTGGGTGCAGTTTTGGTGCTAAATCGGCCTCTAGCGCGCGCCCAGCTTGCGCAAGCAGCTTTTATTTTCATAGCGTCGTTAGTCCGTGCCCGGTAGCAGTCGCGGCGCTAACCCGGCGTTGCAGTGGATCGGCTACGCCGCCCACTGAACTTGTCCGTTAGCCTGCCGTAATAATCTGCCCAATGGTTAATCCCGCGCCTTTGCTTTCACCTCACCTTTGCGTTCGCGCTCGCGGTTCCCGTGGTGCGTTCAGTTTCGGTATCAAATCGGGCTCTGGCCGTCGCTTTGCTTGGGCAGGCAACTTTCATTTTCATAGCGCTGTAAGGTCTGCGCCCAGTAGTTGGCTCGGTTCTAACTTGGCGTTGCAGTGGACGGCTACGCCGCTCACTGAACTTGGCCGTTAGCCATCTTTAATCAAAAGGGAACAAATATGCAGCTGTACATAGATTCCAACTATGCGTCACCATACGCAATGTCTGTATTCGTGGCTTTACACGAAAAGCAGTTGCCATTTGAGATTGCAACTATTGATCTGGTAAGCGGAGCGGCTAGTTCGCCTGCATACGCCAAGATTTCCCTTAGCCATCGTGTTCCCACGCTCGTTGACGGTAACTTTTCGCTTTCTGAGTCGTCGGCAATTACTGAGTATTTACACGAGGCCTATCCAGGGCAGGCGTTGTACCCCGCTGAAGTCGAAGATCGCGCTCGCGTCCGTCAATTGCAGGCGTGGTTGCGTAGTGATTTCATGCCAATTCGCTCGGAGCGAACTACTGTTGTGTTGTTTTATGCCCCATCGGACATACCGTTATCTGCCGAGGCTCTAAGCGCTGCACAAAAATTATTTGCAGGCGCAACAGAGTTACTTTCGCATGGTGGCCCATACTTATGCGGCAAAGAGTGGTGCATCGCTGATGTTGATTTAGCTGTCATGCTGAATCGCTTGGTGCTTAACGGCGATTCAGTACCCGAAAACTTGGCTGCCTATGCTTCGCGTCAATGGCAACGACCATCTGTGCAGTTATGGGTTAATCAAGAACGTCCACCACTATGAACATGGCTAACCCTGCATTCGAGCGGGACGCCTATCGGCGCCCCTCAACTTTACGTTAGCCTGCTTTAATAATCGCTCATGGTTAATCCTGCACTTCTTCTTTCTCCTCGCAACTGCCAGCTTGCTCGCGGTTCCCGTGGTGCGCTCGGTTTTAGTGCCAAATCGGGCTCCAGCGCTTGCTTTCATTACGCTAGTAGCTCTTATTTTCGTAGTGCTTTAGTCTGGGGTTCTGGGCCGGTAGTTGGCTCGGGTTCTAACCCGGCAGTCAAGCGGACTGGCCTACGGCCATCCGCTTACTTTGTGCGTTAGCCCGCAGGTCGCCGAGGAACAACCAAAGATGGAAACATTTGCTTTACCCGTTTATCAAATATCGCCGGACGATACGGAGAAGCTATGCATCAGTGCGCTTCTTAACGAAGCGGAGCATGTATTTCGTTTTCACACTGACGGCGCCTGGAAATCAACTCACAAAGAACAATATGCACGTCTGCTAGCTCCTCATCTTAGGCTCCATCCAAAGCTAATTCGAAACATAAATAGTCTTAAGGATGTCCTGCATAACCCTCGCGAGGATGTGATAGTGCGGATCGGAATGGGCCGCAAGGCGTCTTTTTGCAGCTAATAGCCGTGCTATTGGCAAAAAAAGCAACGAAGCGGACCGCCCGAGACCGCGCTATCACAACCCG
>JBBSUJ010000080.1:0-14569 GCA_038235025.1 Burkholderiales bacterium
ATTGTGGGCACGGTGGGAGCGGTCCAGCACATCCTCACGCTTCTTCCACTTGCGAGCGGTCGATACGCTGATGTTGTAGAGCTGGGCCAGCGCAGTGGCGCTGGCATCAGAGTTTTTGATATCCGTGCGAATGCGTGGTGTTGTACGTGCCAGGGGGTGGACATGACTCACGGCTTGGGCTCCTTATGCTTAAAAGACGCTATCACCTCATGCATTAGCTCGCGCGCCCTAAAGAGCGGCCAACTGCGAAGAGGGACATAATCGCACGGAACTTGACACTTAACTACACGGTGCCAGTTTGAAACCCCGTTACCTGCGCTCTGGCGCAAGCCGCGTCACAATTTGCCCATGCAATTCCTACACACCATGCTGCGCGTCGGCAACCTTGAACGCTCGATTGATTTCTACACCAAGGTGATCGGCATGCAGCTGTTGCGCCGCTCGGAAAACGCGGACTATAAATACACGCTCGCGTTTTTGGGCTTTGACGGCGGCAACCCCGGTCAGGCCGAAATCGAGCTGACGTGGAACTGGGACACACACCACTACGACCTGGGCACCGCCTACGGGCATATTGCACTCGGCGTGCCGGATGCCGCCGCCGCCTGTGAGCGCATTCGTAGCGCAGGCGGCAAGGTGACGCGTGATGCTGGCCCCGTCAAAGGCGGACGCACCGTGATCGCCTTTGTCGAAGATCCCGATGGCTACAAGATTGAGCTGATTGAGCGAAAGCTAGCCGGCGCGGGTGCCGGTTTGCGCTGAAGGTTTGGCAGGCGAACGCACCCATAGATGTAGCCGTTGATGTCATCCAAATCAATAGCTGTCAGCCTAATTCCCATAAGCGCTAGCGGCACTTTTCACTATAATTTTGGGTGGGGTTGACTCTGCACTGGCCTTTCATGTCTTCCCGTTTATCCGCTGCTTCCGCTGCTTGCCCCTTATCCGCTCCGCTCGAATCCAACGCCAAGGCGGTAGATGGTGATGCTCTGCTTCGCCAAACCACAGCACAGTGGCGCGAACAAGGGGGCGATCTTTGGGTGTTTGCCTATGCATCGCTCATCTGGCGACCGGATTTCGAGGTCGCCGAGCGCCGCATCGCTCGTCTGTACGGCTGGCACCGGGCGCTTAGGATGTGGAGCCGCGTCAACCGAGGCACACGCGAATGTCCGGGTTTGGTGTTCTGCCTGCTGGCCGGTGGCAGTTGCCCGGGTGCGGCGCTTCGCGTTCCAGCGGAACGGGCTGAAGCGGTGTTGGCTCAGTTATGGCAGCGCGAAATGCCAATTCCCATGTACATCCCGCAGTGGCTCAACTGCCGCACCGACTCGGGAACGGTGCGCGCCCTCGCCTTCACCCTGCCCCACGCCAGCCCGAGCCACACCGGTGAACTGGGCACCCAGGAATACCAGCGCATCTTTCGTGAAGCCCGCGGGCGCTACGGCAGCACCCGTGACTACGCGCAGGACACCGCGCATGGCCTGCGTGCAGTGGGTATTCGCGACCGCGTGCTGGAGCGCCTGATTCAGGAAGCCACCGCTTTTGATTCGGACACCAACGACGCCGGGGCGATCCGCACAGAGGATTGATCCGTTGATGTTGTTGATGTTGTTGTTGTCTGACACCTTCGGCCATATCGGTAGGCTACGGTTTGGCGTTGATTCTGGTGGGGGTCGCACCATCCGCCCAGGGTTTTTCGCCACTCCGTTTTGCCAACAGGAACTCACGCCATGCAACGCCCTTCCCTGACACGCTCCTTCACCATTTCCGCGGCCGGTCTGGCCACCGCCGCGCTCACAGCCTGCGCCGGCGGTATGTCCAGGCAGTCTTCCGCAAGCATGCAGGCCCCCAGCGCAAGTGCAGAACTTTTGTCCACCACCGGCAACAAGGCACATGGAACAGTGCGCTTCACGCAAGAGGGCGACAAGCTTCGCATTCAGGGGGAGGTGATGGGCCTGGCACCCAACGCCTCCCACGGTTTTCACGTACATGAGAAAGGTGACTGCTCCAGTGGAGACGGCACCAGCGCTGGTGGCCACTTTAATCCGCACAACGAGCCGCACGGTATGTCCATGGGGGCTCAGCACCACACCGGCGACCTACCCAGCCTGATGGCCAATGGCAAAGGGTCAGCCCAGATCGACGTGAAAATTACCGGTGCGCGCGTGGGCAGTGGCAAAGACGATATCGTCGGCCGCGGGCTCATCGTGCATGCAGACCCCGACGACTTTATGACCCAGCCCACCGGCAACGCTGGCGCGCGCGTGGCTTGTGCCGTGATCAAACGCAGCTGATCGCAATTTCAGACCGCAAGCCCTGCCGCCGGTCGCCGCAGGGTTTTTCGATTGGGCGCCGGTGTTGGGGTGAGAGTGCTCCTTGCCCTTGCAAGCTGCACATTTCTGCGGGCCGCAGCAAAATGGCGATATGAAATCCGCTACTCCTTTAACCTCATCCGCCCCCTCAGCATCCATCCCGCATGCTCTGGCTGACTTGCGCAAAAGCTATGAGCGCGCCGAGCTGAACGAAGACGCTTCCGAGGCAAACCCACTGCACCAATTTAACCAGTGGCTGGGTGAAGCAATCAACGCCCAGGTTCCCGAACCCAACGCAATGACATTGGCCACAGTCGGCAGTGATCTGCGCCCCAGCACCCGCATAGTGCTGATCAAAGACTGCGACAAGCGCGGACTCGTATGGTTTACCAACTACAACAGCCGCAAGGGACGTCAACTCGCCGGTAATCCTTTTGCCGCACTGCAGTTTCACTGGGTCGAACTCGAACGCGTGGTGCGCATTGAAGGGGTGGTCGAGAAAATCAGCGATGAGGAAAGCGACACCTACTTCGCCAGCCGGCCACTTGATTCACGCATCGGCGCCTGGGCCAGCCCGCAAAGCGAAGTCATTTCAGGCCGCGGCGTGCTGGTGGCCAACGCGGCAAAAGCAGGCGCGCAATACCTATTAAACCCGCCGCGCCCCCCGCACTGGGGTGGCTATCGGCTCAAGCCCGAGCAATGGGAGTTTTGGCAGGGTCGCAAAAGCCGGCTGCATGACCGCCTGCGGTACCAAGTGGCGGGCGATGGGTGGGCGCGGGAGCGGCTGGCTCCGTAGAGCTTTGCTGCGCAACTCAACTCACACCGCAACAAACCGCGCTACCAAGTACAGCACCACCGGCAAAGTCACCAGCGCCATAGCTGTTGACACCGCAATGCTCGCCGTAACTTCTGCCTCTGCCACGTCATAACGCTGCGCGAACAACAAAACGTTTGCGCCGATTGGCAACGAAGCCGTTACGACGAGTACCGCTAGGGCAGGTCCGGCGAAACCCAGCGCCAAGCCCAGCGCAGCCAGCACCAACGGCAGCACCAGGGTTTTGATAAGCGCCACACGCACGGCCAGCCTGAAGTTGGAGCCCACTTTGGAAAACTCCAGCGTTACGCCCACCAGTAGCAGCGCCAGCGGTCCCAAAGCCTGTCCCAGCAGTTGCAAAGGTTTGTCGACCATCTCCGGCACGGTCCATCCCGTTTGGGCAAACAACAAGCCGGCAATGATGGGCAAGGGCACCGGGTGAAGGATGCCGTTTTTCATTGCCTGCAGCACAGTGCCAAGTATGTGTGGCGCACTTTGACCGGGCTGGCGGGCGCGCTCGCGGGCCGCAGCCACCTCAAAAACCACGGTGGCACCAGTAAGCAAGACCAGCGCGTGAACCGAAATCAAGGTGAAAAGCGTCACCAAACCGGCTTCACCAAAGGCCAGCCCAATCAGAGGCACGCCGATCATGATGGTGTTGCCAAAGATGTAGGCGAGCCCTCGCGCCGCTGCCAACGTGGTCAGGCCCTGCCAGGCCAGACTGGCGCAGAACACAAGCGCCGCTGCAGCGAAATAAATACCGACCGGACCGAAATGCAGCGTTTCAATGTGCACCGTGCTCATGGTGCGAAACAGCAGCGCTGGCGTCAGCACCATAAAAACCAAATTGGAGAGGTCTTTGACCGCACCGGCGCGAATCCACTGCAGCCGGGCGCTGAAGAAGCCAATCGTGATGAACAGCACCACGGGAACCAGCGCTGAAAGAACGACGCTGTTCACAGGCGGTCTCTGTCCGCCACTAAGGCGGGCGTCCAATTGCTCATTTTTTTATAGCTACAAAGCCATATTCTATATGCGCTAGAGGCCTATTTGGCTTGTGTTTACCGATTCCTTCAGCTGGCCTCTTCCAGCACGCTGCTTACGCGTCCTTCAGCATGCGCGCAAACGTTTTGCGCAACTTCTCCACCTTGGGTCCGACGACAAACGAGCAGTACCCTTGATTGGGGTTGCGGGCGTAGTAATCGTTGTGGTACGCCTCGGCGGTGCTGTAATTGTCGACCGGCTCCACCTCGGTGACGATGGGCGCGCCGTACACGCCGTCTTTGGTCATCTCCTGAATCATCCCGCGCGCCGCCTGGGCCTGCGCCTCGTTTTCTACATAAATACCGCTGCGATATTGCGTGCCGGTGTCATTGCCCTGACGGTTGAGCTGAGTGGCGTCGTGGGTGCCAAAAAAGATCTCAAAAACCTCGCGCAAGCCAATCACGGAATCGTCAAACTGCAGACGCACCACCTCGTTGTGGCCGGTGGTGCCGGTACACACCTGTTCGTAGGTAGGCGACGTGGTGTGGCCGTTGCAGTAGCCGCTTTGTACATCGGTAATGCCGCGCACGCGTTCAAAAACCGCTTCGGTGCACCAAAAGCAGCCGCCGCCGAGGGTGATGGTTTGCAGGCTCATAAAAGGCTCCTTGTTGTAAGGGGCCAGCGCGATATCCTGCGCCGCTGGCCTGTTGACTGATTATGAATTGACGCTCGAACAGGCGCTGAGCTACATTACTAACCCGTCAGTCAGTAATGTTTTCTGCGCCAATTTTGTGTCCTCTACTCCGTCCCCTGACACCCCTTCTGCACCTGAAGTCGAAATTGCCGGCCGCCGCTCGCGTCGCAAGGATGCGCGCCCAGGCGAACTGCTGGACGCTGCACTCGCGCTGTTTGTGGAAAAGGGCTTTGCCGCCACGCGCGTGGAACAAGTGGCCGCGCGTGCTGGCGTGTCCAAGGGCACCTTGTTCCTTTATTTCCAAAGCAAGGAAGACCTGTTCAAGGCGGTAGTGCGCGAGAATATTGCCGGCCGGTTTACCGAATGGGGCGAGGAAATGCAGCAATTCAAAGGCAGTACGGCCGAAATGCTGCGCTGCTGCTACCAGGCTTGGTGGGATCGCATCGGCAACACGCCGGCTTCGGGCATTGCCAAACTGATGCTCGGCGAGGCTGGTAATTTCCCCGCGCTGGCAGAGTTCTATCAAGCAGAAGTGGTGGTGCAGGCGCAGGCGTTGGTTCGCGGCGTGCTGGCACGCGGCGTTCAGTCGGGGGAGTTTCGAGCTGTGAATTTGGACTACGCCGTGCACTCGGTGATTGCACCTCTGTTGTTTCTGATGATGTCCAAGCATTCCGCGGTTGCTTGCATGCCGCTGGCCCAGCACTTTGATCCGCAGGTGTTTCTGGAGCAGCAACTCGACAGCCTGTTGTACGGTTTGTGTCCGCGCGCGGCAGCTGGATGACGCCATCTTTTTGAATTGACCATGCGCACCAAACGCTTTATTCCGTGGCTTGTCGCCGCAGTGCTGCTGGGCCTTGTTGTGGCCGGCGCGCTGCGCGGCATTGCAGCGCGCAAGGAACGCAACACCGCACCTGCGCCCCAAGTGCTCATTCTGGACATTGCACCCAGTGAGGTCTTCACGCTGACCCGCCGGGAAATTTCGGTGGGCATCCCCGTTTCGGGGGCGGTCCAGGCGGTGCAGTCGGCCACCATCAAAGCGCGGGTTGCCGGCGAATTGCAGGGTCTCAGTGTTCGCGAAGGCGATGCGGTGCGCGCGGGCCAGGAAGTGGCTCACATCGACGCCATCGAAACCCAAGCCCGCGTGCGCCAGGCACAGCAGCAGGCAGAAGCAGCGCGCGCGCAGGTCACCATCAGCCAGCGCCAGTTCGACAACAACCGCGCACTGGTGGCACAAGGCTTCATCTCCAAAACGGCACTGGACACCTCGCAGGCGAGCCTGAATGCCAGCAAGGCGTCCTACCAAGCGGCCGTAGCTGCGGCCGATATCGTGCGCAAATCGCTGGCCGACACGGTGCTGCGTAGCCCCATTGACGGGCTGGTGTCGCAGCGCTTGGTGCAAAACGGCGAGCGGGTAGCCGTGGAGGCGCGCATTTTGGAGATCGTCAACCTGGCTCAGCTGGAATTGCAGGCTTTGGTGCCAGCAGCCGACGCCACGCGGGTACGGGTTGGGCAACAAGCCCGTTTGTCGGTAGAAGGCGCCAGTGCATCGGTGTTGGCGCAAGTGGTGCGCATCAGCCCCAGTGCACAAGTCAGCTCACGCGCGGTGCCGGTGTACCTGGCAATTGAAAACGCCGCTGATAACAATGCCGCGCAAGGCTTGCGCGAGGGCGTTTTCTTGCAGGGCAGCTTGGTGGCGGGAACCGAAGAGGCTCTGGCTGTTCCGCTGGATGCCGTGCGCACCGACCAGCCTGAACCGTATTTGCAAATCGTGGAAGACGGGCGCGTCGCGCGCCTTACCGTGCAGCTCGGTGCCCGTACGCAAATTGACGGCGCTACCTGGGTAGCCATACAAGGCGCAGCAGCCGGCGCGCAGGTGTTGGCCGCGCGCGTGGGTGCCCTGCCCCCGGGCACAGCGCTAAAGCTGCCTGCTGGTGAAGTGAATAAATCCGGCGCACCGGCCACGCCCAATGCGGCAGTGCCCGCCGCCCGCTAGCGGCAAGCTTTACGCGTTCACGCACCATGTGGTTCACCAAAGTCAGCCTGCACAACCCCGTCTTCGCAACGATGGTGATGCTCGCCTTCATTGTGCTGGGCGTGTTCTCGTATCAGCGTCTGAAGGTCGACCAGTTTCCGAATATTGATTTTCCGGTGGTTGTGGTGACGGCCGAATATCCCGGCGCTTCGCCCGAAATTGTCGAGAGCGAAGTCACAAAAAAAATTGAAGAGGCGGTGAACTCTATTGCCGGCGTCAACACCCTCACCTCACGCAGCAACGAGGGCGGCGCTGTGGTGATCATTGAGTTCGACCTGTCGATTGACGGCCGCAAAGCGGCTGAAGATGTGCGCGAGAAAGTGGCCGCCGTGCGCCCACTGCTGCGCGATGAAGTCAAGGAGCCGCGTGTGCTGCGCTTTGACCCGTCCAGCCGCGCTGTCTGGTCGCTGGCCGTACTGCCCAAGGCGGGCGCCGAAAACGCACCATCGGCTCAGGCGCTCACGACCTGGGCAGACCAGATTTTGCGCAAGCGCCTGGAAAACGTGCGGGGCGTGGGCGCGGTCAACCTGGTGGGCGCGACGCGGCGCGAAATCAATATTTATCTGCAGCCTGACGCCTTGGAGGCATTCGGCATTTCGCCCGATGAGGTGGTCAACGCGGTGCGCAGCGAAAACCAGGACTTGCCCCTGGGTGCAATCCGCTCGCTCAACCAGGAGCGCGTGGTGCAGATCGACGCACGCATGCAGCGACCCGAAGACTTCGGCCGCATCATCGTGGCGCGCAAAAACGGCTCGCCAGTGCGCGTCAACCAACTGGGCCGCGTAGACGACGGCCCTGCCGAAGTCGAAAGCCTGGCGCTCTACAACGGTCAGCGCACCTTGCTGTTGTCGGTTCAAAAAGCGCAGGATGAAAACACCATCGAGGTGGTCGACGGCCTGAACGCTGCAGTAGCGGCGCTGGGGGCCGAGCTGCCCGAAGGCATCGAACTGCAGACCATTGGAGACAGTGCGCGGCCGATTCGGGTGGCGGTCGAGAATGTGCGCGAAACCTTGATTGAGGGTGCAGCCCTCACCGTGCTCATCGTGTTTCTGTTCCTCAATTCGTGGCGCTCAACGGTCATCACCGGGCTCACGCTGCCGATCTCCATCATCGGCACGTTTTTGTTCATGTACTGGTTTGGCTTCACCATCAACATGATCACGCTGATGGCGTTATCGCTGTGCGTGGGCCTGCTGATTGACGACGCTATCGTGGTGCGCGAGAACATCGTGCGCCATGTGCAAATGGGCAAAAGCAGCTACCGGGCGGCCATGGAAGGCACGCAGGAAATTGGGCTGGCGGTGCTCGCGACCACGCTGTCCATCGTGGCGGTGTTTCTGCCGATCGGGTTTATGGGCGGCATCATTGGCAAGTTCTTCCACGAGTTCGGCATCACCATCGTGGCGGCTGTGCTGATCTCGATGTTTGTGAGTTTCACGCTGGACCCCATGCTGTCGTCCATTTGGGAAGACCCCAGCATTCACACCCCCGGCAAAGAACGCGCGCCCGACACCAGTTGGTATGGCCGCACGCTGGGCCGCGTCACCGGCTGGTTTGAGATGGGCACCGAGCGGTTGGCGCTGGGTTATCAGCGCATCTTGGGATGGGCTTTGGTGAACAAACTCAAAACCTTGGGGCTGGCCATGGCGATCTTTTTGCTCAGCATTTTTATGGTGCGTTTTGTAGGAACCGAGTTTGTTCCGGCCGCAGATTTTTCGGAAACCTCTCTCAGTTTTTACACCCCGGTAGGCTCATCGTTAGAGGCAACTGAGGCCAAGGCACGGCAGGTAGAGGCCGCCGTGCGCGAGCTGCCCGAGGTGCGCTACACCCTGGCCACGCTCAACACCGGCAGCGCCAACGGCAAGATATACGCCAACATTTATGTCCGCCTGATTCCGCGCAAGGACCGCCAGCGCGACGTCAACCAGCTCTCCTCCGTGCTGCGGGAGCGCCTGCGCCGCATTGCCGGCATTACGGTGACGCACGTGGGTTTGCTCGATGCGGTCGGCGGACAAAAGCAAATTGAATTCTCTTTGCAAGGGCAAGATCTGGACGAGTTGGAGCGCTTGACCAAAGAAGTCAACGCAGGCATAGCCGCCCTCCCTGGTTTGGTGGACTTGGATTCAAGCCTCAAGGCCGAAAAGCCCGTTATCGCCATTGACCTGCAACGCGATGTGGCCTCTGACCTGGGCCTGTCGGTCGGCACGCTCGCCGGCAGCCTGCGCACGCTGATCGCCGGTCAAACGGTGGGCAACTGGCGCGCACCGAACGACGAAACCTACGACGTGAACGTGCGGCTGGCCCCCGAAGCACGAAGCACTCCGGCGCAACTTGAGCGACTGCCGTTTGCCTTGGCGGCCGCCGATGGCAGCACGCGCATCGTGCGCCTGGGACAAGTCGCCAAGGTGCGGGAATCCACCGGGCCCAACCAGATCAACCGGCGTGACCTGACGCGTGAAGTGGCGATTAGCGCCAACGTGCAAGGCCGCACTACGGGCGACGTATCCGCAGACATCCGCAAAGCGTTGGACCAAGTGCAGTTCCCACCCGGATATCGCTACCAATTCGGTGGTTCTACCAAGAACATGGAAGAAGCCTTTGGCTACGCCCTCTCGGCGCTGGTGCTGGCGGTGGTGTTCATCTACATGATTCTGGCCAGCCAGTTCAAAAGCTTTTTGCAGCCACTGGCGCTGATGACTGCCCTGCCGCTCACCTTGATCGGCGTGGTGCTGGCGCTGTTGATGTTTGGCTCGGCACTGTCGATGTTTTCCATCATTGGTGTTGTCATGCTGATGGGGCTGGTTACCAAAAACGCTATTTTGCTGGTGGACTTTGCCATCCGCTCGCGCCAGGACTCTATCGACGAAAACGGCAACCTTGTCCCTGGTCTTCCCCGCGCTGAGGCATTGCTGCTGGCGGCGCGCGTGCGATTGCGCCCTATTTTGATGACCACCCTGGCCATGGTGTTTGGCATGGTGCCTTTGGCTTTTGCCTTGTCGGAAGGCGCTGAGCAGCGCGCACCTATGGGACAGGCGGTTATCGGCGGGGTGATTACGTCGTCCCTGTTGACCCTGGTGGTAGTGCCGGTGGTGTACTGCTACATGGACGATCTGGCCCAGTGGGCCCTGAGGCACTTGCAAGGCAAGTCCCGCCGGGTCGCCACCTAAAATAGCGGGCTTGTCCTGCAGCCCTGCATCGCCATCTGTCAATCGCTTTTTTCTGGAGATCTCATGAACATGCCGCTGAACTACACCGGGGCGCCCCCCAACGCCGTCGAACAAGCGCGTTACAACATGATTGAGCAGCAGATTCGCACCTGGAACGTGTACGACGGCCAAACGCTCGATGTCCTCAGTCGCGTGCGCCGCGAAGATTTCGCGCCGCTGGCCTACCAAAGCCTCGCATTCATGGACATTGAAATTCCGCTCTCCAGCAATGCGGACGAGGCAGCGCTGCGGGGCGAAGTCATGCTGTCGCCAAAGGTGGAAGCCCGCCTGTTTCAAGACATGCTGCTCACGCCGGGCGAGTCGGTGCTGGAAATTGGGACAGGTTCAGGCTTTATGGCGGCCCTTTTGGCGCAAGTGGCCAGGCATGTCGTAACGCTGGAGACCAACCCGGATTTGGCTTCGCTTGCGCGGGACAATTTTCTCAAAGCCGGCATTAAAAACGTGGAAGTGCGTGTGGCCGACGGCGCGGCGGCGGCAATTGCTGGCGGCCCTTTCGATGCCATCGTGCTCAGCGGTTCGGTCGCCAACGTGCCGCAGCACCTGCTGGACTTGCTGAAGGACGGCGGCCGACTGGTGGCCATCGTTGGCGACGAGCCCATGATGCGCGCCACCATGGTGCGCCGCCAGGGCGACCGCTTTGAGACCAAGCAGCCTTGGGACACCGTAGCGGCGCGCCTGCACCACTTTCCTGACACTGAGCGCTTTCAGTTCTAAGGGCCGGAGAACTGCATGATTGACCAGGTACTACCCAGCGCACTGACCGAATGGTTTGCTGCTCAGTCTGAAGATCCGCAAGGCGCAGCCATCCCCGTGCTGCTCGACGTACGTGAGCCTTGGGAATGGGCGCAGGCTTCGGTGCAGCCGGCAGGGTTTGAATTGCTCACGATCTCTATGGGCCAAGTGCGCGAGCAATTGGCCCAGCTCAGCCCAGATCGCCCAATCGCCTGCCTTTGCCACCACGGCGTGCGCAGCCAACGCGTCGCGCAGTTTTTGGTGCAGCAGGGCTTCGAGCGGGTGGCCAATGTCACGGGGGGCATTGAAGCGTGGTCCGCCGAACACGACGCCAGCATTCCCCGGTACTGATTCGGTCGGCTGCCCCTGCAAAGCGCTGGCCCCGTTGCCGGTTTCTTGAAAGTCTTTCATGCATTCTCTTCGGCTCAGTCCCCTATCCCTTGCCTTGGCTTTCGCGCTGTGCACGGCATGGCCCGCGCAGGCGCAAAGCCTGTTGGCGTTGGTGCAAACAGCCAGTGAAATCGACCCAGGCTGGCAAGCGGCGCGCGCGCAGCTGGACGCCGCCGAGGGCCGCGCGGGTCAGGCGCGCGCCGGACTGCTCCCCAGCGTGGGGCTCTCAGCGGGTTGGTCCATCGCCAATACCGATGTCAATCGCCCCCCGGTCAGCATCAACCAGGAGACCCAAAGCGTTGCCCTGAGCGCTACGCAGCCGCTGTACCGGCCTGCGAACCGCATCGCTTTTGAACAAGGCAAGCGCGGCGTGGGGGTGGCGCGGGTCCAGCTCGATGGCAGCACCCAGGATTTGCTGGTGCGCGTGAGCCAGGCCTACTTCGATGTGCTGGTTGCGCAAGACACGCTGGCATCGGTGCGGGCGCAAAAGGCAGCCGTAGCTGAGCAGCTTGAATTTGCCAAGCGCAACTTTGAAGTGGGTACATCCACCATTACGGACTCCCGCGAAGCGCAGGCCCGCTTTGACTTGGTTCGCGCCCAGGAAATTGCCGCCGACAACGACCTTCTGGTCAAACGTCTGGCGCTCGCACAGATCACCGGCCGCGCGGACCCGCAGCCCACCCCGCTCGCACAGGCGGCGGCCCTGCCCGCTCCGACCCCGGGTGCCGTTGAAACATGGGTGCAAACCGGCCAGGCACAGCAGCCGCAAGTGCGAGCCGCCGCCATTGCACTGGACGTAGCGCGCCTGGAAACCAAAAAGGCCGAAACCGGCCATTTGCCTACTGTGGACCTTCAGGCCGGCTACAGCGTTGGCCGCTACCCGCGCGGCAACGTCACAGTGCCCAACGTTAGCTCGCGCAACAACAACGCTAGCATTGGCGTGGCGCTCAACATGCCGCTGTTTGCCGGCTTTGCCGTTCAAAACCGCGTGCGCGAAACCCTGGCGTTGGAAGATAAAGCCAGGGCCGATCTGGAGGCCGCCCGGCGCTTCACGGCGCAAACCATACGGGCAGCGTATTTCGGGCTCGAATCAGGGCGCGGCCAGGTAAAAGCCCTGCAAGCGGCCGAGGCATCAAGCCTGAGCGCGCTGGAGGCCAACCGCTTGGGCTATGAAGTGGGCGTGCGTATCAACATTGATGTGCTGAACGCGCAAAGCCAGCTGTTTCAAACGCAGCGCGATTTGGCGCGGGCGCGCTACAACGTGCTGCTCGGCACCCTGCAGTTGCGCCAGGCGGCCGGCGCACTTTCGCTGGACGACGTGCGCACCGTTGATGCGCTGTTGCAAGCGCCGCCGGCCAAAGCGTTAACCACGCAGCCCTAACCAGCGCTCGCGCTAACGGGAAGCAGCAATAAGACGAGGCGCAGCGCCACGGCAGGGTGTGGAGCAGGTCGCGCGCCCCGGATGCCAAGCTCAAATGTCCTTCACGCGCCAGCGCGTGCAAGGTTTCCAAGGCGTCGTCGCAGCGTGCCGGCTCTGCCGCATAGCGGTGAACACACATCTCAAGGCGCGGGATCAAGGCCCAATCCACTGGCGCAGCGCGGTGCTTGGGGCGAGGTCCTTGGTCGACTCGTCGATCGCAGCACCTTGCTTGCGCACGCCGCGCGGCCACTGGCGGTGCGCCAAGGTGCGCAGGCCATCATTCCCGAACGCGTCTCTGCAGACGCTTGGTAGCTCAATGTGGATTGCAGGTATGGGGCGGGACATTTCGGCGGACTGCGGGTGCGCGCGTTTGCAACCAATCCTTCCTGCGCCGTGCCGTGCCATGCAGTCGAGGCGCGGCGGTAACTCGTCAGAGCGCCGCGCGCAGCGCCTGCGTCAAATCGGCAATCACATCATCGGGATGTTCAATGCCCACACTCAGCCGGATCATGCCCTCACCAATGCCAGCTGCGGCCCGCGCCTCGGCACCCACAACGCTGTGCGTGGTGCTGGCCGGGTGGCAGGCCAGGCTGTCGACATCGCCCAGCGACACAGCCTGCGTAAACAGTGCCAGCGCGTCAAGCACTGCGGCAGCGGCGCTGCGCTCATTGCGCACCAGCTCCAGCGTGACCATGCCGCCAAAGCCGCCGTCCATTTGCCGGCAGGCCAACGCATGCTGAGGGTGCGCTGCAAGACCTGGGTAATGCACGGCCCGCACCGCAGGTTGGTTCACCAGAAACTGCGCTACGGCCAAAGCGCCGTCGCAGTGCGCCGACATGCGCAGCGGCAGCGTCTTGATACCGCGCAAAAACAAAAACGCTTCCTGCGCCGCAAGGCTGGCACCGATATGGCCCAGGCCCGTTTTGCGCACCTGCTCGATATGCGCGGCGTCGCCTGCGACCAAGCCACCGGTGGCATCGCCGTGGCCGCCCAAATACTTGGTCATGGAATGCACCACCAGATCAAAACCATGCGCCAGTGGCCGGGTGAGGCAAGGCGTGCAAAAGGTGTTGTCCGCCACGGTGATTACGCCAGCGGCACGCGCCAGCTGCGCCACGGCGCTCAAGTCGTGCATGCGCAGCGTGGGGTTGGTCAGCGGCTCCACCCACACCATGCGCGTGGCCGGGCTGAGAGCCGCGGCCAAGCCGCTGTTGGTGGCATCTGTTACGCGAAGCCCCCAGCGTTCGCCAAGTGATCGCAGCAAGCCTTCAGTGCCGCCGTACAGCGGGCCCAAAAACACCAGCTCGTCGCCGGGTTGCAGCAGGCATAAAACGGTGGCTGCGGTGGCCGCCGTGCCGCTGGCAAAGGCTGCAGCGGCCTGCGCGCCTTCCAGGTTCGCCATCTTCGCTTCCAGCGCTGCCACGGTGGGGTTGCCGTAGCGGCCGTAGCGGTAGCCATCGACCTCGCCTGCAAAAATTGCCGCGCCTTGCGCCAGGTTGTCGAACGCAAAGGCGGTGCTCTGGGTGATGGGTGTGGCAATAGCGCCGCTGGCGGCATCGGGCTGTTGGCCGGCGTGGACGGCGCGGGTACGCAGGTGGGTCATGGTTTTCTTGCCGCATGCGCGGCATCAATTCTTGTGGCGTTGGCTGAAGTAATCGTGCGCATTCATTACTTATTTGATAGCTGCTCAGGCATTCTGCATAAGCGCTACAGCCTTATATGACCGCGGATTCAAGTACGAAGTGCGCGACCGTCTAGTGTAAGAGGCGTCACTTCCACCTCATAAAACACCTCGTGCGGGGTGCGGTAACCCAGGCACTTGCGGGGCCGGTGGTTCAGCGCGTACACCGCCTCATCGACCTCCATTTGAGTCACCTTCGCCAGACTCATGCTCTTGGGAAAGTACTGACGCAGCAGGCCGCTGTGGTTCTCGTTCAGCCCTCTCTCCCAAGAGCAGTAGGGATGCGCAA
>JBBSUJ010000081.1:0-14505 GCA_038235025.1 Burkholderiales bacterium
AATCGGGGCCTTGACTGCGCTGGACGTGATGTTCACGATGCGCCCAAAACCGCGCTCCGCCATGCCGTCGACGAGCTCTCGAATCAGGGCGATAGGCGTGAGCATGTTGGCGTCCAGCGCGGCTATCCAGGTGTCCCGATCCCAATCGCGGAAATCGCCAGTCGGCGGGCCGCCAGCGTTGGTCACCACGATATCGAACGCCCGGCCTGGCCCGCCAGACGCACTGAGCACTGCAACACGGCCTTCGGGCGTGGTGATGTCTGCAGCGACCGCAATGACCTGCACTTCAGGAGTTTTTTGATCTGTAGCGCTTTCTACAGGCTGGTTCATTGCTCTCAATTTAGAAGCAGCCTGCTCCAGTGCCGGAGCTCCGCGCGCATTTAGCACCACGTGGACCCCCTCACGCACAAGCGCCTGCGCGCACCCGTAGCCCAACCCTTTACTGGCTCCGCAGACCAATGCCCATTTACCAGCGATACCCAAATCCATACAATTCCTTACCAAATGTGCCCCCCGACGGCAAGAAACCATCATAGAGGGAGCTTCCATGTCCACACCCACGTTTAAGACTACGTTCACCTCCAACACCCAGCCCCTGCGTGCCTTCATGCTCGCCGTTCTTTACGCCCTTGCCGCGGTTCTGGCCTGGCCGGCTGGCGCGCAGCAGAGCGAATCGTTTGTAAAGCGAGATACCCAGATGCGCGCGGCACCGGGCAAGAACGGAGCGGTCGTCGAAGACCTGTCGTTCAACGCGCCCGTTGAGCCGACTGGTGAGCGCAAGGGGTCGTGGATTCAGATTCGCACCATGCAAGGCACCAGCGGCTGGGTACACCAATTCGACGTCGGCGTTCGAGGGGGCACCGCCAGTGCTGACAACGGCATCGCCGCCAGCGGCGGGCTGCGCACGGTGGGCGGATTGTTCGGCGGCAGCAAAGCGTCTTCGACCGCCACCGCCACGGTAGGCGTCCGAGGCATTGGAAATGGTGCGCCGATTGCCCAGCCGGCAGCTGCCTCGGCAGAGGACAGCGAGAGCGAGAGCGAGAGCGAGAGCGAGAACGAGAACGAGAACGAGCAGTAACGCTGGCGGTCACCGCGGGCCGCATGCTGCAGAGTGTGCGGCCCGCGGCCGGTATCAAAACGGTTGGCTGCAGCTTGGAGACCGTCGCGTGCCTCCCAATGCGCGGCGCAATCGCTGGCACTCAATGCGGCCCTGCGCAGCTCCACCCGAGCCCGTGCGGTCACGGCCCTCATTGCCGCTCCTATAGGCGTTGCAGTGCGAAAAACACCGCTAAAACCGGCAGACACAGTGCTCGAAGTGCCGAATGCCGCGCGGACGGTGACCGCGGTCAGCATGCGCTACGGCAGGGCAAACTTCATTAGCGGAAACCGTTGATAGCTATTTATTTAATAGCTACTAACCATTTACGCATAGCCTTAGCGCCTGAATTTACTTAAACTTTATCGGCTTGACCGACCGCGACAGCACACGCTCATCAGTGCACGCCGTCAAACATGCGCCGGTGCATGCGCCGCATGAACCACCACACCGTCAACGCAACAACCGGAATTGCTAGCGCCGCAGTAATCTCCGGCGCTAGCGGCCAGCCCAGCTTCTGCCCGCCCTTGGCGAGATAGCTCACCAACCCCGCGATGTAGTACGTAATGGCGGCGACCGACAACCCCTCCACCGTGGCCTGCAGGCGCAGCTGCAAGTCCTGGCGGCGGTTCATGCTGGCCAGCAAAGCCTGGCTGCTGACCTGTTGCTCGATCTCGACAC
This sequence comes from Burkholderiales bacterium, assembly GCA_038235025.1. Classification (GTDB taxonomy): domain Bacteria; phylum Pseudomonadota; class Gammaproteobacteria; order Burkholderiales; family Burkholderiaceae_C; genus Simplicispira. The sequence goes on from JBBSUJ010000081.1 coordinate 1,778, forward strand.
GGGTGCGAAGCAGGTTGCTGATGCGCGAGACCCGTTGCGACAGAGCCTCGTGGCGACGCGAGGCCGAACCGCAGGTGCTTCGCGCCGGGCTGAGGCGCCGGTCCATGAATTCGGCAATGGTTTGCATACCGCGAAGCCGCGTCTCCTCAATATCAGCGATGCGCCGGTCCACCAGTTCAAAGTAGGCGCTGCTGGCCGAAAAGCGCGAATGGGTAGCGGCGAACTGGCTTTCCACCTTGCCCGCTAGGCGCGTGAGGCGGTCGAGCAGCTCGGCTTCGGCGTTGCGGTCTGCCGTGTGAATCGCGTCGGCCAGCGATGCCAGTTCGCGCTCGGCGCTGCCCAGCACGGCGGCGGCCTCGCGGGCAGCGGGCAGCCCTAGCAAAGCAGCCATGCGGTAAGTTTCAATCTCCAGCAGGCGCTGAACCAGCCGCCCCAGCCGCCGTGGCCCCATCGCGCCCACCAGCAGCACCACGCGGGAGCAACCGTCGGCGTGCAGGGCAAAGTCGGTGTACACCTCGCCCAAGCCAGCCGCCACGGTAGAGGCCACCAAGGTTTCTTCGTGGAGCACATGGCGCACCAGCTGCGCGCTTTCGATATCGCCCTTCTCCAGCGCCCACAGGTTCAGGCTGCACAGGCACTGGCCCGGCAAAGTTGCAAGCCAGTCGCGCGGAATGGCGTTGGCAGCGCCAAGCGGCTCCCGCTCGCCAAAGCCCTCCGCACGCAGCGGCGCGCTAAAGCTCCAGGCGACAAATTCGGTGTGGAGCTCCCAGCGCAAGCGAAACGACCCCAAGTCGATACGCAAATGCGTGGTTTCGGCATCCGGCAGCGGCGCGTGGTGGTCGCGCAGCAGGCGGATTAAGTGCGCGCGACTGGCCTCTCGTCCAGCGGCATCCGCCAGCATCACGATGTGCAAGAAAGCCACCGGCGCGCGGGCCGCCTCGGGCGGGCGGGCGTGAACTTCGTTGTGCAGGGCGGCGCGCTGTGGATGATCGGGCAGCTGCGCGACGGGCGGTATGGAATTGGGCAGGTTCATGGAACAGACAGAGACTTGACGGGTGCGCGGGGCCGCAATTGTGCGCTGCCTTGCCGCGCACAGGTCGCCAACTGCCGCCTGTGGCGTGCGCGAGTTTCCTGCACAGCCATCCGCCTTGGCCGGCGTCAGCGCACGCGGCAAAGCCGTCGTACATGGCGCGAGTGCCACAGCACTTGTGACCTATCAAGACAAGTGGGTGGGCGGCCCATCAGCACGGCGCGAGACAGCAGGCCCCTGCATGACATCCAAGCTACGTACTAGCAGATTGCAGCTGTCATGAAGGCCCGTGAGTCTGTAGCAGCCCGCTCAGAAAACCTGCTGCTGCGGGCAGCATGGGCGGCATGCGCAGGATGCTCGGCCAACAAGGCCCTGGTAACGCCGTTCGTCCAGCCGAAACCGTCTTGCAGGGGATATTCGCCGCCACCACCACCGTGCGCACTGCTGCCGTGCGTTTCGCGCAGCGCGTACTTCTCCACCAGCTTGCCCTCGGCGGTATACAGCTCAGCCACGGTGTGCAGCCAACGGTGGGCGATCTCTTGCGCCAGGTCGCCGTGCCCGTAAGCCTCCAAACCGCGAATGCCAATCCATTGCAGCGGAGCCCAGCCATTGGGACGGTCCCATTGCTGGTCACTGCCGCACTGCGTGGTGGAAAGTCCCCCTGGCGCCAGCAGCCGCTGACGCACGGTGGGTGCCAATGCGTCTGCTTGTTGCTGGGTAGACATACCTACGAACAGCGGCGTAAGGCAAGCGGCCGTCAAGCAAAGGCGCTGAGCGCCCTTTTGCCAGTTGTAGTCGAGGTACGCGCCTTGCTTTGCATCCCAACAAAGCGCGTTCAGCGCCTGCATGCGCGCCTCGGCTTGCGCGGCGTAGTCGTCAGCTGCAGCGATGTCGCCTTCTTCACGACAGACACGCTCCAGCGTGGTCTCCAGCTTGTAAAGAAAAGCATTCAGGTCCACTGGCAAGATGTCGGTGGTGCAAATGGCGTTGAGCGATGGTGCAGACGCGGCGAGGCGGTGGTGCTCGCGCTGCTTCAAAGTCTGTTCGTCTTTCTCTTGCGCACCGATGCCCTTGCCAATGCCCGCGCCCGAACCATCGGGTTTTTCAGTGGGAGGAACGGCCGCATTGGCGGGCTCCTCCTGCAACCAACGGCTACTGAAATCCCAGCCTGACTCAGCGGCGGCGCGCAGGTTGCGGTACAGATCCTACGCATCACGGGTGCAGGATTGAGCGGTCGAGACGTCTTCAATCCACGACTCCTCGCGGGGAGTGTCCCGGTCGTCCCAGTACCGGTTCAGCTGCAGGCCATTTGGCAGGCGCACTACACGGCGCGTGGCTTGACCGTCAGCAATTTCAGCCAGATTAGACAGCTCGCTGCTGCCGGCCATCCAGTAGGCGTGCTCCTGCTGCAGCTGAGCACGGTGGTTGGCGGCGCGCCCGACGCCGTGCTGCTCAGCGAGCTCCAGCATCAACGCAAAGACCGGTGGCTGCGAGCGGCTCAGGTAGTAGCTGCGCGTGCCGTTGGGCACATGGCCGTAAGTGTCGATGAGGTAGGAAAAGTTGGTCAGCATGGCGCAGAGCAAATCGGTGCGTTCACTAGCCGCAAGGCCCACCATGGTGAAGTAGGAATCCCAGTAATACATCTCGCCAAAGCGCCCGCCCGGCACCACATAAGGCTCGGGCAAATGCAGCATGGACGCATTGGCGGCGTGCTGGCGCGGGTCACGCGTAAGCACCGGCCACAGCGAATCAATGTGCGCGCACAGGCCCTGCCCCGGCTCGCTTTGGTACTCTGACTTAGGCGGGTGCGTAACGTCAAAATGACGGTCTACAAAAGCCGCAAGCTCGAAGTCCGGCCGCCGAAATTGGTCGCGGTAGGCCTGCAGGATCGCTGCGGGCTCCCCCACGGGCGCGCAGTCCACAAAGGTTTTGCTATCGGCAAACACCGGACCGCTTTGCACCGCGACGAACAGCTCTTGGTAGCGGTCGGCGGGCGATATAGTATCCGGCCTGGGTGCGCGCTCAGCGTGGAGCTGCTGCGTCTTTTGGTTACTGTCAGTGCTCATTGGTTGGCGTGGTTCCACAGCAATACTCCTTCGATCACGGCGATGGTGCCGCTGATGTAAACGGCGTGTCCGGATGCCAGGAACGCCGCCAGCGCCGGCCCATGCCTTCAATCTGCTGGCGCATCGCACGGCGGGCTCGTCGTCCTGCGGCACGTTTTGCGCAATGTTGGCGCATTCTTGTTCCAAGCGCAGTGCATTGCTTTTGACAATAGTCTGCTCTGCGCGCTACCGCGGCTGGTCATCCACTCAGTCTTATCACTTCAACTCCAATGGCGGCGTGGCGGAGAGTACTTCTTCCAATGTGGTGAGGCCTTCCGCGACCCGCAACGCGCCAGCAAGGCGCAGGGGTCGCATGCCATCGTGCACCGCCTGGCGGCGCAGTGCCGTTAGCGATGGCTCTTTAGAGATGCCATCCTTGAGCTTGTCGGACACGCTAAGCAATTCATACAAACCCATACGGCCTCGAAACCCCGTCATGCGGCAGTCCACACAGCCCACGGGTTTGTAGGGTCGGTAGTCGCCAGAAAGTTTCCACGGCTTGACGGCTTCGGCCAGCGCTTCCTGCGATGCCGCTTCGTCCGGCTGTTTGCACAGCTTGCACAGCGTACGCACCAGGCGCTGCGCCAGCACACCGAGCAACGTAGCGTTGATCAGGTAGTTGGGCACGCCCAGCTCCATCAGCCGCGTCATGGCGCTGGGTGCATCGTTGGTGTGCAGGGTAGAGAACACCAGGTGGCCGGTGAGCGCCGCCTGAATCGCCATATCGGCGGTGGGCAGGTCGCGGATTTCGCCCACCATGATGATGTCCGGGTCCTGGCGCATTAATGCGCGCACGCCTTCGGAAAAACTGAAGTCGAGTTGCGGCTGCACCTGCGTTTGATTGAAGCTGGGCTCGATCATCTCGATCGGGTCTTCCACCGTGCTGACGTTCACCTCTTCCGTCGCCACGCGCTTGAGCGTGGAATACAGCGTGGTGGTTTTGCCCGATCCCGTGGGGCCAGTCACCAGAATCACGCCGTGCGGGCGCTTGATAAGTTCTTCCCAGCGCTTGGCGTCGTGCGGCGTAAAGCCCAGCGCATCCAAGTCTTTGACGGCAGTATCGGGATCAAAAATCCGCATCACCATCTTCTCGCCAAAGGCCGTGGGCAGCGTGGCCAGGCGCATTTCCACCTCTTCGCCGCGCTGGTTGCGGGTTTTGATGCGGCCGTCTTGCGGGCGGCGCTTTTCGACCACATCCATGCGGCCCAGCAGCTTGACGCGCGACACCATTGCACCCATCACGCTCAGCGGCATTTGGTACACCGGATGCAGCACACCATCAATGCGAAAGCGAATCACGCCCTGCTCACGCCGGGGCTCCAGGTGGATGTCGCTGGCGCGCTGGTCAAACGCGTATTGCCACAGCCAGTCGACCACCTTGACCACGCCCTGGTCGTTGGCGTCGAGCTGTTTGTTGGTGTTGCCCAGCTCCACCAATTGCTCGAAGTTGCTGGTGGCCGCATTGCCACCCGTTTTCTGCGCGCTGCGCACCGATTTGGCCAGCGCAAAAAATTCTGCGGTGTAGCGGTGAATGTCCGTGGGGTTGGCCATCACACGGCGCACTGGGCGGCGGGCTTGGCGCTCAACCTCGCCCAACCAATCGGTGATGAAAGGCTCAGCCGTGGCAACCACCACTTCTTTGGGAGTCACCTGGACCGGCAGCACCTTGTGCCGCTCGGCGTAGCTGGCGCTCATGGTGTCGGCCACCTTGCCCACATCGACTTTGAGCGGGTCAATGCGCAGATATTCCAGGCCGACCCGCTGCGCCAGATATTGTGTAAGCGTTTCAATATCCAGCGGCTTGCCGTCGCTGGCGCGGCTCATAGCCACACTGGCCAAGCGCACCAGCGGGTGCTGGGCACTTTCGGCCTGCGAGCAGCGGGCAATGGTGCGCTCGGCTTCTTCCTGGCCGATGACTTTATCGGCCCGCAGCCAGTCGACGATGAGCCGCCAATGCAGCGGGCCTTCGTGCGGTTTGGCGTGTTTGCGAGGGGCGGCTTCGGTGCTTTGCGTCATGGCTTCATTTTGCGGCAGCACACCAGCGGCTTCAAGCTTCAATGGGCCGCAGGCCGCGCACCCAGCGCGCAGTGGGCAGGCCAATGCGCTCTTGCACAGCCGCGCATCGCTCGCCCAATTCTCCGCGCTTGAACCGCGTGGGCGTGCGCTGGGCCAGCACTACGGTGTTGCCCTCGCGCGTGGCCTTGAAAGCCCAAAGCGCATCCACTCCAAAAGCCTCGGCCATCTTGTCGACGCTTTTTTGAAAGCTCGATGAGCGGCCAAAAAGGTTAACTGTCATGCAGCCATCGTCGGTCAGCAAGGCGCGGCAGTCGGCATAGAAAGCTGCACTGTCGAGCACGGGCGCAGCCGCTTCGTGGTCGTACAAATCCACCGCAAGCGCGTCCACAGTGCCCAGCCACATCGGGTTCTTGATTTCCTCCGCCGCATCGGCCAGCACCACGCGCAGCTTGGGGCCATCGGGCGGCAACTTGAACCAGGCGCGGCACACCGCCAGCACTTGGGGATTGAGCTCAATGGCCGTGGAGCAAATGCGCAGCTTTTTATGGCAAAACTTGGTAATGGCGCCCGCGCCTAGGCCGAGCTGCATGGCGTGGCGGTTTTTCAGGCTGGCGGGTTCGATAAATACCAGCCAGGCCATCATCCGCTGTATGTATTCGTGCTCCAGCTCAAACGGCGCTTTGACGCGCATGGAGCCCTGAATCCAGGGCGTTCCCAAATGCAAATGGCGCACATCACCATCGTCGGAAATGCTGACTTCCGGCAGCTCGCGGCGCGTGGCTGAGGAACGGGTGCGGGGCGTGGCCATAGCGTGAATCGGTGGGAAAGGGTGGTGATGGGTAAAGCTTCAGAGAAGTCCGTGCGCAGACATAACAGCGCGCCAAGCATGGCATTTGACCTCGAACGTCATGGCTGCGTGAGCCGGGCTCGTGGAGGGCAAGCGGTAGCTCGTTGGCGCAGGTATCTCACTGGCGTTGGCGTTGGCGTTGGCGTTGGCGTTGGCGTTGGTACTGGTACCGGTACCGGCCCACGCGGCCTGCGCTGCCGCGGCGTGGCGCGCGCTTTCGCCGCCGTTGTGCGCGAAGCCTATTAGGTGCGGGCAGCGCACTACCAACGCCGCAAAGTCGTTGATCAGCCCACAGCGAATCGCACTGTCCAAACTGCCCTTGCGCTCGCAGGCGGCGTACACATCCCACAGCCCCAAGCCGCGCGCCAGCAGCCAGTCGCATCGCCCGGCGTAATCCTGCGCACCGGGCTGCAGGTGCTGCGGCCACAGCGCGGCGAGCAAGGGCCAGAACTGGTTGCGCGGGTGCGCGTAGTACTGCTGAGCCGCGAGCGAGGCGACGCCCGGGAAGCTGCCAAGCACCAGCACGCGGGTGTGCGTGCTAACGATGGGGGCCAATCCCGTGTGGGTGGTGGACTTGGCAGACAGGAGGCGCACAGACTCAGCCTTAATAAATCCTGAATCCATAGCTACCCGCCCTTTAACCATAAGCGCTAGAGGCACTTTTCACACATATTTCATGCGCGGTAAGACCTGGCGTGCGTTGCGGCAGGTGTGCTCCGCCAGCGCCGCCAGCGTTTCGCCGCGCAGTTCGGCCAGCACCGCTGCAATGCGCGGCAGCTCGCCCGGCTCGTTGCACGCTTGCGGCTGTCCGTCTACCCGCTGCTCGGCGGTGCGGTAAAGCCAGTGCGGCGGAATGTCGGGCGCATCGGTCTCCAGCACGATGGCTCTAGCATCCGCGGCTTGGGCGACGCGGCGAATCTGGTTCGCGCGGTCAAAGGTCAGCGTGCCGCCAAGCCCCAGCTTAAAACCAATGGCCGTGAACTGCGCTGCCTGCTGCAGGCTGCCGTTGAAGGCATGCGCAATGCCGCCGCATACCGGAATTTCACGCAGCGCCTTGAGCACCCTGTCCACCGAGCGGCGCACATGCAGCAGCACCGGCAAATCAAATCGGCGCGCCAGCCGCAGTTGTGCGCGCAGTAGGGCTTCCTGGTGATCGGCATCAAGCATGGGCACGAAGTAGTCCAGACCGATTTCGCCCACGGCGACCAGCGCCGGGTCGTACTGATGCTCTTGCAAAGCCCGCTCTAGCGCAGCTAGATCGGGCTCGCCTGCACCCGGCGAGCACAGCGGGTGAATACCCAGTGCGTAATGGTCGCCAAAGCGGTGGGCCAGTGTGCGCACGGCGTCGAAGTTGTGAATATTGACGGCGGGAATGACGATCTGCTGCACGCCTCGTAAGCGGGCACGTTCGCGCACCGCATCCACATCCGCCGCAAATTCGCGGGCGTCCAGGTGGCAGTGGGTGTCGATGATGCCGGCAGCCACCCCCTGCAGGCCCACAGGCAAAGGCGCTGCGGACGATTCAGGGTCGCGGGCCGGCTCCGTCACACCGCCGCAGGCTTTGCGCTTAGCTCCAGCCTACCTGCGGCGAGGTGCAGCTGACGGTCGCAACGCGCGGCCAGCGCCTCGTCGTGGGTGACCAGCACAAAGGCGGTGCCTTGTTCGCGCGCCAGTTGCAGCATGTGCTGAAACACGCCGTCCGCCGTGCTTCGGTCCAGGTTGCCGGTGGGCTCGTCGGCCAGCACGCAAGCGGGTTTTGTCACCAAGGCGCGTGCAATCGCCACGCGCTGGCGCTCGCCGCCCGAGAGTTCTGCCGGCCGGTGCTGCATCCGCCCAGCCAAGCCCACCATGCCCAACATGGCTTCGGCCTGGCGCGTGCATTCGGCATACGGCAAGCGGCGAATGCGCAGCGGCATGGCGACGTTATCGAGCGCGCTGAACTCGGGCAGCAGGTGGTGAAACTGGTAGACAAAGCCCAGCCGCTGGTTGCGAATTAGGCCTTGCTCTTTGGCCGACAACTGAGACAAATCCTGGCCATCGAGCTGCACGGTGCCCGCGCTGGGCGCATCCAGCGCGCCCATCAGGTGCAGCAGCGTGCTTTTGCCCGAACCCGACGCACCGACGATGGCCAGCGTTTCGCCGGCGTACACGTCCAGGTCGACGCCTTGCAACACGGTGACATCCAGGCGCCCTTCGGTAAAACGCTTGGTCAGGCCACGTACGCGAAGAACCACCTTTTTCTCTTGCTTCACCGCGACTCCAGAGTTAGCGACCGAGCCGCCGCCGGGCCGCCCCAAGGCGGTGAGCGCCCCCTCGGGGGGCAGCGAGGACACGTTAGTGCCGAGCGTGGGGGCCACATTATTCATAGCGAAGTGCCTCTGCTGGGTTGACACGGCTGGCGCGCCAGCTGGGGTACAGCGTGGCGACAAAGGCCAGCAGGAGCGAGATCACGACGATGGGCATGATGTCGCTTCGCTGCGGGTCACTCGGCATTTGGCTAATGAGGTAGATGTCTTTGGGCAAGAAACTCGCCTGCAGCAACTGTTCAATGGCGGGCACGATCACATCGATGTTGAAGGCAATGAGCAGGCCCAGCCCCAACCCGGCGAGCGTGCCAATCACCCCCACCATGGCGCCCTGCACCACGAAAATTCCCATGATGCTTTTGGGGCTTGCGCCCAGCGTGCGCAGGATGGCGATGTCGGCGCGCTTGTCCTGCACGGTCATCACCAAAGTGGACACCAGGTTGAACGCCGCCACCGCCACGATGAGCGTGAGGATGATGAACATCATGCGTTTCTCCAGCTGCACGGCCGAGAACCAAGTGCGGTTTTGCTGCGTCCAGTCGCGAATCAGCAAGTTACCGCTCAGCGTGTTGGCAAGTTCCCGCGCTACCGCCGGGGCCTCGTGCAGGTCGGTTAGCCGCAGGCGCACGCCCGTGGGGCCTTCGAGCCGGAAGATGCGCTGGGCGTCCTGCACATGCAGCAGCACCAGCGCCGAGTCGTATTCGTAGTGGCCCGAGTTGAAAGTACCCGTCACGGTCATTTGCTTAAGGCGCGGCACAACGCCCGCTGGCGTCACTTGACCGGAAGGCGCAATCAGCGTGACGGTATCGCCCGCACCCACACCCAGCGTACGCGCCAGCTCGCTGCCCAGCACCACGTTGAACGCACCCGGACTTAACGTGGCAATGGCGGATGCGTTGGCGCTGGCCAGGTCGGTCACCTCTGCCTCGTGTGCCGGGTCAATGCCGCGCACCAAGGTACCTTTCATGTCTTCACCACGCGCTAGCAGCGCTTGGGCCGAGACAAACGGCGCAGCGCCGATCACCTGCAGGTTTCGCCGCGCCTCCTGCATGGTGAGCTGCGGGTCGGCCATGGCCGCGCCGCTTGGCGCAAACACCTCAATGTGTGAGACCACGCTAAGCATGCGGTCGCGCACCTCTTTTTGAAAACCGTTCATCACCGAGAGTACGATGATCAGCGCAGCCACGCCCAGCGCAATGCCCAGCATGGACACGCCCGAGATAAAGGAAATAAAGCCGTTGCGGCGTGTGGCGCGGCCAGCGCGCGTGTAGCGCCAGCCAAGGGCGAGTTCGTAAGGTATTTGCATGCATTAAAAAGGCTGAGTAGGGTCAAGGGACCGGCGAATGGTTTCCAAAATGTCGTTGGCGAGGATGGAGATCGCTACGCGCTGAAAGTCTCCGTTTTCCCCTCAATGGGTGGCGATTTTGTCTTTTTCCCGCATGCGCTGAACCATGGGGCTTTCGATCAGTTTGCGCATGCCCAATTGGAACTTGTCCAGCGGGTTGGCCACAGCGGTCTGGATCACCTGGCTGCGGTGCACTGCGCGCGCCTTGATTTGATCAAAAAACAGACGATCCTTTTTGGTAAAGCTGGTGCCAAAACGCTCATTGAGGATCGGGATGATCCCCGATAACGGCTGCTTGTCGTTCTGGACCTCGCCACTACCACTCGGATTTGGGCTGTAACCCCCTCGGGCTCGTCCACCCGCAGTTCAGTCGGAGCGACTGAAAACACGGTTCTGTCGCGTTAATTGGATGAGCACGAGTTTAGACCGGCGGAAGTGCCACCGCTCTTATGCAGGACGGATTTGTCCTGCCAATGCGTAAAACTGGTCGGCAAATGACAGGTCTTCGCAGCCTGGCATTGCCATCTGCCCCTTGAGAATCATGTGCATCAACTCGATCCCTGCCAACACACTCGCGGCGGCCCGAAAGGACTTGAAGCCGAGCATGGACCGGGTGTTTCGTTTGACAGCTCGGTGGTCTTGCTCGACGATGTTGTTGAGGTACTTGATCTGGCGAACCTCAACTGCAATATCCTTGTCTTCAATGATCTGATCGATAGCCGATTTGTTGGCGCCGCTCTTGTCCATTGTGACTTTTGCAGGAATGCCGTTGGCCTGCATTGCCTTTTCGAAAAAGCGCATCGCTGCCTTCTTGTCTCGCTTGGCAGTCAACAGGAAATCGATTGTTTTACCGGCCTTGTCGACTGCGCGGTAAAGGTATTTCCAAACACCTTTGACCAATATGTAGGTCTCATCCACGCTCCAACTCACACCCACTAGGCGCTTGTGTTTACGGAACACTTTTTCCAGCAGCGGCAGGAAACGAATCGCCCACCGGTTGATGGTTGAATGATCAACTTCAACGCCCCGTTCCTCCATCATTTCTTCTAAATGGCGGTAGCTCAACGGATAGGCCGCATACCAGCGGATGCACACCAAGATCAGATCGATTGGGAAACGCATTCCTTTGGTATTGAGCATGGCAGGTCTACGCGATCAGTTGACAGCCGGGTAGCATACGACCTTAGGTTCTGTGGCGAATGCGACAGAACCACTCGATACCACATGGGACCCGGTCAAGGCGCAGTCCAATGTCGCCAAGCATGGGGTTACGTTCGTGCAGGCGGCCACGGTGTTGCTCGATGCCCTGGCGTTGACCACCTTCGACGCCGCGCACAGCGAGACAGAGGAGCGTTGGTTTACGCTGGGCAGTTCCAGCGATGGCAAGTTGCTGGCGGTGTCGCACACCTATCAGCACACCGGGCCTATCCATGTGCGCGTGCGCATTATCTCCGCACGCGAGGCCGCCAAGCGCGAGCGCCAGCAGTATGAGAACGAACCCCGTTAAATCCAACCGTTAAGGTGAACACCATGAACGCACAAACCACACCCATTGACGATGATGACGATATGCCCGCCGAGATTGATTTCTCAGGGGCCAAGCGTGGCCAGTTTTACCGCCCCGGCGCGCAGTTGAATTTACCGGTGTACCTGGACCAGAAGGTGCAGGCCACGCTGGCTGCGCTGGCCAGTGCCAAGGGGGTTGACCTGTCAGCCCTCATCAATGATTTGCTGAAGAAGGATATCGAGCTGATCGAGATGGCGCGCTGACCTGAACCGCACAGCGGCTAAACGAAGAAGCCACCGCAAACCCCCAGCTTTAGCGGCTGTGACGGGGTTGTGGGTGGCTTTTTTGTTTTAGATTAGAAGAGAGACCATCTGCGCATGACACCCCCTCCGGCATCAAACACATTTCGAGTCTGGCGATTTAACGGTGTGCTCTAGGTTGGAAGTACCCAAGGGCTCTCAAGGCATCAAGATGCCGGTGCCTGAAGAACAGAATCCCAATAAGCCAACACGCCAAATAACCCAGAAGAAAAAACTCCCGATCTGTCTCGTTGTGGCTCTTTAGCGGACCTTGAAGAATTTCCAGTCCAAAAATACCCAGAAAAAATGTGCACGCTACAACGCCATACAGCAGAAGTCCAAGCACCAAAGGAAATGGGCGAGGAAGTCGCGCAACACGGCACAGCAGCCAAGCGAAACCTTCCAACGCTGCCATTAGTACAACAGTCCAAACCACAAAGTAGAACGACAACTGAATCCAATTCATAGAAATACTTTGTTAAGGACAACCGCACTGACCAGCTCCCCGACCAGCTCCAGCCAGCTCTCCAGCACCGACTACAACACCCTCGGCTCCCGATCCCAGTGTCAATGCTGGTGCGCGACTTATCGATTGACTCCCAACAACCCGACCAATTTCGGAAAGTCGAATCTGTGGGCCGTAGCGCCCGATCGCACGATTAAGTGGTCCGCCCAAAGCTCCTCCTAATGCGGCTCCTGCCGCAGCAGTGAAATCGTAATTACAACGATCCCTCCAGTCCTTACCTCCCACTATGAGCGCTGCGCCTTGTCCCGCTAGGCTTGCAGCAGCAGCCCCAGCTGCACCTCCGGCCCAGTGAGAAGCCCATGGATTGATTGCTCCAATGGCCGCACCAGCACCGGCACCGTAGAGAGTCCCTTGCCAACTCCCACCGGAGGAGATATACCCACCGATCCCACCAGCAATGCCGCCATAGATCGCACCAGGGACACCAATCTCCCCCGTCGGATCCGTATACCTAACCGGATCCCCCCCCACATAGCTGAACCGATTCCAGCCGCCGGTCAGCCCAATCGGGTCGCTCTGCGTGTACCGCCCCAGTTCCGGCCTGTAATCCCTGAAGTAGTTGTAATGGCTCTGCGTCTCCTCATCCCAGTACTGCCCCGGGAACCGCAGGTTCATCTCAATCGCATTGACAGTAGTGGCAGTCGCTCCAAACGCCTCTGAGACCCCTCTCCAGCTGGTAGCCCCATCTTTAGTCGTTGCCAGAACAGGCGTACCCAGATGGTCGGTGTGCAGATAGTCGTACCGGGT
>JBBSUJ010000082.1:0-14448 GCA_038235025.1 Burkholderiales bacterium
ACTCGCGCTTTCTTGTGCGTTTGGCGACGAGTTCAAAACCACTGGAGGATGCACTGGCGAGGCTTAGTTGCTTCATGTGAGTTTTAACGCTTCACACTGGGAGATGGTTGGCACTGGTGCAGGGGTTTTGCAGAGTTTCCCTTGCTGACCCTGCAAATGCTCCACATGCGCGAGTCTCGAAATTGACCAGTGACCGGATGCATCAGGGTTTCAAGGCCGCCTCACTCGCCAGCGAGATTTCTCCCGCGCAACTCCATTCGGCGCAGTTTTTGCTTCACGCAAAGAATTTGTGGCGATGATCTACGATGCAAAAAAGCGATTATTTGTTTTGAAACCTCAACTTTTCTCGTACGCATGACTTATGACTGACCCTTTGCTCCACTACGTGACATGTCCCGGCGCTTCCGCGCTTTGGTCATTGCATGGGCATTTGTCACTTACAGAGCCGGTTCCGGCCGTTTCGTCTTCGCCTAACCATAGCCATCGGATGGCCTATTGGGAATGGAACGAGACCGGCAATCCACAGCATCCGCACGTGGTGGTGTGTGTGCACGGACTCACGCGGCAAGGCCGGGATTTCGACACGCTTGCCCGCGCGCTGTCAAAACACGCTCGGGTCATTTGTCCCGATGTAGCAGGGCGGGGCGAGAGCGACTGGCTGGCCGACGCCAGTGCCTACCAAGTGCCGCAATACGCAGGCGACATGGTTGCGCTGCTGACTCACCTGCAGGCTCAGCAGCCCATGACCCGCCTCGATTGGGTAGGCACGAGCCTGGGTGGCTTGATCGGCATGGTGATCGCCAGCCCTCCCACCGAAGCCTCGCCTGTTGCCATCAGTCGCCTGGTGCTTAACGACGTCGGCCCGACCATTGAATGGTCGGCGTTGGATCGCATTGGCCGCTATCTCGGCGCGCCATTGCGGTTTGACTCACCGGAGCAGGCCGCCGCAGCACTGTGGGCTGTTTCATCTAGTTTCGGGCCTCACACGCCTGAAGAATGGTTAAAACTCTCGCTCCCCATGCTGCGCCCCACGGATGAGGGTCAATACCGGTTGCACTATGACCCGTCGATTGCGCAAGCCTTTAAGGCTATGACGCCTGAAACAGCGCAAGCAGCAGAGTCTGCATTGTGGCTTGCCTACGATGCCATCGCCGCGAAGACTTTACTGCTGCGCGGCGCAGATTCTGATTTGCTTTCGCGCGCTACTGCCCACGCCATGACCGAGCGCGGGCCGCGCGCGAAGCTCGTTGAATTTACTGGGGTAGGCCATGCGCCCACGCTGATTGCGGCGGATCAGGTGGCGGCGATAGTGAAGTTTCTTCTTGCGGGTGCTGAGGCGGACGGTCAATGAGCAGAACGCCAGACGCCGGAGTATCCGCAGCCGCGGGGACGCCTGGCGCGGTTCCGCTGCTGATGGCTGTTACCGCCGGCGTAGTGCCTGAGCAAGCGCACCCCTTGGCGCGCGCGCGCACGTTTGCGCAGCCGCTGATTGCAGTGGAATCACTGGGTACCGGGGAGAACGCGCTGGCCCATGCGGACGCGGTCGCCGCGATTCTGAAGACCATTGGCGGTTCGGAAGCTATGCAGGCAGCGGCCTATTTGGTGCACGCTTGTCCTCACCTTACGCGGCCCCGCGAAGTTATTTCTAGCGCGTTCGGAGATAACTTCGCCACGCTTGCAGTTGAAACCTTGCAGCTCATGCGCGTGCAAGAGCAGGCCCGCGCGGGGCACCGGCCAGAGGATGCGGCTGCGCAGACCGAGAACGTGCGCAAGATGCTGCTGGCGTTCTCGCGGGATCTGCGCGTAATAATGCTGCGGCTGGCATCGCGTTTGCAGACCTTGCGCTTTTACGCGGCGAGTAAGCGCCCTGTGTCACCTGCACTTGCACAAGAGGCTCTGAACGTGTTTGCGCCTCTGGCCAACAGGCTGGGTATCTGGCAGATCAAATGGGAGCTGGAAGACTTGGCGTTTCGGTTCCTGGAACCAGATACCTACAAAGAGGTTGCGCGCCAGCTGGACGAAAAGCGTGCCGAGCGAGAGCTGTACATGGAGCAGCAGCGTGGGTACGTCGAAGCGCAATTGCGTGCCCACAGCATCAGTGCCGTGGTGCAAGGCCGTCCCAAACATATTTACAGCATCGTTAAGAAGATGCGGGGCAAGTCACTGGCGTTTGCGCAACTGTTTGACTTGCGCGCACTGCGAGTGGTAGTTCCCAGCATCAAAGATTGCTATCAAGCGCTTAGCTGGGTGCACAGTCATTTCACGCCATTGGTAGAAGAATTCGACGATTACATAGCCAAACCCAAACCCAATGGCTACCAGTCGCTGCACACCATCGTGCGCGATTCGGCCTGTAAGGTGCTGGAGATTCAGATTCGCACCCAGGCCATGCACGAGCACGCCGAAAGTGGTGTCGCGGCGCACTGGGCCTACAAGGAGGCTGGCACCAAAGGATACGCCGGCGTATCCGCCAGCAGTGACTACGATGCCAAGATCGCTGTGCTGCGCCAGCTTCTGGCGTGGGAGCGCGATCTTTCAGGCGCACCGCAGCATGAACATCTTTTCGACGATCGCATTTACGTCCTCACGCCGGATGCCTCCATCGTTGAATTGTCAAAGGGCGCTACGCCAGTCGATTTCGCCTACGCCGTGCACACGAGCGTGGGACACCGATGCCGCGGCGCCCGGGTGGATGGCGCCATGGCGCCGCTCAACACAGTTCTTCAGAATGGGCAGACCGTTGAGGTCACTACGACAAAGGAAGGCGGTCCGTCACGCGACTGGCTCAATACCGAACTGGGATACCTCACCGGCCAACGCGCGCGCGCCAAGGTGCGCGCTTGGTTCAACGCACTCGCCCAGCACGAAACCGCTTCTCGCGGCCGTGAGGCGGTAGAAAAATTACTTCAACGTGAGGGAAAAACAGCCCTCAAGCTGGAAGAACTCGCCAGTCAGCTGGGATTTCGTTCCGCCGACGCTTTGTTTGAAGTGGTGGGCAAGGAAGAGTTTTCGCTGCGCAACATCGAGGTGTTGCTACGTCCGCCAGAGGCATCTCGACCAGCGGATGAGCTTTCGTCACTGAAAAAAGCGCGCGTTAACACCCACTCGCCTCGGAGCGGCGTGTTGGTGGTGGGCATGGATTCTTTGATGACCCAGCTCGCACGTTGCTGCAAGCCGGCGCCACCCGACCCCATTTGCGGCTTCGTAACTCGTGGCAAAGGGGTCAGCGTGCATCGTGCGGACTGCCGAGACTTCCGGGAGCTGGCAGCGCGTAGCGCTGAACGCGTTATTGAGGTGCGGTGGGGCGCACCAGCCAGCACCGAAAAAAGCGTTTATTACGCTGTCGATGTGCGCGTGCAAGCGGTTGATCGTCAAGGCCTGTTGCGCGAGATTCTCGATATTTTTGTAAAAGAAAAAATGAACGTCACCAGTGTGCAAACGCAAAGCGTACGAGGCACCGCGTGGATGACTTTTACCGTCGAAATTTCCGACGCGGTGCGTTTGGGCCAAGTGCTGATCAGCCTGGGAGTACTGCCGGGCGTTCACAGTGCGCGCAGGCGCTAGTTAACTATGCGAAGCGTCACTCAACGCAAGCGTGTTGTGTGAGGTAAGCATAAAGAAAGCAGTAATTTGCTGCTACAATTTCGCTTCTCGAACACACGCAGGCGCGTAGCTCAGCTGGTTAGAGCACCACCTTGACATGGTGGGGGTCGTTGGTTCGAGTCCAATCGCGCCTACCAGAAATGGTAATGAAAAAAAGGGGTTTGCAGCACTGCAAGCCCCTTTTTTCTTTTCTCAGGTCAGCACGCCTCCACTTCAGCCGCACACCTAGGCTGCGATTCAACGGGACCACCGGTGCTTATTGCGCGGTTTGACGGTGATCTCCACGCCTTTCAGCAATTCAGGTTTTCCAGTTTCTGGGTTCGTGTCGACCAAGTCTTCCAGTTCGATCTTTCCTACGTCTGAATGCGTTTCTTCTTCCAACGAGTCGAGGAATGCACTAACTTTTTTTCGGCTTTTTACACGGGGGAGGCAGGGGGGCGCGGCATGGGAACTCCAAAAATTGACGTTAATAATCTTGCCGTTTGCCCAGTCAGCCGGCCTTCGGCGAGATGCCTGCTTTGATGTACGGCGTTTTTTGTGTGGATTCCTTCCGGGGCACTAAGGTTTTCCAGTGCGTACAAATCAACGCGATGCCTAAAATATGTTGCACCGCAACACCGCGTACGGCCTCCCGAGCAAAATACTTATGTCCGAATCTTCAAAACCCGCAGCAGATAAAGCCTCGGAACGCGTCATCAAGAAGTATCCCAATCGTCGGCTTTATGACACCACGACTTCCTCGTACATCACTCTTACAGAAGTCAAAGACCTGGTGATGGGCCGCGAGAACGTTGTTGTGCGAGATGCGAAGTCGTCCGAAGACATCACACGCAGCATTTTTTTGCAGATTATTTTGGAGGAAGAAGCGGGTGGGCGTCCTATGTTCACCGAAGCCGTGTTGGCTAACATTATTCGTTTCTATGGCCACGCCATGCAAAGTTTTATGGGGAGTTACCTTGAGCGCAATGTGCAGGCCTTTACCGATATTCAAGCAAAGGTCGCGGAGCAAGCCCACGGTATGACGCCCGAGGCTTGGGCGCAATTCATGGGAGGTGCGCCGCTTCCGTCGGCACCGGGACTCATTGGAAACTATACGGAGCAATCGCGCACGTTGTTCGCGCAAATGCAGGAGCAGATGCAGAAACAAACTGAGCAAATGATGAGTGCCATGGGCCTCAAGCGTTGACCCAATGCTCCGGACCTCGTCGGTTGCTGGGACAATATGGGAATGAACGATGTCGCTTCCACACCCAAAATTCCCAAAATCGGTTTTGCGAGCTTGGGCTGCCCCAAGGCGTTGACCGACTCCGAGTTGATCCTGACCCAGCTCAGTGCCGAAGGTTACGAGACTTCCAAAACCTTTGAGGGGGCTGACCTCGTCATCGTGAACACCTGTGGGTTTATCGATGATGCTGTGCGCGAGAGCTTGAATACCATCGGTGAGGCGCTTGCGGAGAACGGCAAAGTCATCGTGACCGGCTGCTTGGGAGCACGGGAAGGCGAGGGCGGCGGCAACTTGGTACGGCAAATGCATCCTAGCGTTTTGGCCGTCACGGGTCCCCACGCAACGCAAGAGGTGATGGATGCTGTGCACCTGAACTTGCCCAAGCCGCACGATCCCTTTGTCGACCTGGTTCCTGGCGCGTTCGGTGTGGCGGGTATCAAACTGACCCCGCGCCACTACGCATATCTGAAAATTAGCGAAGGCTGTAACCACCGCTGCACTTTCTGCATCATTCCGTCGATGCGTGGAGATTTGGTGTCGCGCCCGGTCGGTGACGTGCTTTCAGAGGCCAAAGCCTTGTTTGCTGGCGGTGTAAAAGAGCTACTGGTTATTAGCCAGGACACGTCCGCCTACGGCGTCGACGTGAAATACCGCACCGGTTTTTGGGACGGTCAACCGGTTAAGACACGCATGCTGGAGCTGGTTCAAAAGCTCGGTGAGATTGCTGAGCCTTACGGTGCCTGGGTGCGACTGCATTACGTTTACCCCTACCCCAGCGTGGACGCAATCATCCCGCTGATGGCAACTGGTAAGGTGCTTCCTTACCTGGATGTGCCATTCCAGCACAGTCATCCTGACGTGCTCAAGCGTATGAAACGCCCGGCTAGCGGCGAGCGCAACCTGGAGCGCATTGAGCGCTGGCGCGAGGCGTGTCCCGAACTCGTGATTCGGAGCACCTTTATTGCCGGATTTCCGGGCGAGACTGAGGATGAGTTTGAGCATCTCCTGGACTTTCTGCGGGAAGCGCAGATCGACCGCGCCGGCTGCTTTGCGTACAGCGACGTGGCAGGCGCGGCTGCCAACGATATTCCGGGCATGCTGCCAATGGAGCTACGCGAGCAACGTCGTGCGCGCTTCATGGCGGTGGCTGAGGAGGTTTCTATTGCCAAGCTGCAGCGTCGCGTAGGCGCCACCATGCAGGTGCTGGTCGATCACGCGCCGGCGATGGGTCGCAAAGGCGGCGTGGGGCGTAGCTATGCCGATGCCCCTGAGATTGATGGCGTGGTGCAGTTACTGCCGCCCGAAAAAATCAGCAAGCAAATGAAGGTGGGTGAATTCACCCGCGCGCGCGTTGTCGGCGTGCAGGGGCACGACTTGGTGGCGCGGCCTATCTGAAAGCACGCTGCGAGCGAATACAAAAAAGGCTTCCCGAGGGAAGCCTTTTTGCTGCGCGCGTCATTGGCTTAGACGCGCTTTCGGTACTCGCCGGTACGGGTGTCGATTTCGATTTTGTCGCCTTGTGCAACAAACAAAGGCACGGGGATCTCAAAGCCGGTGGCGATTTTGGCGGGCTTGAGCACCTTGCCTGATGTGTCGCCCTTGACAGCAGGCTCGGTCCAAGTGACTTCGCGCTCAACTCCGGTGGGCAATTCGACGGAAATGGCCTTGCCGTCATAAAACACCACTTCCGCCTGCATGCCATCTTCGAGGTAGTTCAGCGAATCACCCATGTTCTCGGATTCCACTTCGTATTGGTTGAACTCTGGATCCATCCATACGTACATCGGGTCGGCGAAGTAGGAATACGTGCAGTCCTTCTTTTCCAGGATGACCTGGTCCATTTTGTCGTCGGCCTTGAACACGTTTTCGGTGCCGAAGTTGCCAATCAGGCTCTTGAGCTTCATGCGCACCGTGGCCGAGTTGCGGCCGCCGCGTGAGTATTCGGCTTTGAGGACCACCATAGGGTCCTTGTTGTGCATGATGACGTTGCCGGCGCGGATTTCTTGAGCGGTTTTCATAGCGATTTGCTGGGTTGGGCCGCTCAATGCGAACGGGCGGAAGCCGGGTAGGGCAACTGCGCCGAAGCATGTTGCGCGGCGAAGAATGCGCGGCGCCGGAGCAAAAACGCGGCCGGCCCGATTGCGCAAAGCCTGTGATTTTAGCGTTTGCCGGCGCAAAATCCTATCAACTGCGTCAACAAATCGGGTTGCTGCAGCAACCGGGTACGCGCAACCAGCACGCATTCGCTCCATTTCTGCAGCGTCGCATCCTGTACTAGAGGCAAGGGGCCTGGAGCCAATCCGTTCCACACGAGGTGGAAGCGGCGCAAGCTGTCAGGCGCTTGCATCCAGTCAAGAAACGCTTGCAGCTTGGCCTCGTGCGCGCCATCGTCCTGCGGGTAGATGTTCCAAATGAGCGGCTTGCCGGCCCAAAGTGCGCGCACCAACGAGTCTTCGCCGCGGACGAAGTTCAGGTCGCAGGTCCACAGCAGTTCGTCGTAACCCGGTTGCGATCGCGGCGGGACATTCAGAATTGATAGCTTTAAGCCCTTGCTGGATAAGCGCTTAAGGCTGTTTTTATATAAATTTTCGTAACTTGCTGCACGCACCGCCGCAAGCGCCCGTCCAGGCGTTACCAGCAGACAAGTGGATTGGGGCAGTGCGTTGGCACATTGCAGCAGCCAATCGGCCAGTGCGGGCGGCTCATAGCAAAAGAGCGAAACCCAACGGGTGGTCTGGCTCGTCTCCGCACCCGAGTGCGCAGCCCGCCATGTGGCCGGGTTGAATTTTTGTTGGCGCTGCAAAAGACCCGCCTCGCGCAGCAGGCCGCCCGTGCCTTCGGTAAACCCAGGGTAAAAAAACCATTTGGTCCAACCGGCTGCCGGGCCACTGAAAACCGGGCTGGGCAAGCCGTGATTGCGTGCCACGCAGGCTTCTGCAGATAGATATTCCAGGTTGACCCAGACGGGTTTTTTGGCACCTGCGCTGACCCGGCTGATACAAGCAGCAATGAAATCATGCGGAATTTCGCAACCGAAAGCTTCGATGAGCCGATCGCTGGCCGGCTCGTTAGCGGCCGGTAGGCCACCCCAAGCGCGAAGCTTCACGCCCGCTGCACCTCCGGGCGCCATCCAACTGAGAGTGCCTGGTTCGTCTACCCACAGGCGAACGAGGTCGCCGCGCGCCGCCACCTGGCACGCCAAGCGCCAACAAACGCCCAAGTCGCCATAGTTGTCTATGACTTTGCAGAAAATATCCCAAGTAAGGCTTTGCATGGCCCGGGCATTGTCACCGCCAACGTTAGCGCCAACGCCAACGCCAACGCCCGCGCCCGCAAGCTCCATGTGCCTGTCGGCGGCCCGGCGGCCCGGCGTTCGTTCGCTGCCCTGCGCGCGCTTCTGTAACTCGAAACTTACGTTACAGCCTCGCCTAGCCGTCATGGCATGCGCGATATCGACGCGGCGAAATGGGGGCTCGGGCCATTTGATTTCCCGCTGAAGAAGTGGCTCCGTAAACCCCTTGCGCTCTTGTATCTCGTGTGGGCATCGCTCATGTTGTATTCGCGGTTCGCTTAAAAGACTGGCTTACTCCAGCCGACACTATGGCTATTGGCAGCAACAATCGCAATATTATTGATAGCAAAATAGCCATATGCAGTAAGCGCTGAAGCCGCTTTTTCTTTAATTTCTCGGCTGGTTCAGCTTTGGACTCCGCGCCACAATAGACCCAATGTCCGAACTGCATTCCGAAGACCTACTGGCTCAAGTGGCCGCATTGCCGCCGCTGCCCGGCGTATACCGTTATTTCGACTCGCAGGGGTGCTTGCTCTACGTGGGCAAGGCGCGCAACCTTAAAAAACGTGTTTCGAGCTACTTCACCAAAACCCAGGGCGGCAGCCGCATCGGCCACATGGTGGGGCGCATTGCACGGCTGGAAACCACGGTGGTGCGATCGGAAGCGGAGGCGCTGCTGCTGGAAAACAACCTCATCAAATCGCTTCAGCCCAAGTACAACATTTTGTTTCGGGACGACAAGAGCTATCCGTACCTCAAGATCACTGGTGTTGCCGCAAAAGACGGCGTAGGTGACGCACCCGGTCAGCAGTTTCCGCGGCTGGCTTATTACCGCGGTAGCACGGACAAACGCCACCGCTATTTTGGTCCGTATCCCAGCGCGTGGGCGGTTAAAGAAACCATCCTGCTGCTGCAAAAAGTGTTCCGTCTGCGCACCTGCGAAGACACAGTGTTCGGCAACCGTTCGCGACCCTGTCTGCTCTATCAGATCAAACGCTGCACCGGGCCCTGTGTTGACCTCATTTCGCCCGAGGCGTACTCACGAGACGTGGCCCACGCCGAGGCCATGTTGCGCGGCGACGCACATGCCGTCATGGAGGCCCTCCAGCGCGACATGCTGGCCCATGCGGAGCAGCTTCAATTCGAACAAGCGGCCGAGCTGCGCAACCAGATCACGGCGCTTTCGCGTGTGCTGCACCAGCAGTCGATTGAAACGCTAACAGACAAGGATGTCGATATCCTTGCGGTGCGGGTGCAGGGCGGGCGCGCTTGCGTCAACCTCGCCATGGTGCGCGGGGGCAGGCATTTGGGTGACCGCGCTTACTTCCCTGTGCATTTGGAAGACGCTAACGCCCTGCAGGCAGCATTCAGCGATCTCGCAGAGGGCGCCGACAAGCAGCTTGAGATGGGCGTGGGCGATGAAACCGATCAGGGAGTGGATAGCGATAACAACAATGACAGCGACCTGTCGCTTCCAGTTGAGGTTCTGGTGCTTCAGGCCTTCATCGCGCAGCATTACCTCGACGTTCCTGTGCCCCCTGTGTTGGTCACCAGTTCACCGGTAGACCGCATTTTGCTCGACGCGCTGTGCACACAGGCTGGCGTGCGCATCAGCGCAGTGCACCAACCGCGCGAACAGCGCCGCGCCTGGCTGGACATGGCGAAAAATAACGCGCAACTGCAGCTCTCGCGTTTGCTTTCAGAGGAGGGCTCTCAGCGGACGCGCACCCGCGCACTGGCGCAGGCGCTTGATTTGGTACAAGAGGATCTTGATCAATTGCGCATCGAATGCTTCGATATTTCTCACACGGCAGGAGAATCGACGCAGGCGTCCTGCGTCGTGTTTCAGCAGCACAAAATGCAAAGCGGCGAATACCGGCGCTACAACATCGACGGCATTACAGGAGGCGACGACTACGCCGCCATGCGCCAAGTATTGCAGCGCCGCTACAGCAAGGTCGCTGAGGCTCAGCGTGAGGCCGGAGGTGCCGAGCCACCCCCGGGCGGCGCGCGCTTGCCAGACTTGGTGTTGATCGATGGTGGTAAGGGGCAGGTCAGCGTCGCAAAAGCGGTGTTTACTGAACTCGGCCTCGACGTTTCACGCATCGTTGGCGTTGAAAAAGGGGAGGGCCGCAAGGTCGGGTTGGAAGAACTGGTGTTTGCCGACGGGCGCGAAAAAGTCTATTTAGGCAAAGATTCGGCTGCGCTCATGCTGATAGCGCAGATACGTGATGAGGCGCATCGCTTTGCTATCACCGGGATGCGCGCAGCGCGGGCTCGAGTGCGCACGGGCGGTAGCAAGCTGGAAGATATTGCTGGGGTAGGCCCCAAGAAACGATCGCGCTTGCTGCAACGTTTTGGCGGCGTGCGTGGCGTGGCTGGTGCCAGCGTGGTGGATTTGTGCACTGTGGACGGAATTTCGCTGGCTCTGGCCGAAGAAATTTATCGCACGTTGCGCTGACGGGCTACAGTGGTCGCTCGGGACCGCCATGCACGCATGGCTGGCATCGGGTTTGCGCGTGACACAATCGGCGTCATGTTCTGGACTATCCCCACCATCATGACCTGGACGCGCATTGTTGCGATTCCTCTGATCGTGGGGGTGTTTTACCTGCCCATGGCAGCTGAATCGCGCAACCTCATCGCGACCATCATGTTCATCGTCTTTGCCGCCACGGATTGGCTGGATGGTTTTCTTGCTAGGCGCCTCAATCAGACCTCATCCTTTGGTGCCTTTTTAGACCCGGTAGCTGACAAGTTTCTGGTGGCTGCATCGCTGTTGGTTCTGGTTCATTTGCAGCGCACCGATGTATTTGTAGCACTCATCATCATCGGCCGCGAAATCGCCATTTCAGCGCTGCGCGAATGGATGGCTCAAATCGGTGCGTCCCGCAGTGTCGCCGTGCATTTGCTGGGCAAGCTCAAGACCACCGCGCAGATGGTTGCGATCCCGTTTCTTCTCTACGACGGCCCGTTACCGTATGGTTTCGATTCCGGTGTTATCGGCTTGTGGCTCATCTGGATCGCCGCTGTGCTGACGGTGTGGTCGATGGTGTATTACCTTCAAAAAGCCCTCCCCGAGATACGCGCGCGCGTAAAGAAATAACGTGCAGGGCTCTTTGTTGGGTCGACTTTCCACACGCGCGGCCTACCCGCGATTCACTGAAAATCGCGACCCTGTCTCTATGTGAGTTCGACTTGCGAAGTGCATGCGGAGCAAAGAAAATGAAGATGGTTCAGGTGCCTGCGAAACCGCAGTTAGAGCGAAAAATCGGCTTATGTGTCAACACGCAAAGTTGCAGATTTGCCTACAGGCAAAGCCGAAAGCCGCGTCAGCGCTGGAAGTCGCTGGAAATACGGCTAGAATTCGTCCAACTCCCCGGCTACAAACAGCCCATGTTGACGCAGTGGATTTAAGCGGTTTTCATCTGGTCTGCAGGTACCCCGCCAGCTGATTTTTACACCTCGCTTGTATCAGCCGGCTCAGTTCGCTGGACCCAAGCGAAGACCATAAAACCAATAGTCATCCATCCCTAATTCCCCGAGAGGCTTGTTGTGAACAAAACCGAATTGATTGAGCACATAGCGAACAATGCCGACCTGTCCAAAGCTGCTGCAGCACGCGCTTTAGACTCGACCATTGAAGCGGTCAAGAAGACTCTGAAAAAGGGCGGTACAGTATCGCTTGTCGGGTTTGGTACCTTTGCTGTGGGTAAGCGTGCTGCACGTACTGGCCGTAACCCTCGCACTGGAGCCGAGATTAAAATTAAGGCTGCTAAAGTGCCTAAGTTTCGTCCGGGCAAGGCATTGAAAGATGCGTTGAACTGACACACAAATCAAGGTGGGGTGCTTAGCTCAGTTGGTAGAGCGGCGCCTTTACACGGCGTAGGTCGGCGGTTCGACCCCGTCAGCACCCACCACTGATTTAAAGGCGAACGAGTGTTCGCCTTTTTTTTTTGTCCACTGAAAGACTGGCCATGTTTGAATCCATCCGCAAGCATTCAAGAATTGCGATGCTCGTGATGTTCCTGCTGATCATTCCCTCATTCGTATTGGTGGGGATCGACGCTAATTATTTCTCGACCAGCAGCCCAGTCGTTGCACAGGTTGACGGGAATGACATCACGCAGGCCGAGTGGGACAACGCTCACCGCAACGAGTCAGATCGAATTCGCGCGCAACAACCCGGAATCGAAGGCGCTTTGCTCGACTCGCCACAGGCGAGATACGCTACGTTAGAGAGGCTGGTCCGCGACCGTGTGTTCGAGGCCGCCGCTATCGAAATGCGCTTGGCACCGTCTGACGCGCGCCTTGCCCGTGAGCTGCAAAACATCCCTCAGATTGCGTCACTTCGCAATCCTGACGGCACGCTGGACGCGGAAGCCTATCGGCGGTTAGCTGCTGCCCAGAGGCTTACCCCAGAAGGCTTTGAAGCCAGCATGCGACATCAATTGGCTGTCAATCAAGTTATGGGGTCGATCACGAGCACCAGCTTCGCGACGCCTGCTCAAGCCGAAGTAGCGCTCAAGCCTCTTTTCCAGGAGCGTGAGATTCGAGTGGCTTCGTTCTTGCCAAAAGACTTTGTCTCCAAAATAGTCGTTACACCAGAGGACTTGGAGGCGTATTACAAGGCACATGAAGATCAATTCAGGCAAGCCGAACAAGCCAGCGTCGAGTACGTAGTTCTAGATACAGATGCTGTACGAGCAGGTATAAAACTCAGTGAAGACGATCTGAAAACCTATTACAGGGAAAATTTGACGCAGTACAGCAGCAAAGAAGAGCGACGTGTGAGTCACATTTTGGTGGCCTCGCCAGAGGACTCCACAGCCGTCGATCGCGCAGCCGCCAGGGCAAAAGCGGACAGGTTGCTGGTCGATGTCCGTAAGACGCCTCAGAGTTTTTCCGAGATCGCAAAAGTGAGTTCGGAAGACTCAGGTTCCGCGTCCGCTGGCGGTGACCTCGGATTTATAAGTCGTGGCTCGATGGTGAAGCCTTTCGAGGATGTAGCATTCAGACTTGAGGAGGGAGCTATCAGTGACGTCATCGAGACCGGTTTTGGTTATCACATCGTGAAGCTCATTGATGTCAAGAAGGCAGATGCACCTAGCTACGAAAATAAGCGGGCCGACATTGAAGAAGCCCTTCTGCAGCAAATGGCGCAGCGCAAGTTCGCGGAAGTAGCCGAGATTTTCACCAATACCGTGTACGAGCAATCAGATAGCTTAGGCCCGGTGGTGACCAAGCTTGGTCTTAAACTTCAAACTGCGAGCGGCATCACGCGCACGCCCAAGGTGGAAGATCAGGGACCCATCGCTTCGCCTAAGGTGCTAGCAGCGCTTTTTTCCTCCGATTCGCTCGAAGACAGACGCAATACGGAAGCGATCGATGTGGGGCCTAGTCAGTTAGTGTCGGCGCGCGTAACGAAGTACACCGCCGCACGAACGCTCGCGTTCGATGAGTCGAAAGAAAAAATTAGAGAAGAATTTGTCGAATTCAAATCTGCAGAATTGGCCCGCGCTGAAGGCGAAGCAAAGCGTAGTGCTTGGGCGGAGAGCAGCGCTCCGATTGTGGGTCTTCTCGGCGCACCCATCGTTGTCTCGCGCCAGAACCCAAAAGGCCAGTCAGCCGTATTGATTGAAAAGGTGCTTAGCGAAAAACGCTCAAGCCTCCCAGTGCTGCTGGGAGTAGATCTGGGCGAACAAGGTTACCGAGTCACCCAAGTTGTCCGCGTTTTGGACGCGACGCCGTCCCTAGACTCAATAGATTCACAAAGGGTGCAGCAGTACACGCAATGGTGGATAACGGCAGAAGCGCTGGCTTATTACGAGCTGCTTAAGCAGCATTTCAAGGTAAAAATTGAAGCACCGAAGCCCGACCCGCTTACGTCTCTTGTTAAAAGCTAGCCGCGTCTAAATTTGACCGTATAATATCTAATATACTGGTGGCTGTAGCTCAGTTGGTAGAGTCCAGGATTGTGATTCCTGTTGTCGTGGGTTCGAGCCCCATCAGCCACCCCAGATAAGTTAGCCCTGACATTGTTAAAATGGCAGGGCGTTTTCATTTTCTTACTAAGCCGATTAGCAGGTCACTTCGCTCGGGCCAAATATTTTTGTCTCTTCCCTACTTTGGTGGGTTTTCCCGTACTACAATTGGGAGCTTCTCCGGACGCGTCGCAGGAAGCTGCGTAAGTTTGAAGAAGATGTGGAGAATTGGAAGCGGGTTGAGACAAAAGCAAGGGAGTTTAAAAAATTCTTGGTGATGTTTTGACGGAGTGCTAAATTTCCTGCTAGAATTCGAGGCTTCGCTGATCGCAGCGAAGTAAACT
>JBBSUJ010000083.1:0-14256 GCA_038235025.1 Burkholderiales bacterium
CGCCTTTTGGCGGGCAATAGCCGAGCTATTGACAAGAAAAGCAACGCAGTGGACCGCCCGAGACCGTGCTATCACAGACCGCAGGGAGTTATGCAGGGCGTCCCTAGACACCCTCAGAAAGGGCAGCTCTCAGGGGTACGAGAATCCTGCCGCGGCAAGCGCAGCCTCCATATCCGGTGCTGGCGGCGCCTCAAAAGCCATCTCCGCACCCGTTATCGGGTGAGTGAACGCCAGCTTCCAAGCATGTAAGGCCTGCCGTCTCAGCCCCATGCCATCAACGCCACCATAGACTCCATCGGCGACCAGCGGTAGGCCGACATGCGCCATGTGTACGCGTATCTGATGTGTTCGCCCAGTATGCAGTGTGCATTGCACCAAGCATCCGTCAATGGAATCATCCAGCAGTCGCAAGTCAGTGCGCGCGGTCTTGCCAGCATGGATGCCCAAGTCCACCACCGACATGCGCAGGCGGTTGCGCGGGTCGCGACCTATAGGTGCGTCCACCGTGCGGTCAACGGGTCCATTCCATGGCTTGCTCGCTATCGCGAGATACTGCCGATGAACACTTCGGGCGGCAATCATCTCCACCAGCTTGTCCATACAAGCTCTTGTCCGGGCGACGATCATCAGGCCACTGGTGTCCTTGTCGAGCCGGTGCACGATTCCTGCCCGAGGAACAAACGCTGCCAGTTGATCTCGGCCGAGCAGCGCATTGAGCAGAGTTCCGCTCCAATGGCCAGGGGCTGGGTGCACAACAAGGCCTGCGGGCTTGTTAACCACGAGAAGATGAGCGTCCTCATAAACCACATCGATGGATATCTGTTCTGCTCGAAACGACTGGCTTTGCTCTGTCGGCCGCATTTCCAGTGCCATTGCTTCGCCAACCGAGACGCGCTGTGAAGGCTTAATCGTCACTTTGCCCTGAAGGCGAACAGCACCGGCTGCAATCAGCTGCTGTAGATACGAGCGCGAGAACTCCTGCACCTGGCTCGCGAGCACGACGTCCAGCCGTTTGCCGTGATTGTTGACGCCCACTGCCACACAACGCGACTCAAGAGCCAGCGCGGGGACTTCCGCTTCGTCTGACGTCTCGGCACTATCCGGCTCAGTTACTCCGGGCAAATGCATGTTTGCTAGCAGAACTTAGCGACCAGGCAAATACTTGGCCGGATCCACGGGCTTGCCCTGACGCCTGATTTCAAAATGAAGTTTCACGCGATCGGTGTCCGTATTTCCCATTTCTGCAATTTTTTGGCCCCTCCGTACTGTCTGATCTTCCTTGACCAGCAGGGCTCGGTTGTGGGCGTATGCCGTCAAGAACGTATTGCTATGTTTCAGGATTATGAGGTTGCCATAACCCCTGAGTCCAGCACCTGCGTAGACGACCCGGCCATCGGCCGAGGCGTTAACGGGATCGCCGCTTTTCCCGCTCAAGTCCAGACCTTTGTTACGAGCCTCGTCAAAACCGGCAAGGACACCGCCGCCGGATGGCCAGGAAAATACCGTGCCATCGTCCGCTTTTGCAGTTGCGCCTGGCGCAACAACATTGGCAGTACTGGGCGCGATAGGGTCCGCTGCGGGTGCCAAAGGCGTAGCACCAACGCCTGCTGGCTGCGTCGCGGCAGGAGGTGCGGACGCTGAACCCACCACAACTGGAGTGGCGGCCAATGGTGCGATCGGCCGAGTCACCACGCCTGGGGCAGTCTGCGCAATTGCAGCGCTGCCCGGAGCCACAACACGAATGACCTGGCCCACCTCGATAAGGTTGGGGTTGTCGATTCGGTTCCAGCGCGCAATGTCTTTCCAACTCTGCCCGGTATCGAGGCCAATACGGATTAACGTGTCGCCTGGCTTCACCACATAGCTGCCGGGCCGGCCGCCGTCCTCGGCGTCTTGTGCAGAGCCCAAAGTATTGCCGGGGCCTTGCGCGGGTGCAGCAGATACGGCAGTTCCACGGTCCTCGACCGGTGCACGTGTCATTCGGGAGCTGCAGCCAGCCAGCACAAAACCCGTCAACAACAGGGATATCCCTAGAACACGAACTCGCGAAATCTGCATAGATATTTTTCCTTCAGGCTGTGCCCGATTTTAGGGGCACGAAATGAACGACCTCCAGCGAGGACTCTTTCCAGCCATGAGCATGCCGATCGATCACCATCAAAGACTGCGTGCCATTGCGATCTGCCACTGGCGCCACAAGGCGTCCACCCACTGCCAGCTGATCGCACCAAGCCGGCGGCACTGCCGCTCCGCCTGCCGCAGCCAAAATGCATGCGTAAGGTGCCCCGCTTGGAAAACCCAACATACCGTCGCCAAAAAGCAAGTGGACGTTTGCCAAACGCAGCGGGCGTAAATTGACGCGGGCCCGCTCATGCAAGCCGCGAAGCCTCTCAATGCTGTAGACCTCGCTAGCCAAGCGGGCCAGCACCGCAGCCTGGTAGCCGCAACCAGTACCAATTTCCAGTACTCGACCCAACTTGCCTTCCCGAGCGATGTGTGAATCGAGCAGTAACTCCAGCATGCGCGCCACCACACTAGGCTTAGAAATGGTTTGACCTAAACCAATTGGCAGACTGGTGTCCTCATAGGACTGATTGGCCAGCGCAGAATCGACGAAACAATGACGCTCGACGTCCGACATCGCCGCAAGAACAGCGGCTGAACGAATTCCACCATCCGACAGGCGCCGCACCATACGCTGGCGCACGCGCAGAGAGTCGAATACAGCGGCGGTAGCAGCAGGACTGGACGGCGCAGGCACCAACCGTCTTTGTGCGCTGGAAGCTGGCGAAGCCAAAGCCACTGATCGAGCAGGCGCTGCTGGCTGAAGACGCGCAGGAAAACTGGGCCGTTTTTCCGTCATGCCCGAACTGCCGGCGGCGATTCCGGAAGCTCACCAGCGATTACCTGCGAGAACGTGCTCCATTGAGCAGCGCTCTGCGCCCAACGATGCAGGTGCTCATGGTCGGTTAAATCAACCTTGAGGGGAGTCATCGCTACGTGTCCATGCGCAGTCGCATGGAAATCGGTTCCTTCCGTGTCGTCTTTTACCGCGCCAGCGCTTCCGATCCAGTACATCGCATCGCCGCGCGGGCTTTCCTGAACTATGACTCGTTCCGCAGCATGACGACGACCTAAGCGGCAAATCTTAGGAGCGAGCATCGCTTCAAATGGCAAATTGGGCATGTTGACATTCAGCAACCATGGCTCGGTGCTCGCCAAGCACTTCGCAGCTAAATTCGCCACGATCTGAGCAGCCATGGCTGCAGCAGCGTCAATCTCGCCCCAACCTTTGTCAACTTGCGAGAACGCAATCGCCGGAATGCCGAACAAAAACCCTTCCATGGCAGCACCTACGGTTCCCGAGTAGATGGTGTCGTCGCCCATATTGGCACCGTTATTAATGCCCGCGACGATCAGGTCGGGCCGGTAATCCAACAGACCGGTGAGCGCTATGTGAACGCAATCGGCAGGCGTTCCATTGATGTATCGAAACCCGCTAGACGCTGTCTGGACGGTAAGCGGCGAATGCAGCGTGAGCGCGTTGGATTTTGCGCTGTTGTTGTGCTCAGGCGCTACGACTTCAACCTCGGCAATCTTCGACAGCGCTGCGTGCAGTGCAACGATACCCGGTGCCTGAAAGCCATCGTCGTTCGAAATTAGGATTCTCAGCGTGTGGGGCATAGAGGGTTGATTGTAGGCGTGCGCCTACACCCAGGGCATGCTGAGCAGCAAGACTAAACCGCGCGATGGGCCTTCAAGCCGACGCGCTCAAATCTGGGGCATCGGTGGCGCAATAATTGCACGCATGTCACACTGGCGTTCCTAATTTTCTCTGCCTCAAGGCCGCGCTGACATGGCTGAACAAACACCTTCGGACATTGCGCGCGAGACGCTTAAGCAGCTGTCCATCCGCCGCCTGGCTCCTACGCCAGAAAATTTTCGTACGGTGTACGACGAAATCGCTGGCACACGCAGCATCACTCCTTTCCCGGAAGGTCAGCTGCGCCAAATCTTGCGTGTGGTACCCGGCCAAACCGCTGTTCAGCGGCGACTTCTGGAGCAATTCGAAAAAGCCACCAGTGCGCACGACTGGATCGCTTTGCAATCCGTATTGGTAGGCTACGCAAAGTTGGGCATGAGCAGCGCCTCAGCAGCAGAACCGCCCACCGAGACTGGTCCAGCCGCCATCGTGTCTGAGGAACTGGCCGAGCAGATGGCCTGGCTGGTTGAAACTGCGCTTGCAGGGTTGAGCAGCGATGACGCACGCGTGCATCTGCTAGGCGGCCAGCTGCTCGACTTTCTGCGTGCTCCGGCACCTCCTGCGAGCACGCTCAAGCTAATGCTGGCGAATTTCACGTTCCGTCTTTCTTTCGCCGCAGAAGATCAAGCTGCCGTGCGCAGCCTGCTTCTAGAGTTGCTGCACCTTGTATTTCAGAACATGGCGGCGCTTAACGGTGATGACCGCTGGCTGCTGGGACAAACGCAGGCTTTGATGGACGCCACTGCCCAACCGCTCACGCTGCGTCGGTTGGACGATGTGCAGCGACGACTGAAGGATGTCATCTTCAAGCAGACCGAGGCCAAAGGGCGCATGGTCGAGGCGCAAGAGCAAATGAAAGAGCTGCTCAGCATCTTTATTGAGCGGCTGCGATCGGTTACTGAATCCAGCAGCGGGTACCACACCGCCATGGAAACCTGCGCCGAGCAGATTTCTCGCGCGAATAGCTTGGCGGAAATCGCCCCGGTGCTGGAGCAGGTAATGGCGGCCACGCGCTCTATGGCGCTCGACAGTCGCATCGCGCACGACGAGCTGACGGACTTGCGCAAGCGCACGGAAGAGAAGCAAACCGAGCTCGCCCAACTGCAGGAAACCTTAGACCAGGTAAGCCAACAGGCCCGACACGACCCCCTTACGGGATCGCTCAACCGCAAAGGGCTGGACGAGGTCATGATCCGTGAGCTTGCGCGCGCAAGGCGCGCCGAAACACCTCTGTGCGTATCGCTGCTCGACGTCGACAACTTCAAGCAGATCAACGATCGACTTGGCCACGCAACAGGCGATGCGGCACTGCTGCACCTCGCCGATGTGGTGCGAAGCGTTATGCGACCGCAGGATCTGCTGGCACGGTACGGCGGCGAGGAGTTCGTACTGGTGCTGCCAGATACCGCTTTGGATTCGGGCATAGAAGCCATGCAACGCTTGCAGCGCGAACTGACCAAAAACTTTTTCATGCAGGGCAGCGAAAAGCTGTTAATCACCTTCAGCGCGGGTGTAGCACAGCTAACACCTAGCGAAAGCAGCCAGGACGCTATATCCCGCGCGGACCAAGCCATGTATTTAGCCAAGCGCCAAGGTAAAAACCGCGTCGTGGCAGCCTAACCAGAATTCAGCTGGTCATGGACGTTGCATCGCTCCCCCGTCGGCAGTTTCTCGCGCTGGCAACGTGGAGTGCGGCCGCTGGTTCGCTTCCCCGCTCTGCGTGGGGCGCGCCAGCATTGCGTGGTGACGCTTTTGCTCTGGGTGTGGCCAGCGGCGATCCGACGCCCACTGGATTTGTTCTATGGACGCGCCTGGCGGTCGGCCAGGAGCCGTTGCCGACTAACCCGTTACCGGTCCGTTGGGAGATAGCGGAAGACGCCGCATTTCGCCGCATCGTTCGGCACGGCTCAACGCTTGCGCGACCAGCGCTCGGCTATAGCGTGCATGTTGACGTTAATGATTTAGCTCCGGGGCGCTGGTTTCACTACCGCTTTCAACATGGCAACAGTGTCAGCACGGTGGGCACCGCGTGTACAGCACCTGCGCCTGATGCTTTGCCGCCCCGCTTACGGCTCGCGTTCGCATCCTGCCAGCGCTGGGAAGACGGTTGTTACGCCGCTTGGGCCGACGTCGCGCAGCAGAAGCCAGACCTGGTGCTTTTTCTCGGTGACTACATCTATGAGTATGCAAGTCCCACGGATAGCCGGAACTTGGCTCGCACCCACGCACTGCGCCATGCAAGGAGCTTGGATGACTACCGCGATCGCTATGCCTTACACAAAAGCGATCCGCAATTGCAGGCCGCGCACGCCGCCTGTGCTTGGGCGGTGGTGTGGGACGACCACGAGGTGCAAAACGACTACGCGGGCGATATCGGCCGCACCAGCGATCGCGGCCTCAGCAGGCCCGCCACATTCATGGCCCAGCGTAGTGCAGCATTTCAGGCGTTCTACGAGAACATGCCGCTAGGCACGCGGGCCCTGCGTGCCGATGGGTTTGGCACCTTGCAAATCTACCGGCGGCTGGCGTGGGGAAGACTGGCGCAGCTTCATCTTCTGGATGGTCGCCAATACCGGGCCAGGCAAGCCTGCCGCCGCCTCGGCGTATCGAGTTCGGGCGCGGTAAAACCACAAGAATGCGCAGACCTACAAATCACCGAGCGAAGCTTTCTAGGAACCATCCAGGAACGTTGGTTGGACAGCGGCTTGGCCCAGGACGCTGCGCAGCAGATACGCTGGAGCACTATTGCGCAGACCACGCTGTTCTCGCCACGCCTCTACCCGTCCGGTGTGCGCTCGACCGATACCTGGGATGGTTACCCGGGGGCACGTGACCGCGTTGTGTCCAGCATTGCCCGGCACGCTCCCGGCAGCGCGGTCTTTCTGGGAGGCGATATCCACCAAAACTACGTTTGCCGCGTACCACTCGACGCCCGCGAGCCACACGGCCCCGCCGTCGCAAGTGAGTTTTGCGGCACCTCTATTTCGTCTCGATCCGGAACCACTCAGCCGAAGCTCGACGCCATCGTTCGACACAACCCACATGTCCTGCTGGCGCGTTGCGGCGAGCGCGGCTATGGACTTGTCGAAATCACCCCGCAGCACTGGATCACTCAGCTGCGCGTCGTGGACGACCCGGTACGACCCGACAGCGCAGTGCACACGCAGGCCAGCTTCACCGTAGACCGCGGGAAACCAGGTCCAAATTCCGCATGATCACTGGCAGCAGCGTTTATCGCTATTTAATTAATAGCTAACTACGTGTTGGATAAAGCGATGGCGACCTAAAACGCTCAAACTTTTTTCGCAAAGCGGGCAGCGATATTGCCAGCACTGCGAAGCTCATCGTGCAGCGGCCCGACAATAACCCGGTGAGCATCCCACAGCCCTTCATCCAAGAACTTTTGACGCGCATAGACGTGGTCGAGATCGTCGGCCGTTACGTGCCGCTGCGTAAGGCGGGGGCCAACTTTATGGGGCTGTGTCCATTTCACGGCGAGAAGTCTCCCTCGTTCAGCGTCAGCCCGTCCAAGCAGTTCTTTCATTGCTTCGGTTGCGGCAAAAGCGGCAATGCTGTCGGGTTCCTGATGGAGCACGCTGGTATGGGCTTTGTCGAAGCAGTCGAAGACCTCGCTCGCCAGGTTGGCCTCACTGTGCCGGACGACCATGTGTCGCCCGCCGAACGCGAGCTCGCAGCCGCCGCGCGCCAGCGCCAGGCTACGTTGAACGATGTGCTGGAAAAAGCGGGCGACGCTTACCGCCGACAGCTGCGCAACTGCGCCGTCGCAGTTGTCTATCTCAAGGGGCGAGGGCTCTCTGGCGAAGTGGCCAAACGCTACGGCCTGGGATACGCACCTGAAGGCTGGCGGCACCTTGCCAGCGTATTCCCGCAATACGACGACCCGCTACTGGCAGAGAGCGGGTTGGTAATCGTAGGGGACGACGACGAGGAGAAGCGCTACGACAGGTTTCGCGACCGCATCATGTTTCCGATTCGCAATGTGAAGGGCGAGTGCATCGGCTTTGGCGGCCGAGTCCTGGGTGACGAGAAGCCCAAATACCTCAACTCGCCCTAAACGCCAGTCTTTCATAAAGGTAGCGAGCTATACGGCTTATTCGAAGCCCGACAGGCGATAAGAGAGGCCGGCTGTGCGTTGGTTACAGAGGGCTATATGGACGTAGTCGCTCTGGCCCAGCTGGGGTTCGAAAACGCGGTGGCCACCTTGGGTACGGCCTGCACCGCAGAGCACATGTCCAAGTTGTTCCGGTTCACCGATGCCATCGTTTTCAGCTTTGATGGCGACCGTGCTGGCCGCGCTGCTGCGAGAAAAGCGCTGGACGCGTCGTTGCCCTACGCCACCGATATCCGCAGCATCAAGTTCCTGTTTTTGCCGAGCGAGCACGACCCTGACAGTTTTGTGCGCGCACATGGCAGCAGTGCCTTTTCCCGTCATATCGCCGACGCCACACCACTGAGCCGTTTTTTGATCGACTCTGCCGGCGAGCAGTGCGACCTGGGTACGCCTGAAGGTCGCGCTCACATGGCCAGCAACGCCCGCCTGCTGTGGGAGCCGCTACCTGACGGCGTGCTCAAGCGCCAGCTATTGAGCGAATTCGCAGCGCTCGCGCAGCTGGACCCAGCAGACTTGGAAGAGGTGTGGGAACAGACAGCAGCGCGCATGCGCCCAGTAAATACAGCGACAGCGCGGAACTACGCCAAGGCATCGCAAAAGTCCGGTGCTACTCGCAGTCGAACGTCTCTTACCGGCCCACCGACTGCTAGTCATCGGCCCCGGCGCAACGCGGCGTTCGCCAGCCGTAGTGACCACGCCGCACGCTTGCTGCTCTCACACGCCGCGTTTATCGACGCCCTGTCGCCAGAAGACAACGATTTACTGCGCGAGCAGGACGCGCCCTACGGAACCCTTTTCTGGTGGATAGAGGCGCAGTTTCACGAACACGGCGTACAGCCTTGGGCCGTCCTGCGCGAAGCCTTGCACAACCATCCTTGCCAATCTCTAGCCGAACGCGTCATGACGGGTGCGCACGCCCAGACCGAAGGTGACGCTAGCGAATTGCAACAAGAACTGCGTGGCCTGCTCAACCGTATGCTGGCCGAACAATTGCGCGCTCAGGAAACCGAAGCCTTGGCCGCGGCCAACAACGACCCCCTCGCCTTGCAACGCTACCGCGCACTGCAGATCAGGCGCGTTGCGCTGGAGCGGCTAGCGCCCATAGGCGCATGACAGTGCTCTTGAAACCTGCGTTGTAGGTACAATGTAGGGTTAGTCGGCAAGAGCGACAGCAGCACCTCCGGGCCTGGCACACGTGACACACACGCACGACCGCCTACCTACCGCAAGGATTGCATCCCAAATGTTCGCCCGCACATCTTGCCTGGGGTCTCCATTGGCCCACCTGTAAAAAGCCCCGTTGTTTTGCCGAATTTCCTGCGCCGGAACGAAAGGCGGATGCGCTTTATTTGTTCTTTTTGATTCCGAGGTTGTTCATGCCTGCTCAAAAGCCCGCGAAGTCGCCCCAGCCTGCTCCTGCCAGAGATGCCTTCTCTCCCGTCAAAACTGCAATCACTGCCAAAAAGCCGGCAGCAAAGTTCACCGCTGCGGTGACCTCTGCGCCGACTGCCAAGAAAGTTGCCTCCGTGCCCAAGACCGCTGCCAAGACCACCGCCACCCCAGATACCAAAGTCGCTGCCACATCCAAAGCAAGCGCACCGGCGAGCGCCAAAGTCATCAAGGCGAGTGCCGTTAGTGCCGAGGTGACCGACGCTGTGAAGAAGCTGCCTGCCAAGCCGGCCAAAGCTGCGCCCGCGGCAAAAAGTGCAGCTGCTGCCAAGAATGCGAAAGCCAAGGCCCCTACCGCCAAGGGCAAGAAGGCCAAGGACCGGGATGACGACGACACTGATATGTCGGACATTGAATCCGACCTAGAGGGTGAAGCTGAAGAAGCCACCCCAGCACCGACGTCTGACGCACCCGTCGAAAAAGTCAAACCGCTGCGCATGAAAATCAGCAAGGCGAAAGAACGCGCTTTGATGAAAGAGTTCGGATTGGACGAGACCGTCTTGTCCGAGGAAGACATGGCAAAGCGCCGCTCACGACTGAAAACGCTGATCAAACTTGGCAAGACGCGCGGCTACCTCACACATGGCGAAATCTCCGACCACCTTCCCGATAAGCTCGTCGACCAGGAAACGCTTGACGTGGTCATTTCCATGCTCAACGACTTGGGTGTGGCCGTGTACGAGCAAACGCCGGATGCCGAGCAACTGCTGGTGACCAACACGGCGCAAACCGCGTCGACTGAAGAAGAAGCCGAAGAAGCCGCCGAAGCGGCGCTCTCTACAGTGGACAGTGAATTCGGTCGTACAACCGACCCGGTTCGCATGTACATGCGCGAGATGGGCACCGTTGAGTTGCTGACGCGCGAAGGTGAAATTGAAATCGCCAAACGTATTGAAGGCGGCCTGATGGACATGATGGAAGCGATCAGTGCATCGCCCGCCACCATCGCTGAAATTCTGTCCATGGGCGAGGACATTCGCAGCGGCAAGGTCGTCATCTCGACCATAGTGGACGGTTTTTCTGTGCCAAACGAAGCTGACGACTATGTAGCCGAAGAAGACTTTGATGAATTCGATGAGGAAGACGATGACGACGGTAAAGGCGGCAGCAAGGCGCTCACCAAAAAGCTCGAAGAGCTCAAGGTGGAAGCGCTGCGGCGCTTCGACAGCATGCGCTCGCTGTTTGAGAAGGTGCACAAAATCTACGACAAGGAGGGCTACGGAAGTCCTGCCTACTCGAAGACACAGCGCTCGCTTTCGACGGAGCTGATGACTATTCGCTTCACGGCCAAGACGATCGAAAAACTATGTGACATGTTGCGCAGCCAAGTGGATGACGTGCGAAAGAAGGAGCGGGAGATGCGCCGCATTATTGTTGACAAGTGCGGCATGCCCCAAGAGGTTTTTATTAAGGAATTTCCCGCCAACCTGCTCAATCTTGACTGGGTCGAGAAACAAGCGGCAGCGGGAAAGCCTTGGAGCACGATCATGGCGCGAAACATTCCGCCAGTGCAGGACCTTCAGCAAAAGCTGTCTGACCTACAGGCACGCGTAGTAGTGCCGCTCGCAGAGCTCAAGCTGATCAACCGCCGTATGAACGAAGGCGAATCGAATTCGCGCGCGGCCAAGAAGGAAATGATTGAGGCCAACTTGCGTCTGGTCATTTCGATCGCCAAGAAGTACACCAATCGCGGCTTGCAGTTCCTGGACTTGATTCAGGAAGGCAACATTGGCCTGATGAAAGCGGTCGACAAATTCGAATACCGTCGGGGCTACAAATTCTCCACCTATGCGACATGGTGGATTCGTCAGGCCATTACCCGTTCAATTGCAGATCAGGCGCGCACCATTCGTATTCCAGTGCACATGATCGAGACGATCAACAAAATGAATCGCATCTCCCGTCAGCACCTGCAAGAGTTCGGCTTTGAGCCCGATGCCTCTGTGCTGGCGGAAAGAATGGAGATTCCGGAAGACAAAATCCGCAAGATCATGAAGATCGCCAAAGAGCCAATCTCCATGGAAACGCCGATCGGCGACGACGACGATAGCCATTTGGGCGACTTCATTGAGGACGGCGCCAACACCGCTCCTATTGAGGCGGCCATGCAAGCGGGCCTGCGCGATGTGGTCAAAGACATTCTGGACGGGCTCACTCCGCGCGAAGCCAAGGTATTGCGTATGCGCTTTGGCATTGAAATGACCAGTGACCACACATTGGAAGAGGTCGGTAAGCAGTTCGATGTAACGCGAGAACGTATTCGGCAGATCGAAGCAAAGGCGCTTCGCAAACTCAAGCATCCAAGTCGCAGCGACAAACTTCGCAGCTTCATTGATTCGCTTTAATGATCGACTGCGATCTTTTGACGCAAAAGCCCCGGCGCTAATAGCCGGGGCTTTTTTATGGTGGCCTGTGCTCCGTTTACCCATTCGTCGGCACCTATGCCCACGCGGTAGGTCGGACGTGGCTTACGTCGCAACTTGTTTAAGTAGACGAATATAAACATGTCTTTGAGGGAACCCCTTGGGGACCTCAACCTGCAAATAAAAGGAATTCACATGCGAACCAAACTCACTCTTCTCGCCGTGTTGGCAGGCACCTCACTCATGGCTCAAGCAGCCAACATCGAAGCCGTTTCTTCAGGAATGGCACCGCTCAACCAACCACCGAGCACGCAGACTCCCTCCAACACAACGCGCGCAGCGGTGACGGGCGAAGCCTCAGCCGCTACAAAAAGCGGGACCATAGCGACGGGTAACAGTCTGGCCGCACCAAACGTTGGAACGACTTCAGATACAACTCGCGCTATGTCGCAAAGTGAAGGTGCCGCAGCACTGAAGTCCGGCACCCTCGCCACAGGCATGGATGCTCCTGGTATGGCTGGTGGCGACAAAGCCAAGAACAACAGCACCAAAATGCATGGTGACAAAGCCATGCAGAAGAACGAAAAGATGCACAACGGGAAAGTGTCGCAGTCCAGCAAAGCTGAAAAACCAGCTACCGGAATGGGACCCTACCCAAAGACGCCTGACACTACCTCCAACAAGACTCGCAGCGACGTCAACGCCGAACTGAAAATGGATGGCGGCGTAGAGGCTGTTCCATCAGGCATGCAGCCGATGGATCCAAAAACCTCGGGTACCTCGGTTAAGAGCCGGGCGGACGTGGCAGCGGGTGCTAAGGCGGCTACTAAGAATGACACCCTTGGTACCGGAGAAGGTCAAGTCAAATCGAAGCCGTAAATTGAACGGCTGATCGAAATAACTTCTATCTGACAAAGGCGGGGAACTCAGGTGCCCCGCCTTTTTTCGGCTCCTTTTTTTAGACGATTGCACTGTCAACCTCGGATATCAATACTCCCCCTCGCAACGAGTATCCGTTCGCAGGAGCAGGTTGAAAATGATGCGCACATGAGCATTCTCTCCGTGCTGAGCCTGAATTTTGAAAGACAAGTGGGTCGCGATATGCTCTGCATTCAACACAGAAGTGGCGTCACTTCAGGCGCAGCTCGAATACTTGAATTCGAATGAAAGCCTTTCCTAATGGCAACGTGCTCCCGGCAAAAACGCACACAGACGTACACGTAGCGCCTGAAAAAATCCGGACTGCGCTGAATCTCGTCACATCGCATCGCGAAATTAGTAAACGAAGCGCGTGGTGAATGCTTTATCGAGACCGCTGTGATTCTCACAGTGCAGGAGCATCTTTCAGTCACAAAAAGATGAATTCACCTAAACCGACCTAAAAAAATCGCGGAGTTTAGGAAACCGTTTCCGACGCTGACAGGTGTTTCACACCACTACTGCAGCGTTTTCGTGGCGCACCTGCAACGCAAAGCTCCTTAGACATCCTTCTTGGGCCCGTCGCACAACGGGTATAGATTTGGAGCTATTAAACTTGTAGCACTTAGCAATCAGCGCTATATTGGCGCAAAAGCTGGCTAGCCAGCGTCGCCGCACGATTGACCTCTACTCTTTGCCAGGAGAAGCCACATGAGCTCCAAGGAAAACGCCGCTATTAACCAGTTATTTGAACGGCTCGAATGCCGCTACGCCCTGCGGGTCCTGTGGGCGCTACGAGACGGACATCCGCAAACGTTCCGTCTGCTGCAAGACAGCGTGGGAGGGATCACTCCCAACACGTTGAACACTCGAATTAAAGAAATGCGCGAGGCCGGATTTTTGGATCACGGTAGCGATGGCTACATAGTGACACCATCGGGCAGTGATTTACTAAAACGCCTGAGCGACGTACAGGCCTTCGCGAACCGTTGGGTGTCCGCGCGCGCTAAAAAGTAGTTCCGTAAGCCCTTGCGAGGGTTTACATCTGAAAGCCCCGTGTTGCTCTCACGGCCTAAACGGACGAGTGTGAGCGATGACTCAAATTAGCGCAAAAAAGAGGAATTTTATGACGGTGACAACAACGGCCTCTGGCCTGCAATATGAAGACACCACAAGCGGCGAAGGCACGCTTGCTGAAGTAGGTCGCCCTGTGTCGGTGCACTACACCGGCTGGCTCTACAACGATGGAGTACAGGGAACCAAATTTGATT
Organism: Burkholderiales bacterium; assembly: GCA_038235025.1. Classification (GTDB taxonomy): domain Bacteria; phylum Pseudomonadota; class Gammaproteobacteria; order Burkholderiales; family Burkholderiaceae_C; genus Simplicispira. The sequence continues at coordinate 13,897 of JBBSUJ010000083.1, forward strand.
CCAGCCGGGATCGTGGCGATCCTTTTGACTTTCAGCTCGGTGGTGGCATGGTGATCAAGGGCTGGGACGAAGGTGTTCAGGGCATGAAGGTGGGCGGCAAGCGCACCTTGATCATTCCTGCTGACCTGGGCTACGGTGCGCGCGGCGCCGGAGGCGTGATTCCTCCTGACGCTACGCTCAAGTTCGACGTTGAATTGTTAAAAGTCGGACATTAAGAATTTATCCGTAAATAAAGGATAATCAGCCTCTATGCGCGAGTACCGCGTTTGGAGCGAACATGGCAAAAGCCAAATCTTGGGAAGTGACCGACGATTTTTGGCTCCGTGTGCAGACGTTGATCCCGCAACGCGCGCGTCTGGA
>JBBSUJ010000084.1:0-13657 GCA_038235025.1 Burkholderiales bacterium
GCGGTCTGTGATAGCGCGGCCTCGGGCGGTTCTCTGCGTTGCTTTTCTTGCCAATAGCACGGCTATTGGCTGCAAAAAGACGCCTTGCGCCCCATCCCGATCCGCACCATCACATCCTCGCGAGGGTTATGCAGGACATCCCTAGGCCCTGCGCGATAGGCCATAACTTAGCAAATATTTAATCGGATCAAAAAAGGAAATGAAAAATGAATCCAACACTAAAACTTGTAGATGATGAGCTGACGCCGCTTGTTGTCTTACTCAATGCAATAGGAAGCAATGAGCCATTAAGCGTTGCACACGGTGGGTGGAACATACCGGGAATAACTAGAGACGAACTTTTGCAGACGGTTTCCCGTTTGCAAACCTTAATCGCAGAGCGAGGCGAGGACGAACTAGAGTCAAATGAGGCATTGATTGCAGACTATCCACGGAGACTCGCTTTTCTGCAAGCAAACACAGTACCTCAAATATGGAGCGGGAACGCGGCGCAGGCAGTACCTGCTTTCTTAATCACCATTGATGGGTTGTACAAGGCGATAGAAAATGCATTGCCAAAGAACCCTGATTTGGCAGCGTCCATTGCTCTGGAACGAGTCAACGCCAAGGCGGCTGCGACGCGCTTACGCGCCCTTGAGGCTCAAATTGCAAACTTGAGTCCACGAGCTCAAAGTCTCAACGAAATGGTTGATCGCATCGAAAAAGCGAATGCAGCTGCAGACCAATTGCCCGTCGATCTCGAATCCTTAAGGGAAGCGCAAAAAGCCATCACAACTATTTTGAATTCTGTGAAGTTGGATCAGTCAAAAATCGTCCTACTTGCGACGGATGCAGATTCTGATAAGGCAATTTTGTCTGCGAGAGTTAAAGAGGCCGAGGATATTGTCACGCGGTGCAGTGCAGCCTACGCCGCATCAACAAGTCATGGTTTGGCCGCAGCGTTTGCAGAACGATCATCTTCCCTTGCTACTTCCATGTGGGTTTGGGTTGGAGGACTTATTATTGCACTTGGACTCGGCTCTTGGATTGGATCATCTCAATTGCGCAATTTTTCAGAACTCGTAAAGCAGCCTGGATCGGACCCTTCGATTGCCGCAATTAACCTTGTTCTGGCACTGTTATCTGTAGGTGCGACCGTCTGGTTCTCTTGGGTGGCAACAAAGCAAATAGGCCAACGCTTCAGGCTCGCTGAGGACTACGCTTTCAAGGCATCAGTCTCGCGGGCATATGAAGGTTATCGACGTGAAGCCGCGAACATCGATGAAAAATTCGTAGCAAGATTATTTGCATCAGCATTGAGCCGACTCGATGAGCAACCGCTTCGCCTAGTTGAAACGACAACACACGGCAGCCCATGGCACGAATTGGCATCCTCTGACCTTGTGCGAAAGGCGGCAGAGTCTGTGCCAGAGTTCGCGGCTTCGGTTACCCAGCTGGCCAAAGATGGCCTCGCCGCACTACGACCAAATGGCAAAGGCACACTGCCCTCAAAGACACCACCTAGTGAGTAGGCGATTTCAACACGCGTCTAGCGGCATTGCAGATTTCTGGGGTTTTCTCAGTTGACCAGCAATTACTACGACGAACACTTTCAGCGTTGCGTTCAAACGGATGCAGACCTTTTTTCGGCCGTAGAACACACAGCGACGGCCTACCTTGATGGCAAGCCTGCACTGCAAGGCAACCCGTGAACAGCGCCATGCCGCCTTTTGGTCCAGTAGCTTCCTAAGCAATCTGCCAGCGGCTGCCTGGCAGTCGCAAACGATGATGCTTGCGCTGGCCCAGTACATGGGACAAGAGCACGTATCCAACATGGAAATGCTGGCCAACGTGGCTAACGTTGCCCCCGATGTGTTGATCCGCGCGGTGCGTTGTTCTGGCCTGGTACTCGCCCAGCATTCGCCCAGGCGCAGTGAGTTAGGCCTGCTTTCCGTGGACCACCAGCGCATCGCTGAGTTGTGCAAGGTGCTGGATATTTTTGATCTGGCGCATCGTGCGCGAAAAGATGCTGTTGCCATGTGGCAAAGCCAATTGGCGGATTTGTCGCTGTTAGAGCTACTGAGCTATGCCAGCTTGTATGCGTTTGAACATTGGGTGCCCGCGCGCTTCGGAGTTGCGACTGGGTCATCTGTTGATCAAGCCGACATGCAAAGTGGTTGGGATGCGGTCAACGATATCCTGCTCTGGAAGCTTTCGACCTGTGCAGACGACGCGACGCGGCTTACCGATACGGTGATCGGGCAGTCACTCGCCAAGCACTTGTCACCCTTCTTGTTTCCATCGCCCTCTGGGCAACCCGCCCGGCACGACTTGCGCGAGGCGTTTGCCAACCTGTTGGCGGCGCAGATGGAGTTGAACAGCTTTGTGGCCCAGTCCGCCAACGCCTTCAGCTACAACCACAGCATTGAGTTTGTCCGCGTGTGGGAGCGGCTTGAGATCAACGTGCTGGATGCTGCGGCCCGCACCGCTTGGGAGCGCAATGGCCGCAAGCTGGCCGCGCTGCACAACTACTGGTACTACCGTGCCGTGGACGCGTTTGTGGATTCCGGCATGGCAACGCGGCAGATTGGCAGCACTGCCAACCACGCGCTCAACCAGGTGGCCTACATCAAGGCGCTGCGCACGCAGTTGCAGTTGACCGAGGTGTATGGCGTGAGCGACACGGTCACCACAGATGCGGGCGATACCGTGCCGCTGTTTCAGGCGCTGCTGTCGCTGGAGTTGATGAATGTGCATTTTCAGCGGGATTTTCTGGAAGCCTATATGCAGCATCTGCGCACCTCGGGCAACTGGGCTATGGCACTGAGCGTGATGTCGATGAACGGCTTGAGGGATGGCAACCAAATTCGCTTCCCACTGAGTTGGTCAAGCCGCGATGCCAAGGTTTCCAACATGGTTGGCTGGACAGCCACGTCAGAGTTTAAAAAAGGTAACCCGCGCCATGCTGCGGCGATTGTTGACTTTTGGACCAGCGACTGGAGCAAGCTCGCGGCCCAATTGCAGGCCGATGCGCCAGGTCAGACGCCTGAATTGCTGGAGCGCCCGATTCTGAAAATGGGCCAGACGCTGGTGCAGTTGCCTTGGGTGGTGGGCCTGCAAAACAACAGCACAGCAGCCATCAACAACCTGCGGCGCTTGGGTGCGCGGCGCAATGAGCAACGCGCCGAGACGCAGCGCATAGAAACACAGCTGGGTGCCGAGCTGGAGAAGCGGGGTTTCAAAGTGGAGTTGAACTGGAACCCGCCCAAGGAGCCAGACGACTTTGCCGGTGAAGTGGACGTGATTTGCGCACGCGATGGCGCGGTGCTGGTGCTGGAGGTGAAGTCCACCTACCTGCGCCGCTCCCAGCAAGATGCCTGGCTGCACGAAACCACCACGCTGCGCAAGGCGGGGCGGCAACTGCAGCGCAAGGTGGCGGCCGTGCAGCAAGCCTTGATGGATCAACCCGAATTGGCGCAACGCCTTGGGCTGGAAACTGGAGCATCGGCCACGACGATGTGCGGCTGGATTGTGGACACCAGCATCGAATGCGACCACCAGCGGTTTGGCGGCTTCTTGAAAGCGTCTCTGGAAGAACTGCTGATTGCGCTAAACGACGACCGGCATTTGCTGCACGACCCGGATGGGCGGTTTGCGCAAAGAGCGCCTGCAGCCAGAGCGGAGCCGCAAAGCCTTTACCCGCAAGGGTTTAGCACCCAACGATTCATTGAGGTGGTGGAAACGCAGGCGGTTTGGGATGGCGTTTGAAGGTCAATTTACTGCAATTTTGATAGCTGCTTGCGCATATTCCACGAGGGCTGCAGCCACTTTTAGCTCTTCACCGGCCGAGCCCCCACGTTGAACTGCAAGCCCAGTGCATGCATGACTTTAACAACCGTCGCAAAGCTGGGGTTGCCTTGTTCGCCCAGGGCCTTGTAAAGCCCTTCGCGGGTGATGCCTGTGTCCTTGGCCAGTCGCATCATTCCGCGCGCCCGGGCGATGTCACCTACCGCTTTGGTGAACGGGGCGTAGTCTTCTGGGCCGCCGTCTATGCAGGCCTGCAGGTACTGCGCGCAGTTTTTGTCAGATTGCAGGCCGTCGGCGGCTTCACGGGGTCGGATGCTTAGTTCGCTGTATCACGCTAAAATCTCAAATGAGATACAAATTACACCCACCCTAAAGGAGCCGCACCATGGCCGCACAGACTTCCATGCTTCACATTCGCGTCGATGACGACATCAAGGAACAGGCCACTGCGGCGCTGACGACGATGGGTTTGTCGGTGTCGGATGCGGTGCGCCTGTTTTTGCGCCGGGTAGTGGTGGACCAGGCATTTCCGTTGGAACTGAAGGTGCCCAATGCCGAGACGCAAGCAGCGATGGAAGAATCACGCGCCATGATGGCTAAACGGCGCGAACTACGCAATGGTGAAAGCCGGTTTGCCTCAGCCGACGAAATGTTTGCCGAACTTGAAAAAAATGGCGGCCAATAAAAGAGCGGCCAGTAAAAGAGCGGTGCTGCCGCGCGCGGCAGACTATGCCAAAGCATTTTTGAAGGACTGGGTACGGCTTTCGCATTCGGGGCGCTATGACATGAGGCGGCTCAAAGAGGCCATGCTGCTGCTGATCGCGGACGATGCGCCGCTGGGGCCTGAGTGGCTGGACCACCCCTTAAAAGGCGACTGGTCCGACCACCGGGAGTGCCATATCGGCGGCGACTTTCTGCTGATCTACCAAACTGAGGCGAACGCGATTAACTTCGTCCGCTGCGGAACACATTCGGAACTGTTTGGCAGTTAGAGATAGCTTGCATGACTGCCTGCGGTCTGTGACAGCGTGGCTTCAGGCGGTCCGCTTCGCTGCGGCTGGTTCCGATAGCACGGCTGTTAGCTGTTAGAAGACGCCTTGCGGCTCATCCCCATCTGCACCATCACATCCTCGCGAGGGCTATGCAGGGCATCCCTAAGGCTGTGAATGCGCTCACTGCTTATTAGCTGCGCCGGTTGCATGGGGACGCGCTGTCCCGCTATGGGCTGCGGCTTTTGGAGTGGGTTGCGCGGAAGGCGCGGGGCGTGCTTTAAGGTTCGCTTTTGATAGCTGCTTGCGCTTGCTGCATAAGCGCTAGAGTCCTATTTGACCCGTATTTTTACCCATTGCTCACCTTGGCATGGACCGCACCCTACATGGAGCTGCAATCCCAGCGCGCGCATGACTTTAGCGATCTGAATCGGATTGCATGGCTTGTCCGCGCAAAATTACCAACAGATATCAATGATTGGTAATATAAAAGGTATCAAACATCCCTGAAACCGGAGTAAATCCCATGGCGCAAAACACATCCATCTCGTTGGGCGATCATTTCGGCGCGTTCATTGCGCAGCAAATCAGCCAAGGGCGCTATGGCTCTGCAAGTGAGGTGGTGCGCGCGGGGTTGCGGCAACTCGAAGAGCATGAAACACACCTGGCGACTTTGCGGGCGGCGCTGGCAGATGGCGAGAGCAGTGGCGCCAGCTGCAGCCTTGACGTGCAGGCGTTCCTCAATTCCAAGCGGCAAAAGATGGGCAGCTCTATCGATAAAGCTACAGCTGGCAAGTGAGCGGCGGCTACCTCTTATCGCCACTTGCGCTGGCAGACCTCTCAGATATTTGGGACTACAGCTGTGACAACTGGGGAGCGGATCAGGCCGATGCCTACGTGCTGGCCATTCATTCGCAATGTGAGGATCTGGCAAGCTCCGCAGCAACAGGCCGCCCCGGAGGCCAAAGTGCAGAACACATACGTGCGGGCTACCGCAAGCAGCTGGTAGGTTTGCACGTGATCTTTTTCAAAGGCAAGACCGGCGGCGCAGTGGAGGTGGTGCGTGTTTTGAACCAGCGCATGGATGTGGCTGCACATCTGTGAAATGTTTCGTCGCTTGGTGACTTTGCAGCAGAGCATCGCCGCAAAACTCGTAGCGGTTTGCGCTTGTTCCGCCTGCGCTAGAGGCCAATTCAACGCTCAAACTTGCAGCAAATATTGCTCCAGCAGCACCTGCACAGCATCAGCCTGCAGCACATCCCGTCGCCGCTTGAGTGGATCGCGGTCTGTTTGGCCAGCCAGCCAGCGTTTGAACGCCGCAAACGTGGCTGGGTGCACGGTGTTCATGCGGGCCATGGTGCCGTTGGTGGCGACGATGACGGCCGAGAAACCGGGCGAGAAACCGGGTGAGTAGAGCAGCACATGGGCGCGGCGTGCTTGCGCGACCCAAAAGTCTTCGTCGTCTTCGCTGAGCTTGATGGGGTGCGGGTCGTCACCGGCTTGTTCGCGGCGAATGATGTCGATCTCAAAGCCGTCTTTGTTCACGGCCGTGTACTTCTGACTTTTGCGAATACGAAAAGTCGGGTCCACCTTTTTAAGCACGCCCAGCATGGAACTGTCGACCCGCGCCAGCTGAGTCGAGAAGGTGATGCGCTTGCGGGTATCCCACAGCAGATCAATGTCACGGGTAGCCAATGCGTCCGCATCCAGCCGCACCCCGGCGGCGGCCTCGTAAGCGTAGAGGGCGTGGGTGCCCACCACGCGGAAGTGCTCGCTGAGCTGGGTGCTGGCCAATCGGTTGAGCAGCGCCACCACCAGTGGGTCCACCCGGCCCACGCGCAGTGCGCGGTTCATGCGCTGCTGCTGGTCCAGCGCGGCTCTCAAACCTTTCAGGCGCTCGGCACTGGCCTGCTTCCTTTGCGTGAATTTGTCGTAGATGGCCTGCGTCTCAGGCGTGCGTGCGCCCAAGCTGGTCTCAGCCCCGGCGGGCGAGGTGCGCACCAGGTATTTGGACTCTGGCGACGAAGCAGGCCCCGCGTGCCAATACATGCCGCCGCGCACCTGGGCGGCCTCAAGCGTGGCCTCGGCCAGCGCATCGAACACGGCAATGGCGTCGATGGTCTGGCGGGAGATGGCAGCGCTTAATTCTTGCATTTCGGCATGTTACTAAAAATTGGTCAGTTATACCGAAAATCTAATTGGAGCAATAGGTTAGCTTTATTTTTCAGGCTATTTTTACTGTCATTTTTGCGTGTGCATATGTGAACGCAATTGCCAGGCTAAGCCCCACGAATATCGGGCCATCAAACAGCCTTGGCGAGCCCGACCCGCTCCGCCTGTCCTACCGCAATCTGATCAAGCAAACCATCCATGCGGTAGTGATGCGCCCGGGTAAAGTGGCTTTGCAGGTGATGACCGCTGCGGTAGCTACCCACGTGCCATAGGCAAACGAAGGGAGGTCCTGCATAACTCCCTGCGTTTTGTGACAGCACGGAGTCGGGCGATCCGCTTCTTTATGGCTCGTTCCAATAGCCCGCTATTGGCGACAAAAAGACGCCTTGCGGCTCATCCCGATCCGCACTGTCACATCCTCGCGAAGGTTCTGCAGGCCATCCCTAAGGCCGTGAATTCGCGCACTGTCGATTAGCTGCGCCCGTTGCATGAGGTGTGCTGGCCCGCTATGGGCTTATGCCGTTGGAGTGGGTTGCGCGGAAGGCGCGGGGCGGGCTTGAAGGTTCGCTTTTGATAGCTGCTTGCGCAGGCTACATAAGCTCTAGAGGCCTATTTGGCTCACATTTTTACCCATCGCTCACCTTGGGACTGACCGCGCGCCCACGTTGAGCTGCAATCCCAGCGCGTGCATGACTTTGACAACGGTCGCAAAGCTGGGGTTGCCTTGTTCGCCCAGCGCTTTGTAAAGCCCTTCGCGGGTAATGCCGGTGTCCTCGGCCAGTTGCATCATTCCGCGCGCCCGGGCGATGTCGCCTACGGCTTTGGTGAACAGGGCGGAGTCTTCTGGGGCTTCGTCCATGCAGGCCTGTAGGTACAGCGCGCAGTCTTCGTCAGATTGCAGGTAATCGGCGGCTTCAAAGGGCTTGATGCCTAGTTGTGCGGCGGCGGTGGGGTTCATTTAATGACTCCTTCAACAGTGTGACCATGTGCTGCGCCTTGACTATGTCGCGCTCCTGGCTGGACTTGTCGCCCCCACGCAGTGCAACAAAAAACCAGCGCTACGACTACGGTGAGCCCGTCTTTTCAGCAATACACGCGGTAGCCCGGGCCGCTATGAATGCGAAGCTCGACAACTTCGCCGCCAACCGGCTTGCAGTCGCCCCAATGCCCCAAAGACAAGCGGGCCAGCCTTGCCAGAACCTGCCGTTGCCCGACTTTGTCCCGCAAAGCAGCCAGCCATGTGTCGAAATCGGCTTTGCGGAGGATTTGGAGCATCGTCAGGTTGTAATCTATGGTTTACAAAATGGTAAGCGCCAGCAGAAGGGGTCAGGTTTTGCCATCACGCATCTATTGAATATCGACGTTGGCAACTGTGGACAAATTTCCATTTGAACTGACTTACCGGCCATCGAAACCAACATCGCACCTACCGTGCCCCTTGAGCAAACCATTAACGCGGTGCTGGCGCACCCCAACGATGAGGCTCTGCACCTGATGACCGCTGCGGTGGCCACCCACGTGCAAGCGGCAAACGTAGGGACGTCCTGCGTAACTCCCTGCGGTCTGTGACAGCACGGAGTCGGGCGATCCGCTGCGTTACGGCTCGTTCCAATAGCCCGCTATTGGCGGCAAAAAGACGCCTTGCGGCCCATCCCGATCCGCACTGTCACATCCTCGCGAGGGTTATGCAAGACATCCCTAAGGCCGTGAATTCGCTCACTGTCGATTAGCGGCGCCGGTTGCATGGGGACGTGCTGGCGCGCTATGGGCTGCGGCCTTTCGAGTGGTTTGCGTGGAAGGCGCGAGGCGTACTTATACGTTCTCTTTTGATAGCTGCTCGCGCAAGCTGCATAAGCGCTAGAGCGTTTTTTGGCTCATGTTTTCGTGAGAAGCCTCGCGAACGGGGGTTGGCTGGCACCAGTAATAGAAACCCTTGCACGCCCGTTCATTCTTTCAGACACCGGCATTTGCATGCCGCCCCCTAAAATCGGCCCATGCACCCCGCCATCGCACAGCATCGTTCCGGTATTGCCGCCATTTGCCAGCGCTTCAACGTCAGCCGTTTGGAAGTTTTCGGCTCTGCAGCGCGGGCAGACGACTTCCACCCTGCAACCAGCGACGTGGATTTTTTGATTGAATTTGCTGGCGACGCCACCCCGGGTTTGCAGGATTTCTTCGGCACCAAAACCGCGCTGGAGCACTTGTTGGGCCGCGCGGTGGATTTGATTGAGCCCGGTGCGGTGCGCAATCCCTATGTGCTGGCCAGCATCAACCGCAACCGTGAGGCGGTATATGCGGCGTGACCCACGCGCATTTTTTTGGGATGTGCGCGAATCGGCTCTCCCGATTCAAAAGTTCATTGCCGGCATGGACCTTGAAGCGTTCATTGCAAGCGATCTGGTGCAAGCAGGCGTCGAGCGCAAGTTTGAAATTATTGGTGAAGCACTGATCTAGCTGGCCAAGCTGGATGCCACCCTCGCCGCGCGCATACCCGAGCTGCCGCAGGTCGTGGCGTTTCGCAACCAGCTGATTCATGGCTATGCCACCGTGAGAGCTCGCACCGTTTGGAACGTATCGCTGAGCTCGTTGCCCGCGCTGTTGGACTGTGTGGATGGGCTTATGAAGGAGTTGGGCGAGGACTAACTGCCGGTTGCCGCGTAGCAGGTTTTTGCACGGGTGCAGCAATGCATTTTAATAGCTGCTTGCGCAGGCTACATAAGCGCTAGAGGCCTATTTGGCTCATATTTTTACCCATCGCTCACCTTGGGACTGACCGCGCGCCCACATTGAACTGCAATCCCAGCGCGTGCGCGCGTGCATGACTTTGATAACTGTCGCAAAGCTGGGGTTGCCTTGTTCGCCCAGGGCCTTGTAAAGCCCTTCGCGGGTGATGCCGGTGCCCTTGGCCAGCTGCATCATGCCGCGCGCCCGTGCAATGTCGCCTACGGCTTTGGTGAACAGGGCGGAGTCTTCTGGGGCTTCGTCCATGCAGGCCTGCAGGTACTGCGCGCAGTCTTCGTCGGATTGCAGGTAGTCGGCGGCTTCAAAGGGTTTGATGCCTAGTTGTGCGGCGGCGGTGAGGTTCATCCAATTACTCCTTCAAAAGTGTGACTATGTGCTGTGCCTTGGCAATATCGCGCGCTTGGCTGGAGGCACGCCCATTCACCCCTCACACATTGGCCGAATCCGCCTCCGCCTCGGGCCACAGCTGCGGGAACATAAAGCGCAGCGCGTGCTGCGGCAAACCAAAGCGCACCTTGCCTTGTGGCGAGTCGGACTTGAGCAGGCCGCGCTTGACCAGTGCGCCGAGTGCATCGGTGGCGCCGCGGTCGCTCATGCCGAGCATGGCTTTGAAGTCGCCGCGCGGCATGTCTTCCCCGCTCAAAAACAGGTAGTGCAGGCCGCGCAGCGCCTCTTGGCGCACGCCTTGTTTGCGCACGGTGGCCTCGAACACCAAGCAGGCTTCGATGCGGTTTTTGATGGCCTCAAAATCGAGCAGGCTGTGCATGAAGCGGACTTGGTCCAGGCAGGTGTCCAGCACGTAGTCCGCCCACGTAATGAGGGCCTGCTCGCTCAGGTTGCCGCGCCCGTCCAGATCGCCACGGCGCAGGCTGTCGGCATCGGCCAGCAGCGCGTAGTAGCGCTCGGTGCTGCGAGCAAAGCCCCGCAGGGGCGACCACAGCCCGCCGGTGTAGCCCATGGCAGTGAGCCAAGTGTGGGTGTGCAGCCGCATGACGCGGCCGTTGCCATCGACAAACGGGTGGACCCAGCCCAGCCGCTGGTGCGCACAGGCCAGCGCTACCAAAGCCGCTTCGCCCCGGCGCACGCCCCCATAAAAGTCAGCCCAGCGCTGCAAAAACACCAGCACGGTGGCGTGCGCTGGCGCGACATGCTGGCCGACGCGCACATCGCGCTGGCGCAGTGCACCCGGAACGATGACCTCTTGCTCAGGCGTGAACAGGTCGGCGGCTGGCAAGCGGGCAAACAAGCTTCGGTGGATGTCTTGCAGCGCCTCAGACGCATACAGGTTGGCAGCGCCCTCGCGCCCGGCATAGCGTTGCTCCAGCGTCTGCTCGGCCTCGATGTGGGCAATGGCCAAGCGCTGTTTGGCGGCCAGTGATGCGTCTTGGGAAAAATCTTGCCTCAGGGCTTGATCAATCTCGTGCGGACGGGTGTGCTGCCCCTCGATGCGGTTGGTGTAGTACGAGTTCATGTTGCGCAGCAGGCTGCGCAATTGCGGCGGCACGCGGGTGCCAGCCAAGGTGGTGGCCAGCCTGGACAGGTCATGCGCCTTGGCCAGCAGGGGCTCCATGCGGGCGTCAGCTGGCAGCAGGGGTTCGAACTGGTGGGCTTCGGTGTACATCGGGCTATTTTGCCAAGGTTTGAACGTTTTAAAATATATGATTAGAAATGGATTTCTATCTATTCTGCTAACTTTTTTGCTAACTTTTTTGCTAACTTTTTTGCTAACTTTTTTGCTAACTATTCATCATGCTTTATGGGTAGATCACGTACGCTACCTGCAGCCCTTTGCGGAGATCAATAAGCGCGCCTGGCGCCTGGCGGCTAACCTGCCGCTTTTCAATGCGAATCTGTGCCCACTGATGTTTGTGTACGTGCCCGAAGCGGCGTACAGCCGTGCCATTCTTGGCGTGTACGAGCTGACCCGGGTAGAGCTGCTGCACGATGTGTTCGTGTGGGCCTATGAGCGCTCCACCCAGGAATACCTAGCAATCAAGCAGGACTTGGCCGAGCCCGGCCCGATGCGCTTGGCCTACCGCAACGTGATCAAGCAAACCATTCATGCGGTGGTGACGCACCCGGATGAAGATGCTTTGCACGTGATTGCCGCTGCGGTGGCCACCAGAATGCCCGAGGCCGAACGGGCAGCCGTTCAATCGCTCATCGTGGATGAGCTGCGCCGGCTGCACGAGGGTGTGCTGGCCCGCTATGGGCTGCGGCCTTCGGAGTTGGCTGAGTGGAAGGCGCAGGCGCGCGGTTCAAGGTTCGCTTTTAATAGCTGCTTGCGCAGGCTGCATAAGCGCTAGAGCGCTTTTTGGCTCATATCTTCTTAAGAAGCCTCGCGAACGGGGGTCGGCTGCCACCATCAATAGAGACCCTCGCACGCTAGACAAAGGCTGAGGGACCCATCGGCTCCAATGACTGCCCTGTCTACAGACCCGACCAAGTTCCTCATTCACATTCAAGGAGAACCCGCTCCACGCCCGCAAGCAAGCCATCGGCACCGAGCACGACGCGTAGCAGGCAGACAGACAGGCAGGCAGGCAGGCAGGCAGGCCAGGAATCAGCAAAGGCATGGTTCAGACAATGCGGCTCATGCCCTTCCCAACCACTTCCAAGCCGCTCCGGTATCTCTGGCAGCACCCGGCCTGGCCGGCGCTCACTTTTGACGGGGCTGCATTGGTACACGACCTGAGCCGTGCGCGCCTGGAGCAGGGAAAATTACTGGGCTTGCTAGAGGCTATTGGCATGAACGCAGGCCAAGAGGTGGCGCGCGAACTGTGGGTGCAAGAGACTATGGCCACGGCGGCCATTGAAGGCAAAAAGCTGGACTTGGAAGCAGTGCGTTCGTCCGTGGCCCACCGCTTGGGATTGGCGAATTTGCCAACGGCCCACAGGCATGTGGACGGTTTGGTGCAGGTGATGGCGGATGCCACCGAGCAATACCAAGCGCCAATCACGCACGAGCGGCTATGCCTGTGGCAAGCGGCGTTGTCTCCCGGCGGCAGTGTCAACCTGCGGCGCATTGCGGTGGGGCGCTACCGCGACCATGCGGATGCTATGCAGATAGTGAGCGGCCGACTAGGAAGGGAGGTTGTGCATTACGAGGCGCCGCCATCCGCCCAAGTTTCGCAAGAAATAGAGCAGTTTTTAGCGTGGTTTGCGCTAGCGCCATCGGAGTCAGGCGCGGCTACAGCTCTACACGGTCTGGCTCGCGCTGCATTGGCACACCTGTGGTTTGAGACGGTTCCCCCGTTTGAAGATGGCAACGGCCAACTGGGCCGCGCCATTGTGGACATGGCCCTGGCCCAGGACATGGGGGCCGCGGTGCGAGTGTTTGGCATGGCCCGCCAGATGATGACCACGCGTGCGGCTTATTACGACGCACTTAACCATGCGCAGCGCAGCACGTCAGGTGAAGTGTTGGATGTGACGCCGTGGGTGCGGTGGTTTGTGCAGGCGTTCATGCAGGGCTGCATCACATCCCAATCCACAGTGAAGCAGGCGCTGGAGAAAACCGAGTTTCGGCAGCGCGCAGCAGCATGCGGGATGAACGCGCGGCAAACCACGGTGCTGGATCGTTTGCTGGAGGCGGATAGCTGCGCTGTTGACGGGGGATTCCTGGGCGGTATGACGAGCGACAAATATTGCAAGCTCACCGGCACATCCAAAGCCACAGCCACGCGGGATTTGGTGGACTTGGCAGCCAAAGGGCTGCTGCGTATTGACGGCATTGGCAAGGCGACGCGCTACGCCATTGACTTGTGGGTGCAGCCGCGATGTAGTGGTGCAGATACTGCTCAGACCAAGGTTGTTTGAGCAAGAGCGCTTGGGATGTCCTGCATAACCCTCGCGAGGATGTGATAGTGCGGATCGGAATGGGCCGCAAGGCGTCTTTTTGCAGCTAATAGCCGTGCTATTGGCAAAAAAAGCAACGAAGCGGACCGCCCGAGACCGCGCTATCACAA
>JBBSUJ010000085.1:0-13482 GCA_038235025.1 Burkholderiales bacterium
CCAGAAGTGCTGTGGCGCGTGCGTGCAAAGCCTCGGGTGTCTCTCGCCTGCCTCTGCTGCAAGACGCTGTGACTGTCAGGCGCTACGAGCGAGAGTCGCCAGGCGAGTTGCTGCACCTTGATATCAAAAAACTCAGGAGCTTTGACAAGCCCGGCCACCGCGTCACAGGAGACCGTGCGCAGAACACCCGGCGCGCTGGCTGGCAAGCTTTGCACGTAGCCATTGATGACCACTCCCGCGTAGGTTTTAGTCTGATGTTGAGCGATGAGACGGCCAAGAGCGCCTGCGCATTCCTTCTGGAGACCTATGTGACTGATATTTTTCCGTCACCAGATGAATGTGCAGATAACGGAACTATGAATTCAACCCGCAACGCCTCCATATTTTAAATATCAAAACAATAGCTACCCGCGCTTTCTGCATAAGCGCTGGAGGCCTGTTTCACTGATATTTTTTCGCTCTAGCCCGCTCTAGCCCGCTCTAGCCCGCTCTAGCCCGCTCTAGCCCGCTTGGGCCCGCTTGGGCCCGCTTCAGTCCGTTCTGGTCCGCTTCAGTCTGCCCCAGAGGGGCCGGCTCCTCAAGCGCTTGTACCGTCCCCGCTTTGCTGCAGCGCCCACATCTGCGCGTAGCGGCCACCCGCCATCAACAGCGCAGCATGGTTACCGCGCTCCACGATCTGGCCTGCGTCCATCACCAGAATTTCATGCGCATCCACCACGGTGGACAACCGGTGCGCAATCACCAGCGTGGTCTTGCCGCGCGCCACGCCGCGCAGCTCGGCCTGGATGGCGCGTTCGTTCGCCGAATCGAGCGCCGAGGTCGCTTCGTCAAACACCAATACCGGCGGGTTCTTGAGCAGCGTGCGGGCAATGGCCACGCGCTGCTTTTCACCACCCGATAGTTTCAGCCCGCGCTCGCCCACTTGCGTGTCATAACCTTTCGGCGTGCTGGCGATGAAGTCGTGAATGCGCGCGGCGCGGGCGGCTTGCTCCACGTCTTCCTGCGTGGCCCCGGTACGGCCGTAGGCAATGTTGTAGGCCACGGTGTCGTTGAACAGCACCGTGTCTTGCGGCACGATGCCCAGCGCTTCGCGCACGCTGGCCTGGGTCACGCTGCGCAGCTCTTGCCCCGCCAAGGTGATACGGCCTTCTTGAATGTCGTAGAAGCGAAACAGCAGGCGCGCCAGGGTGGATTTGCCCGCGCCGGAGGGGCCGACCACGGCCACCGTTTTGCCAGCTGGAATCTCAAAACTCACGCCGCGCAAGATGGGGCGGGCGGGCTCATAGGCGAAGTGCACGTTTTCGAACTTCAGCGCCGGGCTGGTGTTGTGCCCCAGGATGAGCGGCTCAGCGCCGGGCGCATCGCCCACCTCGCGCTCGCGGTCCATCAGCGTGAACATCTTGTCCAGGTCGGTCAGGTTCTGCTTGATTTCGCGGTAAATCACGCCAAAGAAGTTCAGCGGAATGTAGAGCTGGATCATGAAGGCGTTGACCATCACCAGGTCGCCCAATGTCATGCGGCCATCGGCCACGCCCTGCGTCGCGCGCCAGAGCATGGCGACCAGCGCGGTGGCAATGATGAGCTGCTGCCCGGTGTTAAGCATGGACAACGTGCTCTGGCTTTTGAGCCGCGCGCGGCGCAGGCCTTCCAGACTTTCGTCGTAGCGGGCGGCTTCGAAATCTTCGTTGTTGAAGTACTTCACCGTTTCATAGTTCAGCAGCGAATCCACCGCCTTGGTGTTGGCGGCGGAATCCAGTGCGTTTGCCTCACGCCGAAACTGGGTGCGCCATTCGGTGACGATGACCGTGAACGTGATGTACAGCGCCAGCGCGGCCAGCGTGATCCAAACGAACCAGCTGTCGAACTGGCTGCCCAGGATGGACAGCACCAGCACCACCTCCACCAGCGTCGCGAAGATGTTGAACAGCGCGAATGAGATCAGCGATTCAATACCGCGCACCCCGCGCTCGATGTCGCGCGTCATGCCGCCGGTCTGGCGCTCTAAATGGAAGCGCAGGCTCAGTGCGTGCAAATGCCGAAAGGTCTCCAGCGCAATAGACCGCGCTGCGCCTTGCGTGGCTTTGGCGAAAACCAGTTCGCGCAGCTCGTTGAACGCGGAGGTCAGCAGCCGCAGCGCGCCGTAACCCAGCAACAGCGCCACCGGCACCACCAGCAAGGCGGCGGCGCTGCCGGGCGAAATCGTCATCGCATCGACCAAGCGTTTGAGGATCAGCGGAACCCCCACGTTGGCCACCTTGGCGCACAACATGAACGCCAGCGCCGCCATCACGCGCCACTTGTATTGCCAGAGGTAGGGAAAGAGCCGGCCGATGGTGGCCCAGTCGGAACGGGGGGACGGAGGGGCGCTGGTGCCCGCTACCGGAGCAGATTCGCCGAGATGGCGCATGAAGGACAATTCAAATCGTTAATTCAACCGAGATTGTTGCCCATGAGCGAGATTCCCGTGCGGAGCGCCCCCGCATTGCCCTGCGACCACGAGCTGGTGCTCAAAGTGATTCCCATGCCGGGGGACAGCAACGCCAACGGCGACATCTTCGGGGGCTGGGTGATGGCGCAGGTAGATTTGGCCGGATCGGTCCTGCCCGCGCGCTACATTCTCGGGCGCATGGCGACCGTGGCCGTCAATGAATTTGTGTTCAAACAGCCAGTACGCGTGGGGGATATTTTGTCGTTCTTCGCGCATGTCACGCGGTTGGGGCGCACCTCGGTCACCGTGGAGGTGGAGGTGTATTCAGAGCGCTTCACCGGTCAGGGGAAATACCTGAAAGTGACTGAAGCGCGCCTCACCTATGTGGCGCTTGACGCCGATGGCCGGCCGCGGCCGCTGGTACTCTCGCCGCCTGCCGCTTGACGCAAAAGGCGTCCTGGGCCCAGAAAGCGACACCAACAAAACGGGCTGGCTCCTTTCGGTACCAGCCCCGTTTGAGCGAGCGATATGCCCGCCCTTTAGACCAATGGTCAGACAGCCGCAGCGGCGACAGGAACCGCGGGCTCGGCAAGGCGAGGCTTGGTGACAGACGCGCGTTCCGCCGTACTGGCACCGGTGCCCACTTCGCCGGAAAGCTGGCCGCCCTCTTCCACCACCAGCTTGCCGTAGCGAATCTTGCCGCTGACCTTGCCGGTGCTGAAGATGACGAGCTTTTGGCGCACGGTGAGCGTGCCATCAAACGTGCCACGTATTTCGGCAATGTCGATCTCGGCAGAACCGCGAAACGCGCCTTCTTCGGAGATCTGGATCACGCGAGAATCCATAGTGGCTTCCACGGTGCCCTCGACGACGAGGGTGTCGCAGTCGGTAATTTCCACGCCCTTGAGCTTGATGTTGGGGCCCACCGTCAGCTTGCTGCCGGCACCGCCGGATGCCTCAACTGAGCTGCCGACCTCCGAGCTCGGCATGGCCGCTGGCGAGTTTTGCGCCGGGCTCAAAGGACTTGTTGAAGAAGCGGGCACGGCCGGCTGACGCGGTTGAAAAGTTTCGGGTTCACGTTTGCCAAAGAACGGGGTTTGCACAGCCATTAGACCTCCAGATGAAAGCTGGCATGTTACGCAGTGAAAGCGGGCATAACGTGCTCGCTTAAGAAATTTGCGTAAGCAAACGGTACACAGCGCACATTTTCTCGCAACGCACTTGGCCGAACCAAAGGCATCGCAGGATACTTTGCCACCCGCGCGTGGCAGTCGCATACCTCAGGCGGGCTCATTTTTGGTTATGGGACCGCGTCGTACCAAAGAGCGCAAAAAAGGCGAGGGAAGATTGAGGCGGTGAAGGCGACAATCGCCGCGAAGCACGCACGCGGCCTGCCCTCTCGCCTGCACCGGCATACCCCCCCACGTCAGACCCACGCGCTTCAAAAGCCGCTGGCCTCTTTAAGACTTGCCGCCCGCCAGCGCCAACACAACGCCCACCAAGGCCGCCAGCGCCAGAAGCAGTGTGGGCAACATGGACAAAGCAAAGCCCATCGCGCGGCTGCCGGGGTCTTTCACGTAGGCGCGCCAGTAAAAATGCCGGCCGACGAGGTACACGGCCCCCACGCAAGCGACCGGTATCGCAGGCCAATAACGCGCGGCCAGCAACAGCGAGGGCAAAAACGCCACCAGCAGCTCAAGCGTATTCATCTGTACGCGGTAAATGCGCTCAAAGCTTTCGTGCCCGGTAACTGCCGGCGCTTTCAAACCTGAGCTGCCGCGCGCACGTCCGGTCAGCGCCCCGAAAATCAGAAACTGCACAACGGCCAGAATGGCAACGAGTTCTACGAGGGGCATGGTGTTCCTACTGAAAAGGCGAGCGACGAAAGGAGAGATAGCGCGGCGCGAGCAGCGCGCGCGCGTCGAATTCTGCACCGGGTTAGCAAGTCCAGTAAATGCGTCGAACCAGATCGACCACTTCAGGCCCGGCACTGCAGCCACCCACTTCGGTGGTATCCCGGTCAGCTGGCTCCGTACCGATGATCCATTGCATTGCTGACGCATTCCACATGAGCGTTCCCTCGGCGATCACGCCCTTAGGGAACACGCTTGATGCCTGGTGATTGATGACTGTGATGTGGTGGCCGCGAACACGCGCCGAAACCGTGATGCTGCCCATATCAGGTTGCTCTGCGAATCGGTGTTGGAACCGGTAAATACCTGCGCCGAGCGGTAAAGGAGGTTCGGCCGGCTGCGCTGCGACGGTTGCAGCTGCAGAACCGATCACGAGGCCGACAAATGCAGTAGCGAAGCGGTGCATCGCTGTGCTCTTTGTTAACAAGACGCTATTTGAAAAACCCGCTCAACGCAGCGTCAGACGCCCTTCGCGCCTACCATCGCCGGCCACGATTTCGCCCACTTCGGCAGCCGAATCAAAGCCGTGCGCCTTGAAGACCGCCAACACGTCGGCCAATGAAGCCGCGTCGCACGTCACCAACAAGCCGCCGCTGGTTTGCGGGTCAGTCAGCAGCGCGCGGTCAAGGTCGGAGAAGCCCGCCGGCAGATCAATAGATGCGCCGTAGCCATCCCAATTGCGGCCTGATGCACCGGTCACATTGCCCTGCTCGGCAAGCTCGCGCACGCCTTTCAGCAAGGGCACTTGCGCCCAGTCAATGGCCACACAGGCTTTGGCGCCGCGCGCCAGCTCCAGCGCATGGCCGGCCAGACCAAAACCGGTCACGTCCGTCAGCGCATGCACGCCATCCATCGCTGCCAAATCAGGGCCGGGAGTGTTGAGCTTGGTAGTGACGGCAATCATCTGCTCGTAACCCTCTTGCGACAGGCATTCCTTTTTCAGCGCGGCCGACAAAATGCCCACGCCCAGCGGTTTGCCGAGGATGAGCTTGTCGCCCACGCGCGCATCAGAATTGCGTTTGATCTTTTTCGGATGCACTACGCCCAGCGCCACCAGCCCGTATATCGCCTCGACCGAATCAATGGTGTGGCCGCCCGCAATTGGAATGCCCGCCTCGCGGCAAATCGACTCGCCACCTTCCAGCACCTTGCCGATGACCTCGGTAGACAGAACGTTGATCGGCATACCGACCAGCGCCAGCGCCAGGATGGGTTTGCCACCCATGGCGTACACATCGCTGATGGCGTTGGTAGCGGCAATGCGGCCGAACTGGTACGGGTCATCCACGATAGGCATGAAGAAATCAGTGGTGGCGATCAGCGCGATGTCGTCTGTCAACTGGTACACCGCCGCGTCGTCTGCCGTGTCGATACCCACCAGCAGCTCGGGAGGGATCGGCATTTTGTTGGTGTTCTTCAAAATCTCGGTCAGCACGCCGGGCGCGATTTTGCAGCCGCAGCCGCCGCCGTGCGATAGCGAGGTGAGGCGCGGGCCGGATGTGTTGTGGGCATTGGGCAGCAGGGGCTTGGTGTCGTTCGTCATGTCTTTTTAGGCTCCATCAGGTCGCTCAGAATGTTGAGCAGCGTTGCGCGTTCATGCGCAGCCGTAAAAAGCGTTGCGCGCGCATCGCATTGGGTTGTGAGATGCGCCAGTATGGCCCGGTCGTCCCCGCAGCGCCGCAGCAGCACAGCAAGTCCCGCCGCATCGCCGGGTTCAAAGTAGCCGTCGTAATCGGTGCCCAGCAGCCCCACATTACCGGGTATGCAGCTGGCCAGCACCGGCGTGCCGCTGCACACGGCCTCCATCACCACATGCGCGCCGCCTTCCATACGGCTGGGGTGTACCAGCACATGGGCACGCTGCATCCTGCGGCGAGTGACTTCGTGCGATAGCGCGCCCAGCCAGTGGTAGGTGGGCACCTGTCGCGACAGCTCGCTGGCAGCCTCACCCAACAAAGGCTCCAGCGGCGAGCCAATGTGGTCGAGAAGAATGTCGGGGCGATCGGCCAGCAGGCGGGCGGCGTCGAAATAGGTCCGTGGATCTTTTTC
The DNA here is from genome assembly GCA_038235025.1 of Burkholderiales bacterium. Lineage (GTDB taxonomy): Bacteria > Pseudomonadota > Gammaproteobacteria > Burkholderiales > Burkholderiaceae_C > Simplicispira. The sequence goes on from JBBSUJ010000085.1 coordinate 6,391, forward strand.
TGCACGCAGATGGCCCACCATGACTGCTCTTAAGTGCTGCTGCGTTTTGACAAACCGCGTTCGCTGCGTAGTGGACTGCAGGCACACCACCGCTTTGTGACGCACCGCTGCCGGTACATCCTGCACCGCCTGCTCATGCAGCACGATGAGCCTGTCGGCGTAGCGAAGCGAGGCTTGAGCCTGCGCATCGTGCGCAATGTCGCGGTACAAGTCTGTGCCGGTAAGCACCACCGCGAGCGGCTTCTCAGGGCAGGCCAGCGCAAAGCGCTCAATGGAATCGGCCGAGCGGCGGGCGTGCAGCGCCAACATTACATCGGCAGGCGCGCCTGCATCATCTGATGACCAGACCCCCGTGAGCTGCACCTGATAATCGTTTGACAGCAATTGGGACCAGCGTTTGGCGGTCTGCCAATTGCCGTTGTTGGCATCCGCCAGTGCGGGGGTCACCAAGCAAAGCACAGGAAGAGACATGGGCAGGTTTATACAGGCAGCACACCCGACGGCAGCAGCCAACAGTTCCGCCGGCGACACCGCACGCAGCGCGAGCGCGCGGGAACTGGAAACCGCTTTGCTGGCTGGCCGAGAGCGCACGCTGGCGATGTTTGACGGCTTTGAAGCCGCACTCGGCGTCAAAGGCCTGCACATTGCGCAAGACGCGGCGGTCAACCTCCCGCTGTGGGAGCTGGGGCATATCGGCTGGTTTGAAGAATGGTGGACACTGCGCACCCCCGACCGGGCGCGTGGCATCGGCTTTGATGCCACCTTGCCGCGAGGCCCTTCGCTTTCGGCGCAGGCTGACCATTTTTACGATTCCGCCCAAGTGCCGCACGTCTCGCGTTGGCAATTGGCACTGCCCGGTCCGCAGGCCACGCGCCACTATCTTCAGCAGGTGAGGGAGGCCATGTTGGCGCTCCTTCGCCAGTGCGCAAACGTTGATGAAAGCGATAAAGGCGATAAAGCTCTGTATTTCTTTCGCCTGGTCCTGCTGCACGAGGACATGCACCGCGAGGCCTGGTTCATGTTGGCGCAGCAGCTGGGGATCAACCTGTGCGCTGCTCTGCCTGGCGCAGCCGTGCCCTGCGCATCAACGGATCAGTGGCAAGTGTCAGAGGGCATGCGGCGCATCGGCGCCCCAGTTACCGGCTTTGCTTTTGACAACGAGTGCAGCGCGCACGAAACCCTTGTGCAGGCCTTTGACATCGACCGCGAGCCAGTGACATGGGAGCGCTATTTGCCGTTCGTACAAGCCGGTGGTTACGACGATGAACTGCTCTGGACGCCAGAAGGTTGGGCTTGGCGTCAACGCTGCAGCAGCGGCCTGCCGCTCCATCTTCGCCTTGGCTCTGGCGGCTACGAGGCGCGCCGCTTTGGCGTATGGGCGGCGCTTGCGCCAGATGCGCCCGCCATTCACCTGAGCGCACACGAGGCTGTTGCATGGTGCCGTTTCGCAAGCCGCCGATTGCCTACGGAACTCGAATGGGAAACCGCCGCTCGCCTCGCGGCACACACAGGCGAGGTATTTGAATACGGCCAGGTATGGGAATGGACGGCTAGCCCTTTTGCGCCCTATGCCGGCTTTGTCGCCCACCCGTACCAAGACTATTCCGAGCCGTTCTTTGACGGCAGGCCGGTGCTGCGCGGCGGTTCGCTGGCAACCGAGCCGCGCATGGTGCACCCCGCTTACCGCAACTATTTCGAGGCGCACCGCCGCGATGTGTTCGCAGGGTTTCGCTCGTGTGGACTCCATTGAGCCCAGAGCAGCTTTGGGCCCATTGCCTTATGCTTTGCGCCCCGCCGCAGCTGCGGCTTCTGATTGATCTTTCTGCATGCAAGCCCTCACCCGCCTGAAATTCATCCGCACACTTTTTGCAGTGGCCTGCCTGTCTTCTGCCGCCTTGGCCGTGCACGCACAAAGTGCCGACAAAGTGTTGCGCGTGACCGCTATTCCTGACGAATCGCCTACCGAACTGGCACGCAAGGCCGAACCGTTGGTGAAATATTTGTCGGAAAAATTGGGCATGAAGGTGGAGTTCACGCCTGTCACCGATTACGCGGCTGCGGTGGAAACGCTGATCAACGGCAAGACAGACCTCGCCTGGTTTGGCGGCTTTACCTTTGTGCAAGCCAACGCACGCTCGGGCGGCAAGGTGATTCCGCTGGTGCAGCGCGAGGAAGATGAGCGGTTCAAATCAGTTTTCATCACCGCTGACCCGGCCATCAAAACCCTGGCTGATCTCAAAGGAAAAACGCTGAGCTTCGGCTCGCAAAGCTCGACCAGCGGCCACTTGATGCCGCGTAGCTTCTTGCTCGCAGCAGGCGTGGAGCCCGATCGTGATTTGAAGCGCGTGGCTTTTAGCGGCGCGCACGATGCTACGGTGGCGGCGGTGTCGTCCGGCAAGGTGGACGCTGGCGCGCTCAATATTTCGGTGTGGAACAAACTGGTGGAAGAAAACAAGGTGGATACCAAGCGCGTGCAGGTTTTCTACACCACACCCGCCTACTTTGACTACAACTGGAGCGTGTCGGCCAGCATGCCGCAGGCCACGCGCGAGAAAATTCGCCAAGCACTGCTGGACCTGGATCCGAAAAAACCCGAAGACAAAGCTATTCTGGATCTGCAGCGCGCATCGCGTTTTGTTCCTACCGCGCCAGAGAACTACAAGGGCATTGAGGCCGCCGCCAAAAACGCCGGCCTGCTGTAACACAGCAAGCGCGTAGATGCAACTCGAACTGAGGTCCGTCTACGCACGGCACCCGGCGGCACGGGCAAGCAGCGCCGCCCTGCGCGGTGTCGATTTGCGGGTGCGCGCGGGCGAACAAGTGGCGCTGATTGGGCCGTCCGGCGCGGGCAAAACCAGCCTACTGCAGGTGGCGGGCGCAGCCCTCAAGCCGTTCAAGGGCACCGCGCTGCTGAACGATATCGACCCCTGGTCACAACGCGTTCGCGCGCTGCAAAAAACACGCGGCCAGTTGTTTATCGCTCCACAAACGCCGCCGCTTCCGCCTCGCCAACGCGTGATTACGTCTGTACTCGCCGGTCGCTTACCGCAGTGGAGTTTTGCCACCAGCCTGCGCTCGCTGTTCTACCCCACCGACATCAACGCGGCGCACGACGCGCTGGAGCGTTTTGACTTGGCCGACAAGCTGTTTGCGCGGGTCGATCGCCTGTCGGGCGGCGAGCGCCAGCGCGTGGGCCTTGCGCGGGCGCTGCTGTCAGAAGCGTCGCTATGGCTGGTGGATGAGCCGCTTTCTGCGCTCGACCCGACACGTGCCGAGCAGGCCATTGCCACGCTTTTGTCGCTGGCCCGCGAGCGCGGCGTAGCGCTGCTCACCAGCATGCACCAGGTGGATACAGCGCTTGCACATTTCCCGCGCATTGTCGGTTTGCGCGATGGCCTGGTGGCGTTTGATTTGCCCACTGATCAGGTCACGCAGGAGCATTTGGCGCAGCTGTATTCCCAGCACGAGAACGAACTGACCGGCCCGGCCGACGATGCCCCGGCTGAGCATATCAAAACCGCGCCCGCAGTGATGCACTGCCGCTAATCCTCGGCTTGCTCCGCGACCCATGCTCCGCCCAACGCACCCCACCGCGACCGCGCCCGCGCCCGCGCAGCGTGACCCTGCCTGGGTGGGCCGTTTGTTCTGGACCGCTGCGGTGCTGGTACTGCTATGGCCCATGCTGGTGGCAGCAGAATTTCGTCCCTGGATATTGCTGGATGCCAACAGCCGCGCGACCACTTTTAAATTTCTATCGACTTTTTTCCCGCCACGACTAGATGGTGAGTTCTTGCTACTGGTGGCCCAACAAACCTGGCGCACCGTCGCCATTGCAACCGCCGGTATTGCGCTGGCCCTGCTGGTTGCCATCCCAGGCACTTTGCTGTCTACCCGTGCGCTGTCCATCTCTGCCCTGTCTGGCCGCATGGCGCGTGGGCCAGCCGTGGTGCGCCAACTGGTGCGATGGAGTTTGATTGTGCTGCGCGGCATTCCCGAGCTGGTTTGGGCGCTGGTGTTTGTGCGCGTGGTGGGCCTGGGGCCCACCGCTGGCGTGCTCGCCATTGCGCTCACCTATGGCGGCATGCTGGGCAAGGTGTACGGCGATATTCTGGAAAGTGGCGAAGCCGAACCCACGCGCACGCTGCTGCACAACGGCAGTGGCCGCCTGCAGGCGCTGTGCTACGGCTTGCTGCCGCAGAACGCTGCGGAGCTCACCTCGTACACCGTGTACCGCTGGGAATGCGCCATTCGCTCCTCAGTGGTGCTGGGCTTTGTTGGGGCTGGCGGTTTGGGCCAGGAGCTGGACAACTCCACCAAGATGTTTGCCGGCGGCGAGGTAGCCACCATGCTGGCGGTGTTTGTGCTGCTGGTGGCACTGGCCGACAAAATCAGCGCCTGGCTGCGTGAATCCTTGGCCTGAACGTGCAGCACTCCCAACACCACAAGCAGCGAGGCGAGTCGAACGACGCGCTGCGCTTGCCACCCAACCTGTTCAGCGCCCGCTGCAAGGCTTGCTGGTGCACGCTAGGTTTGCTGGTACTGGTCGTGCTCAGCTTCTGGAGCCTGAACCTGCAGTGGGCCTCCTTCTTCTCGGCCGATGCGGCCCGCAGCATGGGGCGTTTTGTAGCCGAATTCTTTCCGCCCGAGCATTCGCCGGCGTTTGTGCGCAAGGTGGCATATGCATCGTGGGAAACGCTGGCCATGTCCGGCGTGGGCACCGTGCTGGCGGCCATTTTTGGCTTGGCGCTGGCACTGCCGGCCAGCCGCATCAGCGAACACGACCGCGCCTGGGCACGCGCACCCACGCGCTTTGTGCTGAATGTGCTGCGCGCCATCCCTGAACTGGTGTGGGCTGCGCTGCTGCTGGTCTCTGCAGGCCTTGGGCCCATGGCCGGCACCATTGCGCTGGCGCTGCACACCACTGGCGTGCTGGGGCGCTTGTTTGCCGAAGCTATGGAGAACGCACCGCCCGGTTCTGCCATTGCGCTGCGCACCCACGGCATTGGCCCGGTGCGCGTATTCCTGTACGCCACGCTGCCCCAGGTGCTGCCGCAACTGATCTCCTATACGCTGTACCGCTGGGAAAATAACATCCGCGCGGCCGCCATTTTGGGCGTGGTGGGCGCTGGCGGTTTGGGCCAGATGCTGGCGTTTCACATGGGCCTGTTTCAAATGGGCAAGACCGCTACGGTGTTGATTGCCATGCTGGTGATGGTGGCACTGGTGGATGCGCTGAGCTACTGGATGCGGCGAGTGTTGGCGCGGTAATTTCGTAGTCTGAAGCACGCGTGCTTGTGTCACGCCCGCCCTACCGGTGGCTCAGCTTGAGTGGAGAGGGAACAAACCCCGGCATCTCCGCGAACATTTCAAACTTAATAGCTGCTTGCGCAGACTGTATAAGCGCTAGAGGCCAATTTGACCAATATTTTAAGCTGCCTGCAGTGGCACCGCTCAACGGCGCGTACCGATGGCGTAGCCGAACACAGCCGCCACAATGCGTAAATCCCCCCGCTCTCGCACTTGAAGCTATGTTCACCACCAACGCCAAGAACGCCACCAACGTCTGCCACGACACCGAAGTCACCAAGGTCACCAACGCCTTCTACGCCCAGTCCGGCGGCGTCACCGCCGTCATCAACGCCTCAGCCTGCGGAGTGATCGAAACGGCGCGCAAGCACCCGGACCGCATAGGCAAAGTCTTCGCAGGTCGCAACGGCATCGTCGGCGCGCTGACGGAAGACCTGATCGACACAAGCGACGAGTCTGCTGAGGCCATCGCCGCGCTGCGCTCCACGCCATCGGGCGCGTTTGGCTCGTGCCGCTTCAAGCTCAAATCGCTGGAAGCCAACCGCCGCGAATACGAGCGCCTGATCGCGGTATTCAAAGCGCACGACATCGGCATGTTCTTCTACAACGGCGGCGGCGATTCGGCCGACACCTGCTTCAAGATGAGCCAGCTGTCCCAGTCCATGGGCTACCCGCTGCAAGCCATCCACGTGCCCAAAACCATCGACAACGACCTGCCGCTGACCGACTGCTGCCCCGGCTTCGGCTCGGTCGCCAAATACGTGGCAGTCTCCACCTTGGAGGCGTCGTTCGACGTGCGCTCCATGGCTGCCACCTCCACCAAGGTGTTTGTGCTCGAAGTCATGGGCCGCCACGCCGGCTGGATCGCCGCCGCAAGCGGGCTCGCCGCCGACCACGGCATTCCCGTCGTCATTCTGTTTCCCGAAATCGCTTTCGACCAAGCCAACTTCCTCAAACGCGTGGATGCGCTGGTACAGCAGCACGGTTATTGCACCGTGGTTGTGTCCGAAGGCAGCCACCACCTCGACGGCCGCTTCCTGGCCGAGCAAAGCACGCGCGACGCCTTCGGCCACGCGCAACTGGGCGGCGCAGCGCCGGTAGTGGCGCAAATGGTGCAAGCCGCGCTGGGCGTCAAAGTCCATTGGTCCGTGGCCGACTACCTGCAACGCGCCGCGCGTCACATCGCCTCCGCTACCGACGTGCGCCAGGCCTATGAAGTGGGCCAACACGCGGTAGAGCTTGCGCTACAAGGACGCAACGCCGTCATGACCACCATCGAGCGACTGAGCGATACGCCCTACACCTACCGCTTGGGGTCCGCGCCGCTAGACCAAGTCGCCAACGTCGAGAAACCCATGCCGCGTGCGTTTATCAGCGAGGACGGCTATGGTATTTCCGAGTCCTGCCGCCGCTACTTGCTGCCGCTGATGGAGGGGGAGGATTACCCGGCGTTTCGCGATGGGCTGCCGGTGTATGTGACGTTGCGCAATCGGGCGGTGGAGAAGAAGTTGACTGCGTTTACGGTGGGCTGAAGGAGCCGCTTCTCTCGCACTTCCGCTCTGCTCAAACGTCGCCCATCGGACGCATCCGTACCTCGCCGCCAGCACAAGATTGGCAGATGATGTCCCACCAGTAGCAGGCACTATGTCGTGGTCAAGTAATTTCGGACAGTTCGATAGGTTTTTTTAATGTCGATTCACGCTCGAAAGCGTTGGGTGACATGTTGCCCAGTTTTGAGTGCAGCCTCGCTGCGTTGTAAAAGCCAACAATGTAGTCAGCAACATC
>JBBSUJ010000086.1:0-12917 GCA_038235025.1 Burkholderiales bacterium
CGCGCGTTGCGGGATCAACGCCTGCACACGGAGCCAAAAATCGTCGGTCACTTCCCAAGATTTGGCTTTTGCCATGTTCGCTCCAAACGCGGTACTCGCGCATAGAGACTAATTATCCTTTATTTACGGATAAATTCTAAGCCGTGCGAGAGCTAACGTCCGCCTCGTCGATCGCCCCCAGCGCCCGGTCGTCCGGTCGCCCGGTCGCCCGATCGCATGTATCGCACCGTATATCCCTTGCGACTGCTGGGCACGGGGCTGGGCGCGCTGGTGACTGGAAGTGTCCTTTTACAAAACGGTCATTTGACGGACTACGGCTGGGCCATCATTCCCACGCTGCTGCTATGGCCGCATGTGGCGTACCTGCACGGCAGATTAAGCGGTAGCCCTTATCGGGCCGAGGTGACGAACCTACTGGTCGACTCCGCCATTGTGGGTTTGTGGATTGCACTCATGCAATTCAACCTGCTGCCCAGCGTCGTGTTGGCCGTGATCACTACACATGACAAGTTCAGCACGGGCGTTCGCCGTCTTTGGCTCTACTCGCTCGCGACGATTCTGGGAACAACCCTGCTCACTGCGCTACTGGTACGGCCTTGCGTGGTACTGGCGAGCTCCTTAAGCGTAGTGGCCTGCACCCTGCCGCTCATCGTGCTGCATTACCTGGCGGTCAGCGCCACCAGCTACCGGCTGATTCGTACCGCCGCACGCCAAAACGTTCAGCTTCAAGAGCTTCGGCGTCATGATTTCTAGACGGGCCTGCTCGCGCGGGCTTACTATCAGGAATTGGCGCAGGCGACGCTGTTGACCGGCCAAGCCAACAGCTCCCCTGCATGGCTTTTGATGATAGACATTGACCATTTCAAGTCCATCAACGACACCTACGGTCACACGGTGGGGGACGAGGCCATTCGCGCCGTAGGCCTGGCGATTCGCGACTGCGTGCGTGCCGACGACTGCGCAGGCCGCTACATAGGCGACGAGTTCAGCGTGCTCTGCCCGGACACCCAGGAGTCCGAAGCGCTGGCGATTGCGCAGCGCATTCGGGCAGGTGTCGCTGCCATCAAAATTGCCGATGTTCCCGGTCTGCACTTGACCTGCAGCATTGGCTTGGCACCGCTGCGGCCCGCAGCACGTCACGTTGCGCGACTGGCTCAATAGCGCCGATGCTGCGCTCTACCGTGCCAAGGCCGATGGACGCGATCAAGTGGCACACGAGGCCGCCGCCGCAAAGGGCGCACGGTCTGCGGACACCGAGGCGAGCCCCGCGGCAGCGTAGCGTGCCAAAACGGCAAGCCGTTGGGTCTGCCGTTTCGGATCGCGCCGTGCGGCGCGTTCGCACCCCATCTCTGCTGAAACTAAAAAATTTGAGTTATTTAGGCCTCTAGCGCAATATGGGAGCCGGCTTGTAGCTCCTAATTTATGAGCAAACTAGGCGTTGTATCAGGTGCCGCGCCTTTGCAGCAGCGGCCCTCTGTTACAGGCCGCAGTTGCCTGGCCAGCGCAGCTCCACCACACAGCCCTGCCCCACGTCGGCGCGCGCCTGCACGCTGCCGCCGTGCCGCTCTGCCACCGCGCGCACCAGCGCCATGCCAGCACCCACGCCCTCAAACTCCCGCTCGTGGTGTAAGCGCTGGAACAGTCCAAACAAACCGGCCGAGTGCGCCATGTCAAACCCCGCGCCGTTGTCTTGCACCGTCAGCGTAAAAACACTTTCGGCATGCTCTGCAAACACCCTTATCAAGGGCGCGTCAGCACGCGCGCTGAATTTGACAGCATTGCTCAGCAGCGCCAGCAACGCTAGGTGCAGCAGCGCCGCGTCGGCCCGAATGATCGGCAACGCTCCCAATTGCCAGTCGATGCTGCCAAGTCGCGTTTGGCGGGTCAGCTCGTTGACCACCTGCCGCACGCATTTTTCAAGGTCTACATCTTCAACGCGCAGCGGCACCGCACTTGCGCGGGACAAGGCCAGCAGACCGTCGATCATCAGCCCCATACGCTGTCCGGCATGTTCCATGGTGCCCAAAAATTCAAGTGCTTCAGCCCGCTCGGCAGGGGCCAAAGCCGGTGTGTCCACCAACTCGCGCAGCAACGGCGCAAAAGCGGTCACGTGGCGCAAGGGTGCGCGAAGGTCGTGCGAGATAGCGCGTAGCAGGTCCTGGTGAGCGGCCTGAAAGCGTGCGAGCTCTGCGCTAGCGTCTGCGAAGCCTTGCAACGGGGTGATCGATTCCAGTGCAGACATGCTCAGGCTCCTTGTCGAGTGGTGCTCAAGGTTTGGCTTGTTTGGCAGGCCGCTTCCAGCCATCAATATTCGTCTGCCGACCACGCGCTACCGCCAGCGCACCCGGCGGTACCGACTTGGCAATGGTGGAGCCGCCGCCCACGGTTGCGCCCGCGCCAACCGTAACCGGCGCTACCAGCACACAGTTGCTGCCGACGTGCACGTCGGCTTCAATGACGGTGCGGTGTTTGTTAGCTCCGTCGTAATTGGCGGTAATGCTGCCGGCACCAAAGTTCACGCGCTCACCTACGGTGGCATCGCCCAGATAAGCCAGGTGGTTGGCTTTGGCACCGTCGGCCAGTCGGCTGTTTTTGACCTCAACAAAGTTGCCAATGTGCACCTCGCGCCCCAGTTGCGCGCCGGGGCGCAGGCGGGCGAACGGACCCACCAAAGCGCCCTCGCCCACCTGCACGCCAGCGGCTTCTCCATCAATGTGGGTGAAAGGGTGGATCACCCCACCTGCGGCTATGCGCGCATTGGCGATGCAGCAATAGGCACCGATCCGCGCGCCCTCGCCCAGCTCTACACGCCCGGTGAAGATGCAGCCCACGTCGATCTCCACGTCTTGCGCGCAGATCAGTTCTGCACGCGCGCGGCTCCTTACATCGTCACGCAAATCAAAACGCGCCGGATCCGCCAATCGCACGCCCTGCTGCATCAGCGCATCGGCGGCGCGGGCCTGGTGCGCGCGCTCCAATTCGGCCAATTGCGCCGGGCTGTTGACGCCGGCCACCTGCACCGCGTCATCGATGGTGTGGGTGGTGACGCGCACGCCGTCTGCCACGGCTATGGCCACTACCTCCGTCAGGTAGTACTCGCCTTGCGCGTTGGCATTGGAAAGGCGGGACAACCAAGGCGTCAGCAGGCTTGCCGGCACCGCCAGAATGCCGCTGTACACCTCGCAGATGGCCCGCTGCGCGTCGCTGGCGTCTTTTTCTTCGACGATGCCTTGCACCTCGCCCGCTGCATTGCGCACGATGCGGCCATAGCCTTTGGGGTCGGGCAAACGCACGGTGAGCAACGCCAGCGCATCGCCGGCGCTAGCGTCCACCAGCGCCTGCACAGTGCCCGCTTGCGTCAAAGGAACGTCGCCCGAAAGGACCAATACGGTACCGTCCCTCTCCAGCAACGGGGCGGCTTGCTGCACCGCATGGCCGGTACCGAGCTGCGGCTCCTGGCGTACAAACCTCAAAGAAAAATTAGGGTCAACAGTGCCGCTAGCGCCTGATGTGCCTTGACATGCTGCTTCTACTTCCATAGCGCCATGTCCGGTGATAACGATGGCACTGCGTGCACCCAGCGCGCTCGCTTGGCCCAGCACGTGGTGCAACAGCGGGCGGCCTGCCAAACGCTGCAAAACTTTGGGAGTGCGGCTTTTCATGCGCGTGCCTTTGCCGGCCGCCATGATGACGATATCGATAGGTTTCATTCGGTGCTGTCTTGCGCCAGGCGGTGCCCGGCTTCGAAAACGATTATCCGCGCCGTACTGGCAACTCCAACGTCAACTAAATTTGCCGCAGCAGCTACAGCAGCGGAAGCAAGCGCGGGGGCGTGTCGTAGTACTCGGCCACGCTCGCCAGCGCATGCGGGTTGAGCAGCTGCAGGCGGCCTGCCTTGATCGTGTGCAGCCCCAACAGCGCCAGGCGGCGCAGCGTTTTGTTGGTGTGCACCAGCGAAAGGCCCAGCGCATCGGCAATGTGCTGCTGCGTGAGCGGAAACGCAATGCTGCCGTCAACTGTCTGCCCGATGCGGTCCATGCGGCGGTACAGCTGCAGCAGCAACATTGCCACGCGCTCAAGCGCATTGCGCTGCCCGGTGGTCAGCAGGTTCTCATCCACGTGGCCGCCTTCTTGCGCGGCAAGCCAGGTTACGTCGTAACCCAGTTGCGGCTGCGCGCCGTACAGCCCCATCAGGCTTTTGCTCTTGAAGACACAGAGCGCGCAGTCGGTAAGGAGTTCGACGCCACATTCCGCTTCACCGCCAAACTCCTGCTGCAAACCGGTGAGATCACCCGGCAGCAGGAAGTTCAAAATCTGCCGGCGTCCATCGCGCAGCGTTTTGTAACGAAACGCCCAGCCCGAATACAGGGTAAAGAGCTGGGTATTGCGCTGCCCCTCATGAATCAGCGTGGTACCTGCGCAAGCGGCCGTTGCGTGGCTGCGTGCGCTTTGAATTGCATCCAGCGCATCTGGCGATATGCTGACAAAAGCAACTTGGTCTCGCAGTTCGCAAGCGCTGCAGTTCGGGGGGCAATGGACCGTTGCTGTGGCGTTACTCATGGAATATTTTATGTCTGGAGGAGATGTCTTTTTACATTGCGAAGGCCTGTACGCGCCGCTAAATTTCAGCGCTCTATGCCTTCACCGCTTCTCTACCAACTGCTGTACGTCAGCACCCTGCACTCCGATCAGCCACTCACCGTGGTCGCCGAAATTGCCCGGCGCGCGCGCGTCGCGAATGCTGAGCGCGCAATCTATGGCATGCTGGTTTTTGATGGTCAGCGCTTTTGTCAACTCTTGGAAGGAGACCGTCGCCCCGTGCTGTCACTGGCAGATCGCATCGCGAGCGATCCACGGCATCAGAACGTTGAAGTGCTGCACCACGGCGAACTTAAGACCAGACGCTTTAACGGCTTTCGACTTGCCTTTACGACCGGCGAGGAAGATATGTCCCTCGCTCACCTTGCTGAGTTCGACGGCGAAGCGGCAGTGATCGCCTTCGACAACCTGCGCGAGCGTTTGCCGTTTTAGGCGCGTGGGCGAACCGGCGGGCAAGCAGGCGGCACAGAGCGTGGCGCTCCACGCACCAGTGCTGGTGCTGGTGCTGGTGTTGGTGTTGGTGCGACGTCCAAGCGCAACAGGCAAAGGGGACAGGCAAGGCCGATATTGCTTCTAATTTTATAGCGATTAGCCTATTACCAATAAGAGCCAGAGGCCATTTCTGCCCGTAGTCAGCTTAACTGAACTCGAGCGAACTTGCGCTTCCCCACCTGCACGACGTAGCTACCCACGGGCAGCTTGAGACCCCGGTCACTGATGACGGCACCATCAACCCGCACGCCACCGCCATCAATCAGGCGATTGGCCTCACTGCTCGATGGTGCGAGGTTGGCCTGCCTGAGCAACGCGCCAACGCCCAGCGGCGCGCCTGACATCTGCACCTCGGGAATTTCATCCGGTACGCCGCCTTTGCTGCGGTTGGAAAAATCCTGCTCAGCGGCGTCAGCGGCGGCGGCATTGTGAAAGCGCGTGGTGATTTCTTTGGCGAGCAGCACCTTGGCGTCTTTGGGGTTAAGCCCCCCGTCGACTTCAGCCTTCAGCTGCGCAATCTCGGCCATTGATCGAAACGACAGCAGCGTGTACCAGCGCCACATCAGCGTGTCAGAGATCGACAGCACCTTGGCAAACATGCTGTTGGCCGGCTCGCTGATACCGATGTAGTTGTTTTTGCTCTTGCTCATCTTTTCTACGCCATCCAGGCCTTCGAGCAAAGGCATGGTCAGAATGCACTGCGGCTCCTGCCCGTACTCTTGCTGCAGGTGGCGTCCCATTAACAAGTTGAACTTCTGATCGGTGCCGCCCAGCTCCAAATCGCTTTTGAGCGCGACGGAGTCGTAACCCTGCATCAACGGGTACAAAAATTCATGCACGCTGATCGACTGGCCAGTGGTGAAGCGCTTGTGAAAATCATCGCGCTCCATCATCCGCGCCACGGTGTACTTGGCGGCAAGGGCGATCATCCCGCTCGCGCCCAAGGGCTCGCTCCACTCGCTGTTGTAGCGAATCTCGGTGCGCGCCGGGTCCAGCACCAAACTGGCTTGACGATAGTAGGTTTCGGCGTTTTCCTTGATCTGCGCAGGTGTCAAGGGCGGACGCGTGCTGTTCCGGCCTGACGGATCGCCAATAAGGCTGGTGAAGTCTCCAATCAGGAAGATCACCTGGTGACCCAAGTCTTGCAGCTGGCGCATCTTGTTGAGCACCACGGTGTGCCCGATGTGAATATCGGGTGCTGTGGGGTCCAGCCCAAGCTTGATGCGCAGTGGCTTTCCATCGGTCTCTGACCGCTGCAGCTTGCGAACCCATTCGGCTTGCGGAAGTAACTCTTCCACACCCCGCAGCGAGATTTCGAGAGCCTGTCCTACAGACTCTGTTGACGGATGGGCGCTTGCACTTGAATGATTCATGAGGGTTTTCCGGGGTGTCTTGCAGCGCGTCGCCGCTATACTCAGGCGCTTCTTGCAGTCGCCAATTTTAGTGCCCGCCCTGCTACGCGAGACCCGGTTGCCCCGTGCATCCGCCCGCGTAGCCCGGCCCGCCTTCACCCGACTGCGCTCCTGACAGTATTGCGCCTTGAAGATCGACCGGCTACCTACGCCGCTTGTACGCTTCCAGACCACGCCACCTGGGGACCGATTTTGACCTTTGGCTCATCCGATGCCAGCCGCGCCCTTTTGACGCCGCTTCTGCGCTCCGTTCGCAACCACCCTAAACGCTTAGCCACTGCCCTCGCAGCCGTATTGCTCACTGCTGGCGGCGGCGCATTTGCGGTTGCATCGCTCGGGCCTGACGCGGCGGACCTGCCCCAGCTTCGCATTGCGCAGCCCGTTAAGTCGCTCGCCAGCGACGCCACATTGGCTCATTTGGTCGACCAACCGGGCTTCACCCTTTACCGTAGCGAGCGCTTGCGCAGCACCGACACGCCCGAAACCTTGCTGCAGCGGCTGGGTGTGGCCGACCCGGCTGCAGCCGATTGGTTGCGCCGCGATGCCAACGTGCACCAAAACCTGCTGGGCCGCCATGGCCGCTCGGTCACCGTCGAAACCACCGATGACCATCACCTGATGCGCCTGACGGCCCGCTGGGCACCTGATGACAGCGGTAACTTCAAACGCCTGATCGTTGAACGCAACGGTGACGGCTTCTCGTCGCGCATCGAAACTGCAGCGCTGACAACCTCCTCGCGACTGTCTGGAGGCGTGATTCAAAGCTCCCTCTTCGCAGCTACGGACGACTCTGACATTCCGGACGCCGTGGCGGTGCAACTGGCTGAGCTTTTCTCGGGCGACATTGACTTTCGCAGATCACTTCGCAAGGGCGACCGTTTCTCGGTGGTATACGAAACACTGGAAGCCGACGGCGAGCCACTGCGCAGCGGCCGCGTGCTTAGCGCAGAGTTCGTCAACAACGGTAAACGCCATGATGCCATTTGGTTCGAAGAACCTGCCAGCAAGGGCGCTTATTACGATTTGGCCGGTGAAAGCCTCAACCGGGCATACCTTGCCGTGCCGCTCAAGTTCTCGCGTATCTCCAGCAACTTTTCGATGAGGTTTCACCCCATCCTCCAGAAATGGAAAGCCCATCTAGGCACGGACTTCGCTGCAGCGACCGGCACCCCGGTTCGCACAGTGGGCGATGGCGTAGTCGAATTCGCAGGCGTGCAAAACGGCTACGGCAACGTGGTTTTCGTTCAGCACCGCAACAAGCAAGATGTCACGGTTTACGCGCATTTAAGCCGTATTGACGTCAGGCGCGGCGAATCAGTCGAACAGGGTGAACTCATCGGTGCCGTAGGCTCTACCGGGTGGGCCACCGGCCCCCATCTTCACTTTGAGTTTCGTGTAAACGGCAAGCAGCAGGACCCAATGCTGATCGCAAAAGCCAGCAAGGCAGCCGAGCCCATTTCTGCGGCATCTCGCTCGGCGTTCAAGCGCACGGTTGCGCTTATGCGCACCCAGCTTGACTCCGCCGATCTGATTCGTCAGGCCAGCGCCGAATAAGCAGCGGCGATGGCAGGGCTGTAGTTGTAGCACCCGCGCCCTCCAGCACCGCCGCTTTACGATGCGCGCAGCATGACAAATTCGGAGCACTACATCGGACTGATGTCTGGCACTTCGCTGGACGGGATCGATGGGGTATTGGTAGATTTTTCTAACGAAAAATGCCGTTTGATGCGTTGCGCATCAGTACCAATAGCTCCTGAATTAAGAGCAGAACTGCTGGCGCTAAACAGTCCTGGCAGCAACGAACTGCACCGAGCCGCGTTGGCTAGTAACGCACTCGCCCGCCACTATGCTGAAGTGGTAACACTGCTGCTGGAACAAGCGCAGCTCCTTCCATTGTCGGTTCGTGCCATCGGTGCCCACGGCCAGACCGTGCGCCACCGCCCGCAGGCATTCGATGGTTGCGGCTACACCCTACAACTGAACAACCCCGCTCTATTAGCCGAATGCACCGGCATTTCCGTTGTAGCGGACTTTCGTTCGCGTGACGTCGCTGCCGGCGGCCAGGGGGCACCACTGGTACCGGCGTTTCACCAGTTTGTGTTCCACGTGCCTGGCGTCACGCGCTCAATTCTCAACATTGGCGGCATGGCCAATGTGAGCATGCTGCATGCCGACGCGTCCGTCACGGGCTTTGATTGCGGCCCCGGCAACGTGTTGATGGACCTCTGGTGCCAGCGCCACACCGGCCACGCGTTTGACCGGGGCGGCGAGTGGGCCGCCAGTGGCAAGGTGCTGCCTGAATTGCTACACGCGCTGCGTTCAGAGCCCTTTTTTGCATTGCCCGCACCCAGAAGCACCGGTCGCGATTTGTTCCACTCGGGTTGGCTGGAATCGCACGTGTCAACTCTGCCGTGCAGCGCGACGCCGCAGGACGTTCAGGCGACCCTGCTGGAACTGACCGCCAGCATCTGCATCGACGGCGTTCTAAGCTATGGCCCGGAGAGCATGCTTTTGGCGGTTTGCGGTGGTGGAGCATTCAATTGCCATCTGATGGCACGCTTGCAGGCCTTACTACCTCATTGCCAGGTCGTCACAACCGACGCGCTCGGCATGCCCGCTCAGCACGTAGAAGCAGCGGCATTCGCCTGGCTGGCGCGTCAAGCCATAATTGGCCGCCCCGGTAACTTGCCAGAAGCAACGGGTGCCCGCGGCACCCGTTTACTTGGAGCTATTTACACCGTCTGATGTCGACGAGCCCGATCATGAAAAACTGGAGCCACAACCGCAAGTGGAAGTAGCACCAGGGTTCTTGATCACGAACTGGGCGCCCTGCAGGTCTTCCTTGTAGTCAATTTCTGCACCGACCAAATACTGAAAACTCATGGCGTCAATCAACAGCGAGACGCCGTTCTTGGTCATCACTGTGTCGTCTTCGTTGGTTATTTCGTCGAACGTGAAGCCGTACTGAAAGCCCGAACAGCCGCCGCCTTGAACAAAAACGCGTAGCTTGAGATCAGGATTGCCCTCCTCCGCGATCAAGTCCGCAACCTTGGCAGCAGCACTTTCCGTGAAGTTAATCGGCTCGGGCATTTCGGTGGGCAGTGTTTGCGCCAGTGCGGTCATACGGACTCCAAGTTTCAATAGTTAACTGAGATGGTACTGCAGCCGCATCGCCCTGCCACATTACCGGTTTTGAGCAGGGCTGCGACTGCGCAGGGGCAGGCCCCCAAACTACGGCTAAAAAAGCAAAAAAGAACAAAGGGAAGCCAAGTCAGCAAACGCAAAAGTGACACTAATTGCCACTGGAGGCCAATTTGAGAGGTGCTTTTTCCTCTGTCGCTGCGTCCAGTGGCACCATCTTCCCCGATATGGTGCCACCTTGGTGCATTTCCAGGGCCTTGTAGTGCACATCGCCGGTGATGCGGGCTTTAGGCTGCAGTTCAAGCAGCACGCTAGCGTGAACCGGCCCACAAACCTCTCCGTTGATGATGACATGGGCAGCCCGAATGGCGCCCTCCACCTTGGCCGATGCTGAGACCACCAGCAAGCCTCCTTCCGAAGACGCACAGCGCACATCCCCCACCACCTGCCCGTCAATCCGCAAACCATCGCCAAAATAGACACTGCCCTCCACACGATCGCCCTCGGCGATCAGGCTCTTGATAGGGGGCTGCTTGTTGCGGGAAAACATACGGGTTCCTGGGTTCGCCTACTTGCCCGGCCACTACAGGCGCGCGAGCACTAGGGGCTTATATCAGTGGTGTGGGAAGCGCGAACGCGCCCGCCATGCAATATTCTTGCTGTTAAGGTTTTTACCACGGCCTGCGGAGGCAGTCGCAAAGTGCCTTCAACACGACGAAACTGCCGCAACTTGAAATCCTGCCCTTCGCCAGCAAAGCGCTGGGTCCATGGGCGTCCCTCGCGCAAACCGGCCGCGACCAGTTCAATTTGACCGGAAAACTCAGTTGCGTTTTTAGCAGGGCGCATCAGCAACACCTGCCAGCGGAGTGTGGCGTCTGCGTCTTGCTCGGCCTGAAGGCCCCGAATCGCCACTTCCGTGGCGTTGCTGTTTTCAGCGGGGATCAGCTTTTCGAAAAAACCGAGATTCTCGCGCAGTGAGCGATTTTCGCTCTCCAACTGCCTGATCTGTAATTTGAGTTGATCGGACGCCGATCGCTCAGCCAGTAGCAGGCCGCCGGACGTGTTGGCGACACTCTGGTTTTGCTGCGCATCGATGCGCAGCTGCTGAATATCACTACGCAACTGCACGAGCTCCTGGCGACTGCGCGCGTCTAGTCCCGCGAGTGAACGCCCCAGCTCAAAGGCCCACAGCGCAATAGCAGCGCACAAACCCACGAATATCGCAGGTACCAGCCAACGAAGCGGCCAAGGCACGGCGCTGCGCACCGCAAGTCGCGGTGCGCTGTGCGACAGGCGGCGGCGCAAAAGGCGAAAACGCATAGTTATCAGAAACGCAGTGCGGACTTGGAACAACAGGCACCGTAAGCTTTGGTCGCCCGCACTACATTGTGAACGCCAAAAAAAAGGCCACGCCGGTTAACCGGCATGGCCTTTTTTTGACGGCTAACGAGTGGCAGTTTAGCGCTTCGAGAACTGCTTCGCCCGGCGTGCAGAGCGCAAGCCGACTTTTTTACGCTCGACCTCACGTGCATCGCGTGTCACAAATCCAGCCTGGCTGAGCGCTGGCTTGAGGGTTTCGTCATAGTCGATCAAAGCGCGGGTAATGCCGTGGCGGGCAGCGCCTGCCTGGCCAGATTCACCGCCACCAAACACGTTGATCTGGATATCGAACGTTTCGACATGGTTGGTCAGCGCGAGGGGTTGTTTGGCGATCATGATCGAAGTTGCACGGCCGAAGTAGGACTGGATGTCCTTGCCGTTGATCGTGATCTTGCCAGTGCCTTTTTTCATAAACACCCGGGCGACGCTGGATTTGCGACGGCCTGTGCCATTGTTCCATTCACCAATCATTCTCAAGGCTCCTTAGATTTCCAGCGCTTTTGGCTGCTGGGCGGTGTGGGGATGCTCTGCACCACCGTACACCTTGAGTTTCTTGATCATCGCGTAGCCAAGGGGACCCTTGGGCAGCATGCCTTTGACGGCCTTTTCAAGCGCGCGGCCGGGGTGCTTGGCTTGCATGTCACGGAAATTGGTAGCCGAAATACCGCCGGGGTAACCCGAGTGACGGTAATAGATCTTGTCGGTCGCCTTGGCACCAGTAACACGGAGCTGGGAGGCATTGACAATGACGATGAAGTCACCAGTGTCGATGTGAGGCGTATAAATGGCTTTGTGTTTGCCGCGCAGGCGGTGGGCAACTTCGCTGGCTACCCGGCCGAGCACCTTATCGGTGGCGTCAATCACAAACCACTCGTGCGTCACATCAGCGGGTTTTGCGCTGAAAGTTTTCATGAGTTTCTACGGTTTGACCGGCCTTGAAAAGGGGCCGGCGTCCTCTGGGCTCTTTTCCACGGTCGGCGTTTCTCTAGGATGGAAACCTCTTAGGTGGTACTTACAGCTGAGGCTTGAACGCCAAATCTGCACCTCGCCGCGGAGCACGCGTGCGCTGCGAAGCCCGCCATTATATGAAGTGTGGCAGCTTGTGCCTCGCAAATTCGTGCACATCACACAAAAATCAGCCTTGCAAGCGTTTTTTCAACAGCCGAACTGCACTCGCAGGGGTGGTCAGCACGGGCAAACCCAAGGCCTGCTGTACCGCAGGTGCTGCGCGGGCCATGCTGAATTGAGCCAGTGCAATGGTGCTGCAGCCCGCTTTTGCGAGCGCCCGCGCCGACTCCACGATGGCCTGCTCGTGCGCAGCTATATCGCCGCGATGCAGCGCTTCTAAAGCGCCAGCCGCTAGCGCGCAATGCAGGTCGGTGCCATCCTGAAACTCTGCTGGTATCGTGGTAAGCGTGCTAGCAAAGGAAGCGATCAAACCGATACGCCCTCCCACGTCGGCAGCCTGCTGAACCATTGCCTCGTTGGGCTTGAGAACGGGAATCCTTGAGTGAGCGCGTGCCACGGCTTCCAGACAAGGACCAAAAGCCGAGCAGGTGAAAAAAATGGCCTCCGCGCCGGCGTCAACCGCGTAGTTCGCCAGTTTCATAACCCGCGCGTACATAACGGCGTCCAAAACACCCGAGACACTCGCAAGGTCTGCCGAAAGACTGTCATCCAACACATTCATGCGCAGTGCTTCAGGCCAGCTGCGCGCCATTTCCTCATTCACGGGAGCAATGGAGTGAGTTGGGGACATCCTGCATAACTCTGCCTACGGTCTGGTAGCAGTCAGTTTTTCATGGCATCGTCACCCCCATCAAGCAATCGAGCCTTGATCCCAACCTCGCCGTCAAAAAAACCCGCAAGCAGGAGTTCCTGGGACAGATGGAG
>JBBSUJ010000087.1:0-12899 GCA_038235025.1 Burkholderiales bacterium
CAAGACTGTGGGCGCGATGAGGCACGTTATGGTGCGCGGGCTCAAGCGTGTTGACCAGATGTTTGTGCTGACGATGGCGGCGTACAACCTGGTGCGTATGCGCACCTAGGGGAAGATCCGTCTGCACAGGGCGAACTGAGCCCCATAGCACGAAAAACCGGGCTATTAGGACGTAAAAACTCCAAATTTCACGCGCAAATCCCGAGATGTGAAATTTAACCAGCGAGCCGCAGATCGAGGCGCTGAAGATGGCTCGGACCTGGGGAGTATTTCTTCAGCCTGCTAGGTGTGCCTCGAACAACCTTCGTCCGATTTGGTAGTGCGGGTGGTTGCGAGGGCAACACAGAGTGGATTGAGAGGTTCTCGACGTCAACCTCTATTTGATTTCAGCTTTTCAGGAGTCCGCTTGAGCAGATTAGCGGCGGCGTCGATCGCCACCCGAATCCGTGTAACAGCGCAATTTTTTTTCGTACATGGCCTGGTCAGCGTGGTTCAAAGCGGCTTCCACTTGATCTCCGCTGGTGCAGCTGGCGGTGCCCATTGCGAGGCTCAGCGGCTGGCCCGGATAAAACTGGTTGTTCAGTTCAATAAGCGAGCCCATTCGCTCAATCAGGGCGGTAGCCGCACGCTCATCCATACTGGGCATCAGGATGGTGAACTCGTCGCCCCCTACCCGCGCGGTACACCAACCCGGCTCCGTTGCTTTGATTAACACTTCTCCAACCCTGCGCAGCAAAGCATCTCCGGCGGCATGACCTTGTTCGTCATTCACCTGCTTGAGCCCATTGAGGTCCAGGGTGACCAATGCAAGGGGCCAAGGACCTTTGCGTGTAATGCGGTTCAATTCCTCCACATAAAACGCCCGATTGCGCAGCTGCGTGAGTACGTCGTGCTTCCCTAGATATTCAAGATAAGCCTCCGCTTTTTTGCGCGCGGTGATATCGACCAAAGACAACAACACAAGGCCCCAATCTTCGTGATGCCCCTCGAGCACCGAGAACTGCATGTGGATGTAAACCGCGTCTCCCGACAATGCATAGTTAACTACTTCACGATGCTGAACCAACTTGCCATCCCACAAGTCTTGAAGCTGGTCTGCAAAGGACGCCTGCATCTCATCGCGAAACACGCGTGGAAGTGCGTTGAGAAGTGCTTCCTTAGAAGAAGCGCCAAACATGGTCAGCGTTTGTTGGTTGACGTCGATCACGCGAATTTCTTGCATACACCGTGAGACAAACTCGGAATGCACCTTGAGGAAGGTCCTGAAGTCGCAAATGCCCTGCGCCCGGACCTCGTCTAGCAAGCGCTTGACCGCGCTGAAATCCTCCACCCACAAAGAGACCGGCGAGTGCTCAAAAAGATCGCGGGAGTACTGTTCGCTGCGCTGGCTACGTTCGGCGCTTCGGGTCTGTGCAGTGACGTCTTCAAGCGATACCAAAACCCGGTCCCATTCGTCCTCTTGACCCGGTAAAACCCGTCCGTGCACCAGAACATCTAGCCTTCGCCCATCCAGTGCGTAGTTCACGGTCTGATTGTCAAAACCCGCTCCTCCAGACCACAGCTGCACTAATTCTTTGATGACTTGCGGGTACACGTCGTCGCGAAAAACACGATCGAGTTGTTGCAGCAGCTCTTCTGAACTGTGCGACGCGAACAACTCAAGCGTGCGCTGATTCACCCGAAGCACTTTGATAGCGCGGGTACATCGCTGGACTCTCGAAAGATCATTCAACAAATAAGCTTCCAAGTCGCTCACGCCCTCGCTGCGCCAAGCATCAAAAATCGCCTTCAGTTCTTGATAATCCTCCAGCCAAAGTGAGGCAGGTGCGAGCTCGAACGTGTGTTCAAAATCGGCATCAACAGATGGAATGAGCAACACAAACTTACTCCTTGGTTTGCCATTATTTGGTATCGCCGTGTGGCGCACTCAGTGCAGACAAAAAAAGAGCCACTTCAATCGAAGTGGCTCCGGTGCAATTACAAATTTCTTGGATTAACGGGCGGGGCGTGCAGGACGCTTGCGGGCGTCGTGCGGCGTGAAGGTCTTACCGCCAGGCGCGGCAGGCTTGGAAAAGGCGGGCTTGCGTGGCTGAAAATCACCACGCTGGCCGCCATCGCCGCGGGGCGCGCTGTCACCTCGTGGCGCGCCGTAGCTCGGACGACCCGCGTCTGCAAACCCGCCCCGAGCACCGTCGCCAAAGCTTGGCTTGCGGCCGAATCCTTCACCATCGCGGCGAGGAGCTTGGCCACGACCATCAGGAGCACCTTGAAAACGCGGGCGATCATTAAAGCCGCCACGGTTATCGCTGCGCGAAGCATCGGCGTAATTGCGGTCGCGCGACGGAGCACCACGACCACCGGCACCACCACCGCCTCCAAACCCACCACGACCACCACCAAAGTCACCTTGACCTTGTGGAGGACGCGTCGACGGAAAGCGTTGGGTGGGCTCAAGACCGGGAACTACTTCAGCTTTGAACTGCTGGCGGGTATAGCCTTCGATATCAAAGATTTTGCGGCGATCCCGGAATTCAGCGAAGGTCACCGCCAGACCATCGCGGCCCGCACGACCCGTGCGCCCGATGCGGTGGGTGTAATCCTCAGCCTTCATCGGCAAACCAAAGTTGAAGACGTGGGTTACGGTAGGCACATCAATGCCGCGTGCCGCAACATCGGTAGCAACCAAAATCTGCACCTGCCCCTGGCGCAATGCCATCAAGCGGCGATTGCGCAGACCTTGACTCAACGCTCCGTGCAGTGCGACCGCACTGAAGCCTTCTTGCTGCAAATCGGCAGCGAGGCCGTCGCACTCAATTTGCGTGCTGGCGAAAACGATGGCCTGGTTGATGGTGGTGTCACGCAGCCAGTGATCCAGCATCTTGCGCTTGTGCTGCAAGTTATCAGCCCAATGCAATATCTGTTTGATGTTGCTGTGCTTTTCCGTCGGGCTGTCGATCTGGATTTTTTGCACGCTGCTGCCACCATCGTGCATCACACGCATGGCCAGCTGCTGAATGCGCGGCGCGAAAGTGGCGCTAAACATCATGGTCTGCTTGCGCTGACTGGTGAGCTGGTTGATCTCGGCCAAATCATCGGAAAAACCAAGGTCCAACATGCGGTCGGCTTCGTCAACCACCAGAAACTGCACTTCATCGAGCTTGATTTGCATAGACCGCTGCAGGTCCAGCAGGCGACCCGGGGTGGCAACCACCAAATCGGCGTTCTGCAGCTTGGCGATTTGCAACTGGTAGGGCATACCGCCCACCACATTGGCGACGCGCAAACCACGAGCGTGTTTTACCAAGTCGATGCAGTCGTGGGCCACCTGCTGGGCCAACTCACGGGTAGGGCAGACGATCAAAGCGCCTGGAACAGCAGGCTTGAAGTTACGCGTGTTGGTAGGGTCCTTGCGTTTGGCGCGCTTGGGTGGCGCCTCGCCACGGGCAGCCGCCTCGGCGACGGCAGCTTCGTATTCGGCGCGCGAACGATCTTCTTCTGCGGCTTTCTGGGCGATCAAGGTATTGAGCACTGGCAACAAAAACGCTGCCGTCTTGCCGCTGCCTGTCTGGCTGGAAACCATCAAATCAATGTAACGGCCGCCTTTTGCGCCAACGCCCATAGCGAGCGGGATGGCCTTGAGTTGCACAGAAGTTGGCTGGGTGTAGCCCAAATCGGCTACGGCCTGCACCAGTTCAGGCGCCAAGCCAAGCTCGACGAAACCGTTGGGCTGGGCCGTAACTTCTGCTGCGGCTTCTGCAGCATTTTCCAAAGTAGCGGGGGTAGAAGCGTCTACCGTGTCGGTAGGCGTGTTCAAAGATTGAGCAGGCGCAAAGTCGCCTTGCACTTCAAAAGTGTCGGTCATGAATTTTTCTCTCACCAAAGCAAACCGGCCTGTGAGGCCGGGTGGCTTCGTCAATGGTTAAAAAACATCAACCATCAAACGAGACCTGCAGGACGTCGCGTCGCTGCGGTTGGGTTCATCGCATGCCAGCTGCCGTTGCCCGAGAAGGCTGGAGCTAGCGGCGGACCCGATGAGTGAAGGGAGATGCCACAAAATGCAACGCGAATCACGTTGCAAGCCCACTATTATCCTATAGATACGGGTTTTCCCGCAAGACCCTTTGTAGCGTCAACGCCTACATCACCTTCCTTAGTGCCAATAAAAAAATGCGCCCGGTAGTGCAGTAACTCGTCAATCGACTCGTGTACGTCCGCCAACGCGGTGTGCTTCTGCGCCTTTTTAAAGCTGCTGTATGCCTCGGGTTTCCAGCGCTTAGCCAGTTCTTTGAGCGTACTCACGTCCAGATTGCGGTAATGCAAAAACGCTTCTAGTTTTGGCATGTAACGTGCCAAAAAGCGGCGGTCCTGTCCGATAGTGTTGCCGCAAAGTGGCACCTTGCCTTTCGGCACATAGGCCTTGAGGAAGGCGATCACCTGATCCTGCGCCTCTTCTTCGGTCAGCGCGGACGCACGAACCTTCTCAATCAAACCGCTCCGGCCGTGTGTACCCTTGTTCCAGGCGTCCATCGTATCCAGCAAGGCGTCGCTCTGGTGAATCACGAGAACCGGGCCTTCGATGCGCGGTGTGAGCTGCGGCCCGGTGACCACCACCGCGATTTCGATGATGCGCTCTATTTCGGGATTTAAGCCCGTCATCTCGCAGTCAAGCCAGACAAGATTTTGATCGGATCGACACAGCGCCGGTGAGGCGGTAACGGACGATGGCGAAAGCAAAGGCGTGGCTTTTTCAGGCATGGTGCATTGTCCTGCAAGCCACGACGAGCTTTGCGCAGCGGGCCTTCGGTCCCGCACGCCTTGCTCTAAACTCGGCGAAATGCCACCTGCCGCCGACGTCCTGTCTCCTTCGTTTGTTTTGACGCTGGCGTTCGCGCTGGCACTGGCAATCGGTGTTTTGCTTAAAACCTGGCTAGCAAGCCGCCAGTTGCGCATGGTGGCACGCGGTCGGGCTCAGGTGCCTGCCGCGTTCACTGACCGTATCTCGCTCACTTCTCACCAAAAAGGTGCCGATTACACACGCGCCAAATTGCGTTTTGGCACGCTCGAAGCGGCGTTTGGCGCGGCTGTGTTGTTGGGTTGGACTTTAATTGGAGGGTTAGACGCTTTGAATCAGGCGCTGCTTTCGCTGCTGGGGGGCGGCATTGTGCAGCAGTTGGCCCTGTTGGCAGCATTCGCGCTGATTAGCGGTCTGCTTGATCTTCCCACCACGCTTTACCAAACGTTTGTAATTGAGCAGCGCTACGGCTTTAACCAACTAACGCTACGCCTGTGGCTGACAGATATCGCAAAATCTACACTGGTGGGCGCGCTGATCGGGCTTCCTATTGCAGCAGCTATCCTGTACCTCATGGGCTCCGCCGGGAGTTTTTGGTGGCTGTGGGCCTGGGCTGTATGGACCGTATTCAACATGCTGTTGATGTGGATTTATCCCACGTTCATTGCACCACTTTTCAACAAATTCGAACCACTGGCTGATGCGTTGCTGGCAACTCGCGTACAGGCGCTGATGCAGCGCTGTGGGTTTTCAGCAAAGGGGTTGTTTGTAATGGACGGAAGCCGTCGCAGCGCGCACGCAAACGCTTATTTCACTGGCTTCGGCGCCTCGAAGCGCGTGGTGTTTTTCGATACCCTACTACGGCAGTTAACACCTGCTGAAGTGGAAGCCGTGCTCGCACATGAATTGGGCCACTTCCATCACAAACACGTGACCAAACGCATGGTGGCCATGTTGGCCATCAGTTTGGCGGGCTTCGCCTTGCTGGGCTGGCTATCGTCGCAGTCATGGTTCTATTTTGGTTTGGGCGTACGCCCGAACCTCATGTCCATGCTGCCGGGTGGCGTAAAAATACCCAGCGACGCGCTGGCCTTGCTGCTCTTTTTATTGGTTGTGCCAGTTTTTACCGTATTCCTGTCGCCCTTGTTCGCGCACATGTCTCGAGCGCACGAGTTTCAAGCAGACGCCTACGCTGTCTCCCACACGGGGAGTGGGCCACTGGCAACCGCACTACTCAAACTGTACGAGGACAACGCCTCCACCTTGACACCCGATCCGCTCTACGTAAGGTTTTATTACTCTCATCCCCCAGCCGTTGAACGGCTGGGGCGCATTTACGCAGGACCTCTCACATGAAACAGGACTTGAAGCAAAAAGACTGGCCAGGGCAGGCTAGGCGCAGATTAAATGCTACGGAAATAGTAGCGGCGCTGGCACAACTAGAAGGCTGGTGCTTGCATGGTGATCACGCCGATGTCGCCATCACCAAAACCTACCGATTTACGGACTACTACCAAACGATGGCGTTTGTAAACGCGGTTGCGCTCGTTGCCCACCAGCAGGATCACCACCCCGATCTGTCGGTCCACTACGACCACTGTGTGGTGCGTTTGGCGACGCATGATGCAGCGGGCGTCTCAAGCTCGGATATCGATTGCGCCAAGCGTTTCGATGCGTTGCTGGCTCGCGCTTGATGTCCCTTACTTATGCCCTCACCTGTGGCTGACTACCCAAGCACGCGCGAGGGCCTTGTCGTGGCCAGCCACGGCCGGCACTGCGTGGTGGAAACGCTTGACGGCGAGCGCCGCATCTGCCATCCCCGCGGCAAGCGGAGCCAGTCTGTTGTGGGTGACCGTGTGGTTTGGCAACCTGCCCCACAGGGTCAAGGCAACGAGGGACCGATCGAGCAAGTGCAGGAGCGGCGCAATCTTTTTTATCGCCAAGACGAGATTCGCACCAAATCATTTGCGGCCAATCTCGATCAGATTTTGATTCTGATTGCAGCTGAGCCTGTATTTTCGGAAATGCAACTAGCGCGCGCGCTAATTGCAGCTGAATCGGCCGGAATACCTGCGCTGATTGCACTTAATAAAAGCGACCTGCCAGTTCCTTTCGAGCGCGCTTGGTTGCGTCTTCAGGCCTACCGCTACATCGCGGGCAATGGCACGGGGCATGTAATTGGCTTATCCTTGAACCAGTCCAAGGAAGCCGCCCGAGCGGCGCTTTTGCCGTTGCTGCGCGGAAAAACCACGTTGGTACTTGGCCCCTCCGGCGCGGGAAAGAGCACGTTAGTGAATCTACTGGTACCGGGAGCGACAGTATTGACAGCTGAAATTTCTCAGGCCCTTAACTCGGGGCGGCATACCACGACCAGCCCGGCGCTGTACTGGATCGACTCCGAGCACGACTCGGCCGTGCTCGATTCTCCAGGGTTTCAGGAATTTGGCCTGCACCATGTCGCACCTAAAGAGCTTGCACACTGCATGCCTGACATTGCTGCGCATGCCAAGGCGTGCAAGTTTTATAACTGTACACATTTGCATGAACCAGGTTGCGGCGTAATTTCAGCACTAAAAACAGCCACGGGCGCTGATGCCATAAGCCCCATTCGCTACTCTATCTATAGTGAGCTTTTTTCGGAGCTGGGGCAAACTCGGTATTGAGACGGAAACGCGCCGCTTCACACAGCGCGGTCAGTTCGGGTCACCCCAAGAAGCGCGCGAAGGTTAGCAGTACCAGCAGCAGCATCCATACCACGACTGATCGCCACACCAGCCCAACGACGCTGCGCAGATGCGCAAGCTCCGGTTCGCGGCCGGATGTGACCTCGCTGTCGCCGAGTTTTGCGAAACCCTTATTGTCGTTGGCCTGGTCCACACCGCGCGGCTCGAGCGCAGTGCCTCCCAGGCGCACATTAATAGCACCCGAAGTAGCGGCAAGAAGCAAGCCGTCATTGTCTCCTGGAAACTGCCGCGCATAAAAATGCCATCTATCAATGGCTTCCTCAAAGCTGCCGACCACCGCGAAGCACAGGGCAGTAGCGCGTACGGGAACCCAATCTGTCATGGTCCAGGCGGAGGTGCTGGCGAGCTGCAACGCGCTACTGGCGCGCTGTGAACCATCAGGCGCAGGTCGAATCCAGTACCGCTGAACAAACTCGGCCATGCGGTAGAGCACCGCGCCCGCCGGTCCCAGGCCGAGCGCCGCCAGTAGCGTGTACCAAGCCAGCACGCCGAACACATGACGATGGGCTGCCAGTACGGAATACTCAATCACATGGCGAACCAGCTCGCTACGCGGCAACTCCCCCACACTGACCTGTTGCCAATTAGCCAAACATTCGCGCGCGCCGCGTTCGTCACCCAAATCCAACGCGTCACGGATGCGCGTGAAGTGATGGCTGAACTGACGAAAGCCCAGCGTTAGGTAGAGCACCGCTATGCTCCAAAGTAAGGCTAGCGGCCACCCAATCCAGTGCAGCAGCAGAAGGTGTACCGCAAAGACAAGAAGGGAGGGCACCAAAACGGCGAGCGCCCACGCTACCCAGGCATGGCTTGGCTTGCCAGCATCGAAGTTGCGACTGACGGAAATCGACCAAGCGCGCAGCCCGGTGTGCACCAAATTGCCGTTAGCCAGTGGCCGGGTTTGCTCAATTAGCAGAGCCAAGAAAATTGCAATGAAACTCATGGCTGGTGATGATAACGGCCCAACGCGCACCTCCACGGCACGCGCTTCTCATGCTTCGAATCGCCTCGCGTTAGGCGATTAAAAAGCGATA
The DNA here is from genome assembly GCA_038235025.1 of Burkholderiales bacterium. GTDB lineage: Bacteria > Pseudomonadota > Gammaproteobacteria > Burkholderiales > Burkholderiaceae_C > Simplicispira. The sequence goes on from JBBSUJ010000087.1 coordinate 8,571, forward strand.
TAGATTGCGAAGCATCCCGGCCGTTGCTCCCCATATGAAGTGCTCGTAGCCGCAAGGATCACGAAAAGGCATGGAATACCACTCTCGACGCTGCCCCGCATCTTCCAGAACGTGCAAACGATGGTTCCTGGGGTCCATCAGAAAGGCCATAGGCACCTCAAAAACACGTGCCACCTCATACGGATTAGGCCGAAACTCCATGCTGGACGGGACCAATGCCAGTACGGGAGACACCAGAAACGACGATCCGGTGACATAAACCGGTAACTCCCCGAGCACCTCGGCGCACCCTGAATCCAATCCCACTTCCTCCCACGCTTCACGCAGGGCGGTGGCTGACATGTCAGCATCGCCCGCATCGGCACGGCCTCCTGGAAACGCCACCTGCCCGGAATGCGTTGAAAGATGCTGTGTGCGTTCAGTCAACAAAATGCTGGGCTCGCGGTGCTGCAATACCGCGATCAGCACAGCTGCTCGCGAGGGCAGACGGTCAGAAAAACACAGTTCCGAAACGACTTCTGGCTGCCATTGCGGCGGCTGTAAAAATCGCTGCCGCAGGGCACCAGGTGTTAAACGATCGGTGGATACAGCGGGCAAAACCACGCGCGTTTCCACGACTGGCACCGTGCGCGGATCAATGGTGGGCACGAACGAACTCACGAAAGCAATTTTTGACACAGCACAATATGCAAAAAACCGCAGAAGCCCAAAGGCTGCTGCGGTTCTCGCGAGGCTGGAAGGCCTTACGCGGCCGAGGCCACTGCAACAGCTGGTGCTGCAGTTTGCTTGACACGTGATGGCAGCTTTTCCTTAATTCGTGCGGACTTGCCGCTGCGCTCGCGCAAGTAATACAGTTTGGCGCGGCGCACATCACCACGGCGCTTGACTTCGATCTTGGCAATTAGCGGGCTGTAGCTTTGAAACGTACGCTCCACGCCTTCGCCGCTGGATATTTTGCGCACAATAAATGCACTATTAATACCGCGATTGCGCTTGGCGATCACCACGCCTTCATAAGCCTGCACGCGCTTGCGGGTGCCTTCAACGACATTGACGCTAACGATCACGGTGTCGCCCGGCGCAAAGTCTGGAATAGTTTTGCCGAGGCGGGCAATTTCTTCCGCCTCTAGGGTTTGGATCAAATTCATGAGTACATCCTGCGATCGTGTCCGCGCCATGATTGGCATTGTCAGGATTGACAGGTGGGCAAGAGCAGCGTTCGCTGTGTGCCGGCCGGGCAGAGGATCGAAAAGCCTTCCATTATAACGTGGCCTTCACTTCTCGCAAGGTAGCTTCGTCAGTGGCGCCCAGAGCCCCGGCTTGGCGCGCACGCAACACCAAGTCGGGACGATGTAGCGCCGTCAATTGCACACGCTGTGCTCGCCGCCAAGCCTCTATCTGCTGGTGGTGCCCAGACAGCAATTCGGGCGGAACCTTGTCGCCCTGCCAGTCCTCCGGGCGGGTGTAGTGCGGACAATCGAGCAGTCCATCTAGAGCGGGGTGAAAACTGTCCTGCGAGTGGCTTCCAGCGTCATTCAGTACGCCTGGCTGCAAGCGCGCCACGGCGTCCAGCACGGCCATGGCGGCCACTTCACCGCCTGAGAGCACAAAGTCTCCGAGGCTGATCTGGGTTTGCACATGGCGGTCGATAAACCGCTGGTCGATGCCCTCGTAGCGGCCACACAGCAAAATGGCACCAACGCTCAAACTCCATTCTTCAACGCCGGCGTGGTCCAGCCGCTGACCAAGCGGCGAGAAAAGCACCAAGGGCGCAGCGCCGCAGCTGGACTCGCCGCGCGCTCGGCGAATTGCTTGCAGGCAACGTTCCAGCGGTGGAGCCATCATTACCATACCGGGTCCGCCACCAAAAGGCCGATCGTCCACGCGCCGGTAATTTCCCTCCGCGAAGTCACGCGGATTCCAGAGATGCACCGCAACCTGACCACTGGCGTAAGCGCGCCGCGTTACGCCAGTCTCCAAAAAGGGCGCGAACAGTTCAGGAAATAGTGTGATTACGTCAAAGCGCATGCTGAAAATGATCGCGGCTGTACGAAAGCAGAAGCGGGGAAGGACGAAAGCGCGAAAGAGGGAAGTCCCGCGTGCGCTCGTGGTTGACAGGTATCGAGACTTAGAAGTCGGGCTGCCAATCCACCAAAATGCGTTTACCGACAGTGTCCACTTCATCAATGAAAGCAGCAACGAACGGAATCATGCGTTCGACCGGTTTGCCCGGTTGACCATTCACACCTTGACTAAGCTCACCTTCCAACACCAGCACAGTCTGCGGGCCTGTGGTGAGCAAGTCACGCACGGTACCGAGAGGGAGGCCCTCGCGGTTTTCAACTGCCAGGCCCAAGAGGTCCACCCAGTAATATTCGCCGTCAGCCGCCTGGGGAAAGCCCGAGCGTGGAACGAAAATACGCGAACCACGCAGCGCTTCTGCAGTATCCCGGTCATCCACGCCCTGCCCCCAAGCCACCACGCCACCAGCGTGCTTGCGCGTTTGGCGCAGCTCCAGCAGTGCCGTGCCGTCGAAAACGCGAGCGCCACGATCAGAAGGCTGCAGGTACCAACGGCGACTAGAAAAAAGCGCTGTGGGTTCCGTGTTGAAGGGGGTGACCTTTAACCAGCCTTTAACACCCCAGGGCTCGCCGATACGCCCCACCTCGACAGCATCGTCCGGCAGTTGCGCGGGCGATAAGGCAGCAGATAGTGCGGGCAATGTTTCGGTCATGGTTCGCGCGAGCGCTAAAAAAAAGAAGGGCGGATGGCGTCCGTCATAAACAGCGCGATCCGCCCAGCTTGAGTACCTGAATAATCAGGCGGCTTGCTTGGCGGCCTGCTTGATGAGGCGGTCCACCGTAGGCGAGGACTGGGCTCCCACGCTTTTCCAGTAGGTCAGGCGGTCCTGGGCAATACGCAGGCCCTCTTCGCCTTCCTTGGACGTAGGGTTGTAGAAACCCAAACGCTCGATGAAGCGGCCATCACGGCGCACGCGCTTGTCAGCAACGACTATGTTGTAAAACGGACGACCTTTAGAGCCGCCGCGGGAGAGTCGAATGACGACCATGATTTATCCTTGGGTGGTGGGCCGGCACGTTAGAAACCGAAACCCTGATTCGCAACGTAGAGACACGCGACATGGCCACCCGGCCAGCGACACGCTGCAAAGCCTGCAAGTATAGCTTTCTTTACCTACCAACTTCCCATGCCTTGTCTCCGCGCGAGCTGTGATGCCGATCTGCCAGCTATCACCGACATCTACGCCTACCATGTGCTGTACGGCACGGGCACGTTTGAGATCGAGCCGCCATCTACTGCAGATATGGCGGCGCGCAGGCGCGAAGTGCTTGACCGGGGCCTTCCCTGGCTAGTGGCCGAGGTGAATGGCGCGGTAGTCGGTTTTGCATATGCCAATTGGTTCAAGCCTCGGCCTGCTTACCGGTTCTCTGCGGAAGATTCGATCTACATGGCACCGTCGGCACAGGGAAAAGGAATCGCCAGGACTCTGTTGACCGCGGTGATTCACGACGCGGAAATAGGCGGGGTACGGCAAATGCTGGCGGTCATTGGCGATTCTGCCAATGACGCATCTATCGGCTTGCACCGTGCGCTAGGGTTCGAGCACACGGGACTGATGAGGGCTGTGGGCTGGAAACACGGCGCTTGGCGTGATGTGGTGCTGATGCAAAAGACCTTGGGCCTGGGTGATTCGCAATCGGCGGAATAATCGCGTCATGAAAAACAAGACTTTGGCTGCATGGCTAGCATTTCTGGGCGGGCCGATCGGCTTGCACCGCTTCTATCTGCGGGGCTTCACAGACTTGCTAGGCTGGCTTTTGTGGATCCCGACATTACTGGGGGCCTATGGAGCTTATCGAGTACAGAGCTTTGGGCAAGACGACCTGGCAAGCTGGCTTCTGATTCCCATGCTTGGCTTCACCATTGCCGGCTGCGCACTGACTGCGGTTATTTACGGTCTGCGAACACCGGAAAAATGGAACGCCCGCCATAACCCCAACAGTCCGCCTGATTCGCACGCTGGCCAAACCAACTGGATCACGGTGTTTGCAATGGCGTTTGCTCTGATGGTGGGAACCACCGCACTAATGGCCAGCATGGCGTTCAGCTTTCAGCGCTATTTCGAATACCAAGTCGAGTAAGCGAAAGAAATCTCTGGCTGATCGCTAGGTGTCAAGTTCCGCCTGTTTATACACCCGCTTGACGAACAAGTCGGGAGCTTTCTTGCTCCACGCTTGAAGGGTCTCGATAGGCGAGAGATGATTTAAGGCGCGCTGCGGGATGTGGTGGTTGTAGGTGCTCAGATAG
>JBBSUJ010000088.1:0-12173 GCA_038235025.1 Burkholderiales bacterium
CGAGGATGTGATAGTGCGGATCGGAATGGGCCGCAAGGCGTCTTTTTGCAGCTAATAGCCGTGCTATTGGCAAAAAAAGCAACGAAGCGGACCGCCCGAGACCGCGCTGTCACAACCCGCAGGGAGTTATGCAGGATGTCCCTAAGGGGTAAAAAGAAGATGAACACTGAACCGCTGTAACTCCACTTTCAGCCCCCGCTTCTTCTGCCGCGCAGGATGTTAGGTGCTGGAGGCAGATTCGAGCTGGCGTGGGAAACATTATTTTCAGCGTCACGGTCGCCCCGGCGCGGCAGCGTAAGGTGATCGCTGGGCGGCGCTTGAGGCACGGGAAGTTTATGGGTCGACGTAATCGGTAAATAGTTTGCTGTGCGCTCAAGGCGCGGCAATCACAACGCTGCGGCTGTGCGCGATCGAAGCGTTCAGGGAGTAAGCGCGAGAAGCTCATTGCTTCCCAAGGTCACTGCTCCACATCAGCGCTCTGCTTCTCACTTGAAAATTTGAAGGCTAAGGAGAAGCACGATCAGCGCTTGTCGGCTGGGTGTGACGTCGCGCGTGAGATGCCGCCTAACGTTTCGGAAAGTATCTTGTCTTGCAGCTGACACATGTATCGTCTAAAAAGACCAAAAAGATCAACCGTCGGAGACAAATATGTCCATGGAACTGCTACGTGAACTGGCGCAAACATCCCTCCCGTGTACCGTGACGCAAGCGCATGAAATTGACCGTCTGCGCGTGTTGCGCGCTGCTGGCCACATAGCTGCGCTGCTGCCCGCCCCGGGCTCAAACAGCCAACTTGGTCGAGTATTGGCCATTACCGGTGAGGGCAGAAAGGCGTTGGAGCGAGAGGCCGTCAGCCTGTAGGCCAGCACGTTGGTTTCGGTCGGATTTACGGACGCTAACGATCCGTAAGCGTCAAGGGTGCCGAGCCTCTGCGGCTCGGCTTGCAGCCTGTCTCGCAGCCTGCGTGCGGCGGCGGATCCGAATCTTGTAAAGCACAGAGCCAGCTACTGACCTCCATGGCATGAAAGGCAACCAAGGTCGCCAGCGCACGGGTCAAAGTGGCAATGGTCGCGGTGGCCGTGTTCGACAAATTGCGCGTCAACTTGTGGTGTCTTTTGTGCCTCATCGGGCACAGCTGCACAGAATCAATTTGTATTGAAAATAGCCACTGGGGCTTATCCAGTAACGCTATACAGCTATCAAAATATACGAGCTGCAGGGAGATCTATAAACACAGCCACTCCCCTTGTTCTGTTCGCTCAGGAGGCTCGATGTGTCGCTACCAGCGCCTCAAACTCAGCAGCAGGCACTGGTTTGGTCAGCAGGTAACCCTGCCAGGCGTGGCAATGGTGGCGCGCCAAAAACTGCCGCTGGGCATCGGTCTCCACGCCTTCAGCCAGAACCTGAAGACCCAGACTGGCACCCAGCGCCACTATGGTGCGCACGATGGACGCATCGTTGGGGTCGGTCAGCAAGTCGCGCACAAAGCTTTGGTCAATCTTGATTTGGTCCAGCGGCAAGCGTTTGAGGTACGACAGGCTGGAGTACCCGGTGCCAAAGTCGTCCAGTGAAAAACCCACGCCGTAGCCTTGCAATTCGGTCATGCGTGCGGCCGACTCATCCACGTCGTGCAACAGCAAGCCCTCGGTGATTTCTAACTTAAGCCGCCGGGCGGCTGCTCCGGTGCTGGCCAAGGTTGCAAGGACCTGTGGCACAAATCCAGCTTGGCGAAACTGCCGCGGGCTCACATTTACGGCCACCGAGAGCTCGGCCAGAACGGGGTCGTCGGCCCAGCGCGCCAATGTGCGGCACGCCTCTTCCAGCACCCACTGACCGAGCGGCAGGATCAAGCCAGATTCCTCCGCCAACGGAATGAACTGCTCCGGCGAAACGAAGCCGCGCTGCGGATGGTTCCAGCGCAGCAGCGCTTCCGCGGCAACGATACGCCCATGGTCCACTTGGGGCTGGTAGTACAGATCAAACTGGTTTGCTGCCAGACCGTAACGAATATCTTCCTCCAACGCGGCCCTCTCGCTGGCCTGAGCATGCATGCTCGAGTGATAGAAGCACGAGGTATCGCGACCTGCAGCCTTCGCCTGGTACATCGCGAGGTCCACACGCTGCAGCAAGTCGTCCGCACTTTCATCGTCTGAGGTAAAAAGCGCTATGCCAATACTGAGCGTGTTGTGGTGCGCTTCCCCTTCAATGAGATAGGGTTCACGCACGGCTTTCATAATTTTCTCGACAATCTGCTCGCAGTGCGCATGTGCTGATTCCTTGCTGTGGCCAACCGCCTCCAGTAAAAGAGCAAACTCGTCACCGCCAAGGCGGGCCACCGTGTCTTCCGTGCGCACGCAAGCAGCAATCCTTTTGCCCACCAGTTTGAGCAGTGCGTCGCCCCGCTCGTGGCCACGCGTGTCGTTCAGGGCTTTGAAGTTATCTACGTCGAGCAGCATGACGGCGCAGTGCGATGGTGCCCGGCAGTGCGCGACCGCCTCTTGCAGCCTGTCCACCAAAAGACGCCGGTTGGGCAGATCGGTCAACAGGTCGTAATAGGCCAATGTTCGAATTTCTTGCTCGGCCGCCTTGCGCTGCGCCAAATCAACAAAGGTAATGAGCACCTGCTCGCCCACCAGCACTCCGGCAACTTCCAGCGGACGCTCACGTCCATCGGCGCAGGCAACAGAATATTCGGCAGCCTCAACCGTCGTGCCATAACTGATTGCAAGGCGAATCGACTCCGTCCACTGCGCTACCAAGCGCTCGCGGTAAGCGGCATCCGGATAGGCTTTCTCCCACCAGATATCCGCTGTGGCAACGTCGCGCTCGGTGTATCCTGTTAGATCCGTAAACCGCTGGTTGCACAAAGCCGTGGTGCCGGAGGTGTTCATCAGCATCACGCCAACAGGCATGCGCTGCAGCAGGGCCCGAAGCCGTGCCTCGTTGTGCCGCAGGCTGCCTTCCAGCGCTCGCCGCGCCGTGATGTCGTGCAGCACCACAATGGCCTGGCTAGGTGCCGCGTCGCCCTCAATTTGCATGGTGGAAATGGTGCTCGATACCCAGCGCTGCGCATCAGCGGCATGCGCCGGGGCCGCCGGATCCAGCAGCAGCGTCATTTTCAGTGGTACCTCTTGCGTGAACTCGCCCTGACGCATGCCGGCCAGCTCCTTAAGCTGATCAGAGGCGCGCTGCGCGTCAAAACCGGCCTGAAAAAGACCCTTAAGAGAGCGTCCCCGCAGCGATGCGGGCGCACGCTTCACGATGGCAGCAAAGCGAGGGTTGGCTTCTGTCACCGTTCCCGTGGCCATCTCCACCAGCGCTACGCCCACAGCGGCTTGGTTGAACAGTGCGCGAAAGCGCTCCTCACTGCTTGCGCGTGCCAAGTCCGCCTGCTGCGCCTGTGCGAGCGCCAGCCGTCGCTGGCGCGCCAGCAGCATTACAACAGCCGCCAACAGCAGGCTGAGGCAGGCACCGAGCTGCGCTGTTTGAGTGGGCAGGCCCTGCTCCTGCTCGCTTAAAAACCGGGCCGCAGGAAAAATATCCAGCTGCCAGTAGCGGTCGTGAACCGAAATATTGAACGATGCAGGAGCAAGTGCACTCACCGCCTGAGCACCGTCTGATTCATAAAGCTTGACCAGAGACGCCCCCGGTGGCCGGTGTGGCGCGTCTGGCGCTCCGATATCTTTCAGATGAACTCTCAGTCCTTCTACATTTCCCTCGACCTCAATATTGCGCACCAAATCAAACACGTTCACCGTGACGGCCACAGCGCCGAGGAACAGGTCGTCGGCGCTTAAGGGGGTGGCGCTTGGAGTCGCACCGGCAAACACCGGTGCCCGAATGACAACACCGGGCTGGTGCAGGCTTTTTTGTACCAGCATGAACGGAGCCGAGGCCACTATGTCCCGGTTGCTTCGCGCGCGCTCCATGGCCGCGAGATTGACAGGCTGCGAACCTATGTCGAGCCCCAAAATCTGCTCGTTCTCTTTGAGTGGCCAAACGTAGTCCGCCACAAAGAATTCGCTGCGCGTGCTCTCCGGGTAAACCGAGAACGCCGCAACATTGGCTGCCGCAAGGGCCGGGTCTTGCAGTTGCGCTGCCTCAAAAGCCGCGCGTCCATTGCCGTGAACCCAGCGCGTAAATGACAGGTTCACAACGCCGGCATTGCGGCTGAGCGGATCAAGCTGCGCCGCCACGCGGTTGAACTGTGACCGGGTTAGCTGCGGGTTGGCCACAAACAACCCACGAAGGCCCGCCACCAACTCGGTGTAATTCGCGAGACGATTGCGCAGTACCAGCCGAAACTCGCTCGCGTGCTGGTCGAAGCGCTGCTGCTCCACCACAGCCAACTGGCGGGCTTGTTCTGTCGACAGCACCACCGAAACGAGCACGCCCACGGCCAAAACGCACGCGCCCGCAACCCAATACGGCATACGAATATTGCGGGGGGCTTGCGGCATGTGTGCGGATGCTAACCGGCTTGCGCCCCGGCGGGCATGGCGCTTTCCCGCAGAACACTCAAAGCGTTACGGCACCGCTACGGCACTGGCTTCGCTCGCTGCGTTCACCATTTGAGTTGGTTGGCCCAATACGGGTGTTCGCCGTTGCCCTTGCTACAAAGCCGTCGCCAGTACGATCTGCGACGGAATGTACGCGTGTCGCACCCTCACACGCCGCATAGGCGCAGGACTACGAACTTTCGCTGCGCAACCATCCATGATCGTGACCATCCAAAACAAACAAGGGAACCCCAATGTCTATCTCGCTTATCTTGCTCATCGTCCTTATCTTGCTTCTGGTGGGTGCACTGCCAACCTGGGGCCACAGCCGCTCGTGGGGATACGGCCCAAGCGGCGGTGTGGGCCTGGTAGTGCTCATCTTGATCGTGCTGCTGGTGATGGGAATAATTTGACACCCACCCACTCCGCGTTACAGGTTTCCATAACCTCATGACGCGTGCGCCAGCAGCACCTCCTGCTGGCGCGCTACTGCTTCTTTCAAAAATTCCCAAATCGCTTGCATGCGCGCCACACGCCTGTTTCTTCAGGCATCGACATCCAGAACGTTCGCGTAAATTGCGCCACCCCCGGTAGCACCTGCACCAAGTCCGCGTCGCGTCCCGCGACGAAAGCGGGCAATACCGCAGGCCCAGCTCCTGCACGCACCGCCTTAAACTGCGCCAGCACGCTGGTGCTGCGCAAAATGAACTGCCCTGGCCGGTGCAACTCGTCAAGAACCTGCAGCTCTTTGGTGAACTGGAAATCATCGACATAGCTTACAAATACGTGCTCTTGCAAGTCGGCCGCGCAGTCAATAGCGCCACAGCGTTTCAGATAAGACGCAGAGCCGTAAAGGCGCAGCAAGTAATCGCTTAGTCGGGTGATCACCACAGCTCCGCGCGCAGGGCGTTCGAGGGAAATGACGATATCGGCCTCACGGCGCGACAGGTGCACCAGCCGCGGCAACAGGTCCACTACCAGTCCAGGGTGCCGCTGCGCGAAGTTGGCCAACTCTGGGGCCAGTACCAAAGTACCAAAACCTTCCGTCGCCCCAACCCGCACCGCGCCTTGCAAGCCTTGGCTAACACCGGGTGCCGCGTGCTCCACCGTCAGAAACGCTGCCTCCATGGCTTCCACCTGAGGAAAAAGCGCCTGGCCACCCTCCGACAGGCGGTGGCCGGAAGCCTCGCGCGCAAACAGCGGTGATCCCACTTGCTTTTCCAGCGCCTGAATGCGGCGCGCCACGGTGGTGTGGTCTACGCCCAAGCGCCGCGCGGCACCCACCAAAGTGCCGGCACGGGCCAGCTCCAGAAAATGACGCAGGTTGTCCCAATCCATGGCGGTTCCTTTCCACGCGCCAAGTGCCGTTAAAGCTTCACACGAGCCATCTGCAAATTTGCAAACTATGTGCGCAGCTTTGTCTATTGTGCTGACAATTTTGCACAGCTACGATGGAACGATCTGGCAATCAAGGCGTTTTCCTTGGAGTTGCCTCGTTCGCTTTTTTCTTCGGAGACAACCCATGAACGCACCCGCCAACATCGCAGCCCTTGCCCCCACCGTCAAATTGTTGATCGGCGGCAAATTTATCGAATCCAAAACCACCGAGTGGCGCGACGTGGTGAACCCGGCCACACAAGAGGTGCTGGCGCGCGTGCCGTTTGCCACGCCCGAAGAAATCGAAGCCGCCATCGCCTCCGGCAACGAAGCCTTCAAGACCTGGAAAAAGACCGCCATTGGCGCGCGGGCGCGCATCTTCCTCAAGTACCAGCAGTTGATCCGCGAAAACATGGCCGAACTGGCCGCCCTGCTTACCGCAGAGCAGGGCAAAACCCTGCCAGACGCCGAAGGCGACGTGTTCCGCGGTCTGGAAGTGGTCGAGCACGCTGCCAGCATTGGCAACCTGCAACTGGGCGAGCTGGCCAACAACGTTGCCGGTGGTGTTGACACCTACACCCTGCTGCAGCCGCTGGGCGTGTGCGCCGGCATCACGCCGTTCAACTTCCCCGCCATGATTCCGCTGTGGATGTTCCCCATGGCCATTGCCACCGGCAACACCTTTGTGCTCAAGCCCTCCGAGCAAGACCCGATGGTCACCATGCGCTTGGTGGAGCTGGCCATGGAAGCCGGCATTCCAGCCGGCGTGCTGAACGTGATTCACGGTGGCGAGATGGCGGTGAATGCCCTGTGCGATCACCCCGATATCAAGGCTGTGTCCTTTGTCGGCTCCACCAAGGTGGGCACCCACGTCTACCACCGCGCCACGTTGGCCGGCAAGCGTGCGCAATGCATGATGGGTGCCAAAAACCACGCCATCATCCTGCCCGATGCCAACAAGGACCAAGCCCTGAACTCCCTGGCCGGTGCTGCTTTTGGCGCGGCCGGCCAGCGCTGCATGGCACTGTCGGTCGTAGTGCTGGTGGGCGAGGCGCAGAAGTGGATTCCCGATCTGGTCGAAAAAACCAAAACACTCAAGGTCAACGCCGGCACCGAACCAGGCACGGATGTCGGCCCACTGATTTCCTGCGCCGCCCTTTCGCGCGTGGAAGGCTTTATTGAAAGCGGCCTTAAAGAGGGTGCCAAGCTTGAGCTCGATGGCCGCAAGCCCCGAGTGGCTGGCTTTGAAAAAGGCAACTTCGTCGGCCCGACCATCTTCTCGGGCGTAAAGCCCGGCATGTCCATCTATGACCAGGAAGTGTTCGGTCCCGTGCTGGCCATCGTCGCGGTGGATGATCTGGATGAAGCCATAGAGTTCATCAACGCCAACCCCAACGGCAACGGCACCGCGATCTTCACGCAGTCAGGTGCTGCAGCGCGCAAGTTCCAGGAAGAGATCGACGTGGGCCAGGTCGGCATCAACCTGCCGATTCCCGTGCCAGTCCCACTGTTCTCGTTCACCGGCTCGCGCGCTTCCAAGCTCGGCGACCTGGGCCCGTACGGCAAGCAGGTGGTGATGTTCTACACGCAGACCAAAACGATTACGGCGCGCTGGTTTGACGACACCACCACCAGCCATGGTGTCAATACCACCATCAGCCTTAAGTAACCCGCCCTTTGGACGCATTGATTCCGTCGCGCGGCATCCGGATGCGGCAATTCGTTTAGGGGTGCCGAGCCTGCGTAAATGGACATGGGCGCGCGGCCCCCTAGCCGATGCCCTGCTTCTGCTCTGCGTCTGCTCTCCTTCCGCTGTTTTTACGCTCTAGTTCCGGTTTGTCTGCGTCCTGCCCTACCCTGCCACGCTTCGCGTTGGGAAACAAGAAACGCCGTCAGCGCAGAAACAATTAACACGCCGTTTGGTGCCTCCCTTGCACGGCAGTACGTGGCAGAACGTACGCGCAACCGAGGCCGACTCCGCAGGCCGGTCGCGGTTAAGCGGTGGTGGCAATTTTTAACGTGGTGATAAAAACGGACGCATGAAAACGCTTTCGAAACCAAACCCTTGGCGACCCCCCGTTCTGGGCGCGCTTGCAGTCTTTGCGGTGATGGCCCAGGCCCAAACGCCCGCCGCTACCGCCGCGGCCCCTTGCAAAGGCAATGCCAGCGCTGAGCAGGCCAACGCCTGCGCTTTGCAGAATTTCCAGGCCGTTGATGAGGAAATCACCACGCTGTACCGCGACGTATCGCGCGCCCTGTCTGCCCACGAACGCCCTGACCTGTGGCGCGAACAATCGGCCTGGAAGCGCGAGCGCGACGCACGCTGCCAGCAGGCCACGCGCACAACCTCCGCACAGCCAGAGGGCCCGCGCCTGCAAAACGAGTGCCTGACAGGAGAAACCCAAGCGCGTCGCAAAGGCTTGATGCATTGGTTGACGCTAGACCACCCGTCCGCCAATCCTTGAGCCATAACGGCCACTGGTCGCCGTTGATCTCCTCTAACCGTAACTCGCCACCTTCAACCGTCAATCCTCGCCCTAACCGCCATTGACCGTGGCGACCGTAAATGACCGCCACTGATCGCCGTTAACCACGACTAACCGCCATCAAACGAGACCTCCGACACCATGGACTTTGAGCTAAGCGAAGAACAACGCGCTTTTGCGCAAGCCGCGCGTGACTTCGCGGTGGACGAACTTGCGCCCCATGCCGCCGAGTGGGATGCACAGGCCATCTTCCCCAAGAAAACCATTGCCAAAGCTGGTGCGCTGGGTTTTTGTGGTTTGTACGCGCCCGAATGCATCGGTGGCCTCGCCCTGCCCCGTCTCGACGCCACCATGGTGTTCGAAGAAATGGCCGCGTTCGATCCTTCCACCACCGCCTTCATCACCATCCACAACATGGCGGCCTGGATGCTGGGTACCTGGGGAACCGATGCGGCGCGCGCGCGCTGGGGCGCATCGCTTACCAGCGGTGAGAAACTCGCGTCCTACTGCCTGACCGAACCCGGCGCCGGGTCTGATGCCGCATCCCTTAAAACCCGCGCTGACCGCACCGACAACTGCTACCGCATCAACGGCGCAAAAGCATTCATCTCGGGTGCCGGCGCAACCGATGTGCTGGTGCTCATGGCCCGCACCGGCGATGCCCAATCGGGCGCGCGCGGCATCAGCGCCTTTGTTGTGCCGGCCGATGCCGCCGGCATCAGCTACGGCAAGAAGGAAGAAAAAATGGGTTGGAACAGCCAGCCTACCCGCACCATCCACTTTGACAATGTCGACATCCCCTTTGATCATTTGCTCGGTAGCGAGGGCGAAGGCTTCAAGATCGCCATGAAAGGGCTGGACGGCGGCCGCATCAACATCGCCACCTGCTCAGTCGGCGCAGCGCAAGGCGCGCTCAACCAGGCGCAGGCTTACATGCTCGAGCGCAAGCAGTTCGGCAAAACGCTGGCCAGCTTTCAAGCACTGCAATTCAAGTTGGCCGACATGGCGACCGAGCTGGTCGCCGCACGCCAAATGGTGCGCCTGGCCGCCAGCAAACTGGATGCCGCTGCGCCAGACGCCTCCACCTACTGCGCAATGGCCAAGCGCTTCGCCACCGACGCCGGCTTTACGGTCTGCAACGAAGCGCTGCAGCTGCACGGCGGCTACGGCTACATCCGCGAATACCCGCTGGAGCGCCTGCTACGCGACAGCCGCGTGCACCAAATTCTGGAAGGCACCAACGAAATCATGCGGGTCATCATTGCGCGGCGCATGCTGGAAGGCGATGCGCCCGATGCCATTCGCTAGCGTTTCCATATCTGGTTGCGCTTGTCCCTCAATCGCTGGCGGCCATTTCTAGCTAAAAACTGGCCGCCCTCCACCATGCCCGCCCGCCCCATCATTGATGAAACGCTGCAGCTCATCACCGCCGTGCGCGACGCGTTGGTTCAGCAGCTGGGTGGGGAAAACCTAATAGAAGAACGCACACTGTTCGGCAGCCACGCATTCATGGTGGACGGCAAGCTGTGCATCGCCGTCAAGCACGAAGACCTGCTAGTGCGCCTGCCGCCGTTGGAGCACGCCGCCATTGCCGAGACGCCCGGCGTGCGCGAGCTAGACCCGCGCGGCGGCATGGCTGGCTATTTCCGGGTGGAACCCGATGCCTACGCAACGCTGCAACAGTGGCAACGCTGGGTCACCAGCGCCCTCGCCTTCAACCCCCAAGCCAAAGCATCGCCGCGGGGGCGCACGGGGGCGCAAGCGGACGGCCGCGGTCGAGACCAATGCACAGCGCACATCCGATGACCCCCCACAGCCTGCGCGGCCCCCGAAGTCCGTCGCGCAGTCGACACGCTCGACACCAAAACTTTAAGCCTTTTAGGCCTCTAGCGCTTATCCTATAAGCGCAAGCAGCTATCAAAAGCACAGCAAATTCTTTCTCTCGCCATTCACCCGCTTACCGGGTTACCCGCTCACCCCCTCAAGCGCTCGTCAAATTAAGCGCTCGCCCATTTACCCACCAGGAGACACCCGCATGCAAATCGCATTCATCGGCCTCGGCCACATGGGCGGCCCCATGGCCCTCAACCTGCAAAAGGCAGGCCACACCGTCAGCGCCTTCGACCTGTCCAAGCCTGCATGCGACAAGCTTGCGGCAGACGGTTTGAGCATCGCCGCCGACGCGGTGGCTGCAGTCAAGGGCGCAGAAGTCGTAATCAGCATGCTGCCCGCCAGCCAACACGTAGAAGCGCTGTGGCTGGGCCGTGATGGACAAGCCGGCCTGCTGCAAAGCGTGGCCAAAGGCGCGCTCATCATCGACAGCTCCACCATAGCCGCCGCCACCAGCCAAAAAGTCGCTAAAGCGGCCGAAGCAGCAGGCATCGCCTTCATCGACGCACCCGTCTCCGGCGGCACCGCGGGGGCCATTGCCGGCACCCTCACCTTTATCGTCGGCGGCAACGCAGCCAACCTGGAGCGCGCCCGACCCTTGCTTGAAAAGATGGGAGCCAACCACTTTCACGCCGGTGCCGTTGGTGCCGGTCAGACTGCCAAGATATGCAACAACATGCTGCTCGGCATCCTGATGGCTGGCACCAGCGAGGCCATCGCCTTGGGCGTCGCCAACGGACTCGACCCCAAAGTGCTTTCAGAAATCATGCGCCGCAGCTCCGGCGGCAACTGGGCGCTTGAGAAGTACAACCCCTACCCCGGCGTGCATGAAAACGCCCCCGCCAGCAAAGGCTACGCCGGAGGCTTCGGCACAGACCTGATGCTCAAGGACCTGGGCCTATCGCAAGAAAACGCGACCGCGGTCAAAGCCAGCACCCCGTTAGGTGGCCTGGCACGCGCGATCTACGCAGCGCACAGCATTGCCGGGCATGGCGGCGAGGACTTTTCTAGCGTCATCAAAATGGTGCAAAAGAGGCATTGACAGACGTTGACAGGCACAAGCAGTAACGCTTGCGCTTCTCGCCATGGGCAGTGGGCGTATCGCCATCGCCATGGATGCCAATCCCAAGGTGAGGTGTTTGTGCCCACTAACCGCAGGGACCCGCAACACGCATTGGCACATTCAAAACCAGCGATGCCGAGCACTCCCGGCAACGGCTCTCTCAAGCCCGAAAGAATCGCTGCGCGGACGATCCATGGCGGTCCGGAACATTGGCCGCATCCACTTGGGCGTTGAGGTCAGCAAACGCAGAAGCCCGATTTGGCATTAAAACTGCGCTCACCACGGGAACCGCGAGCGCGAAGGTAGGGAACCTCTAAAAACAGCGCCTCCAGAACAAACGGTGAAGAGCGAAAGCCTGCCGCTGCCCAAACGGCCTATTTTTTAGGCTGATCGCCGACTCTTTCCAGTCATTTCCGCCCGATTCAGGTTCTCTTGACCCCTTTTCCTCACCCATTTGCCGTTTGCAGGCGCACCTCGCTCTTTGATGCGGGGGCCTTGTAAGACGTATCAACCCCAGCCTTCAGCAGCGTCGCCAGACGCTTCAAGTTGTAGCAAGTGGCCATCATCGTCATCGCAACCGTGGCCCGCGCCTGACCAATGGTGCGAACGAGCTTACCGCCCATGTGGCTAATGCCTGCAAACACATGCTCAACCCGGGCTCGCGTCCCTGCAATGCGCCTGTTCCTGCGCTTTTGCCGCTCTCCCAGTGGCTTGCCGCCCGAGTTCGACACTTGCGACGCGTAAGTCCTTGATTCATATGAATCCTGGTTCAAAAGCGCAGACTACAAATCGGGCTTGATCAAGTCGGTAGGCATCGGAAGGGGCAAGTCCAGGGCCGCGAAGAGTGACTTCTGGGCG
>JBBSUJ010000089.1:0-12102 GCA_038235025.1 Burkholderiales bacterium
ATAACTCCCTGCGGGTTGTGATGGCGCGGTCTCGGGCGGTCCGCTTCGTTGCTTTTTTTGCCAATAGCACGGCTATTAGCTGCAAAAAGACGCCTTGCGGCCCATTCCGATCCGCACTATCACATCCTCGCGAGGGTTATGCAGGACATCCCTAGCAGGCGCGGGTGCCACCACTTTGTATGTGTCGGTGCGCGTCCGTGCGTGTCGGTCAGGCGCTTTCGCTTTGTTTGGCAGAGCGCATGATGCGCGCCAGCAAAGCATCGCGCTCCGCAGGTACCGACTCCAGCAGTTTGCTGAACGTGTCTTCGGGCAGGTCGCGCATTTGGCGTCTATCGTTCGCCACCGGCACATTGCGCCAGCCCGACAACACCATCCAATCCCACAAATCACGCGACACCGGCCGGGTGACATGCATTTTCATATCGCCGCTGACCAAATAAGCACCCACTTTAGGCGCGCGCCCTACCGGCGGTAGCCTGCGCTTGGTGCGTATAGAAAACACGTTTCGTAGCCAGTCTTTCATGCTGTCGGGACTCTTGTTGCGGTGACGGTGCAGCATACAAGAGTGCTGCGTTTGCACCAATAGCCGCGGCTGACTTTGCGGGGCGTGTCTTCCCTTACACGCAAGTCGTGCCGCAGCGATGCCGAGTTCCGTAGCCAGGTGCCCTTTGCCTGCAATACGCGCCCCCGCGTGGAGTGCGTTGGCTGCTACGCAGTCGGACACTGCTGCGCGAAGCGCCCCAGGGTCCACCGCAGCGCATTGCGCCAGGTTCGCTCATTCGTCTCGCGCCAGTGCTCGGCCCTGCAACTGTCACGACGGTCATTGGTAGCAAAGGCTAGAACTGTAACTTTGGGGAGCGCCTTGCCGAACCGAACGGTTCGGTCGGGATCCCTGGACTGTCTGAATGGGCCTTCAGTTTGATGTCTGTGTTCTTGGGCGTGCTGGCGCTTACCCAATCGCCTGCGAAGCGTCGCTGGCAAGACGCCGGTGGAGGGCTGACCGACCTTCGCTCGTCTAAAAGTGCGCCAAATGCAGCGCACCTTTTTTTTCGGCGGTTGACAGCCGATAATTTCTTTGAGTGTTTGCTGAACGCGCTGCAAGGTGTCATCGGGCATCCGTGCTTCCTGGTTTTTTTTGGTTCCGTCCCATGCTTCGTTTTTTCCTGACCTTTCTGGCACTGCAACTCACCTTGTTCGGCATCAACATGCTGAACTGGGTGCAGCAGCACATCGTGTTGCCTTGGACAGCCTTGCTGGCACAGATGTGCGCCTGGCTTGTCACCACATTTGATGACAGCGCAGCTGCAGCCGGTAAGGTGCTTTGGAACACGCAGACGGGCTTTGGCGTATCCATCGAACCCGGTTGCAATGGCATTGAGGCGTGCATTGTGCTGTTCGCTGCCATCGTGGCGTTTCCCGAACGCTGGCAGCACAAGCTCGTGGGGCTGGCTGCGGGGTTTTTGGCGGTACAAGGCCTGAACGTGGTGCGGGTAATCAGCCTGTTCTACATCGGCCAATGGAGCACGGAAGCGTTCAACTTTGCGCATGAATACCTGTGGCAAGCGCTCATCATGCTCGACGTGTTGGTGGTTTGGCTGCTGTGGGTGCGAGCCGGTGCCCGGCGCTCGCCACCGCCGGGTAGTGAACCTCCTGCCAGTGGCGCGCGCCCTGCGCCGCCTCTGCCAATACCCGCTGCTGGTGCGCCGCTGCTAGCGTCTGGCTGAACCCGATTGTTTGAAATGCCGTGTTGATGCGCCGCGCCTCCCCTCTGCTGGTGTTTGGACTGTCGGCTTTTGCCTGGATGGTGGTGCTGACGCTGGCGTGGACACAGGTTTCTGCGTGGACGTCTTATCCCGTTACGAAACTCACGCAGTTTGCACTGGAAGAAGGCGCGCCAGGGTGGGTGCGCACCACCCGCGCAGCCCCGGGGCTTTTAGAGGTGGACAGTGCCGTGGTCATGCCGGTAGCCAGCGCCGGTGGCCGGCTGGCCGAGGCCACGGTGGAGAGCGATCCCGGCCGCTACGCCTACGGCCTGCCTGTGTTTTTGGCGCTGCTACTGGCGGCGCGTGGCAAGCGCCGTATTGCGCGTGGGGTCGCGGGGTATGTGCTTTTGTTGCCGCTGCAAACCTTCAGCGCGGTGATGTTCCTGTTGATGCAAATAGCGCTGTATGCCCAAATGCGGGCGCAGGCGTTGGGCGTGGCAGGTTGGCAGGTGGAGGCTGTGGTTTACGGCTACCAACTGGGCTCTTTAGTGGTGCCCACACTCGCGCCCATCATGCTGTGGCTGTGGCTAGACCGCCGGTTTGTAGCGGCGGTCATCGCTCCGGTTTGGAGCGGTACCCATGCTGTGCCGGCCCCTGCGCTTGCACCACCGGGCAGCGCAACCCATCCATCGAGCGCCGAGCTCGAGCTGCCTGCGGTCAATCCTTTGGGGGCTTGCGCTTTGCCAGCTGCGCCGGTATTGCCTGAGGCGGCTGCCCGTGCTTCTGGCCCGCTACTTCGCCATGGCGACTCGACGCGCTCGCCTGCGGCAGGGGAGATTTCGTCCAGTTCCAGTGTGGAGCTGCCGCAAAGGCGATAAGGGAAGTGACAGCCAAGGCTATGTGCTGGGCCACCCGCCTTGCGCCGCACTCACCCCGCTACGTTTGTGGCGTGCTACGGCCTGATCCTCGCCTTGACTTGACTTGCCGAGCAGTGCAATGCAATGCAGCGTGCGCCAAGAGTGGGCACACGGCTTGTATTTCGCTGTCCGCCAATCAGAGTAGTTATCGGCATGCCAGCACGTCAGTTCTCGGCGGTGGCCCAAGCCGCCAACCTTCTGCTATCGCCTGCTACCGCCTGCTACCGCCTGCTATCGCCAATGCCATCAGCTGCATGGATGCGCAGCGGTACGAAGCGCCACTTTTTGGTGACGATGGCGCGCAGCGACGCCGCGGTTTAAAGCCCCTTACACTCACGTAAATAGAAAAATTCATGGACTCCATGGGCGTTCTGAGGATGTCAACCGCTGCGAAGCGTTACCGGTAAAGGCATTACGCACAGCCGGCAGGGGAAAGAAAATAAAAATTCGCACGTTGAAGCAGCGCGCGGTGCGAGTCCTCTTTTCGCACGCAGCCAAACCCGTGGCTTTTATGCCGGCAGTGGCTCTTCGTGCATGGCCTCGATTTGCTCTTCAAGCAAATCAATTTGACCCTTCCAATAGTCGCTGCTGCCAAACCAGGGAAAGTTGATCGGAAAAATCGGGTCTTGCCAGCGCCGAGCCAGCCACGCGCTGTAATGAATCAGGCGCAGTGTGCGCAGAGGTTCAATCAGCGCCAGCTCGCGCCGGTCGAAACTGCGGAACTGCTCATAGCCCTCCAGCACCGCGCTCAGTTGCCCAGTGCGCTGGCGACGGTCGCCCGAGAGCAGCATCCACAGATCTTGCACGGCCGGGCCCGTGCGCGCGTCGTCAAGATCGACAAAGTGCGGGCCGCCGCCGGAAAGGTCGGTGGGCGTCCAAAGAATATTTCCGGGGTGGCAATCGCCATGCAGCCGTATGTGTTTGGAATTTTCTATACCAAATGAGCCTTCAGCGCTTAATGAGGCTTGGCCGTCAGCTATGGTTTTAAGAGCGCGCTCGCACACGTCCTGCCAGCGTGATTGCATGTCCAGCGGAATCGCTGAATGCGCCAGTAGCCAGTCGCGCGGCTCTTCCCCGTAGTGGCGGGCGTCGAGCGCGGGGCGGTGCACAAAAGGCTGCGCTGCGCCCACGGTGTGCAGGCGCGCCATAAAGCGGCCAATCCATTCCAGCGTTTCCCAGTCGTCCAAGTCGGGCGTGCGTCCGCCGCGCCAGGGGCTCACCGAGAACAAAAAGTCGCCATGCGTGTGAACGGTTTGGCCGTGCAGCGCGAGCGGCGCGACGGCCGGTACTTCAGCCGCCACCAGCTCGGCGGCGAACGTGTGTTCCTCTTCAATTTGCGCATGGCTCCATCGCCCAGGGCGGTAGAACTTGGCCACCACGCGGCTACCGTCTTCAAGCGTCACTTGATACACGCGGTTTTCATACGATGACAGGGCCATCAACCGGCCGTCGCCGTACAGGCCGACGGCGGCGAGGGCGTCGAGTACTTGGTCAGGTCGCAGGCTGGCGAAAGGGTGTGTCGAGGCACCACCTGCTTCGTCTACAGCATCCGCTGTAGGGGAATGGAACGGCTGGGCGTCTGGATCAAGGGGAGGCGAATCGTGCATCTCCTATTGTCACCGTCCCGCAGCGCTTGGCCGCGGGATCGGCTTTTGCAGCACCCCCGCGCGTTTAGGGTGCTGCAGGCCAGTTGGCCTGGGCGGGCCCGGGAGCCCTGAAGCCCGAAAGCCCGGTGAAACTGGCTCAGGCCAGGGTGATCGTTTTGTCGATGTTTCCGCGCGTTGCGTTGGAATACGGGCAAACCTTGTCCGCAGCATCCACCAGCTTTTGCGCTTCGGCTTTGTCCATGCCAGGCAGGGAGACGGTCAAGCGCACGGCGATGCCGTAAGCATCAGGAATAGGGCCCAGATCCACTTCGGCGTCGACCGACAAGTCCGCTGGCAAGGTCACATTGGTCTTGCCCGCCACCGCCTTCATCGCACCGATGAAGCAGGCCGAGTAACCCGCAGCAAACATCTGCTCGGGGTTGGTGCCCGCAGCGGCGCTGCCAGGGGAGACAAGTTTGACGTCCAGCTTGCCGTCGTCGCTACGAGCCGCGCCTTCGCGGCCACCGGTGGTGTGGGTTTTGGCGGTGTAGAGAACTTTTTCGAGTTTTGTCATGGTGATTTCCTTCAGGGTTGTGTCTGCCAGGCAGACGGGGTTAATACGAGAAGTGTTGCATTGAGCGGCTTAAGTGCCGCCCAGTGGGGTCGAAAGATGGAGCCGCAATTGTTGCAGCTGGCGTGTCATGGCCTGAATTTGTGTGGGTGCCAACTGGCTTTGCGCCTGCACGCAACGGGGCACTTGCTCTGCACTTTTTTGCAAAGCACGACCCTGGCTGGTCAACGTGATGCGTACGCGCCGCTCGTCTTCGGTATCGCGGGTTCGCAGCACCAGGCCGGCCGCTTCTAGTCTCTTGAGTAAAGGGGTGAGGGTGCCAGAGTCTAGGAACAAGCGCTCGCCAATGTGCGATACGGGCAGGTTGTCTTGCTCCCACAGCACGAGCAGTGCCAAGTATTGCGGGTAGGTGAGGCCATGCGCGTCCAGCAGGGGTTTGTAGACCTTGGTCATGGCGAGGGACGCTGAATAAAGGGCGAAGCACAGCTGGTGGTCGAGCTGGAGCTCGGAGGGGGGGCAACTGGGCTGGCTCTTGGGCATGGAACCGTATGTTAGTGCGCAATTGAATTGTGTGCAAATGAAGGTCGGTGTGCGGCTTTTGTATTTGTGAAAACCTGTTTCGCAGTTGAATAATTTGTGAGGATTTTTTTGACTTGCGGAAGTTACTTCCTCTCTCTCTGGGAGAGGGTGAGGGCAGTGACGTCGATCAGTGCGCGCTCTCTGTGGTTGCTCCGATGCCAGGGGTGCGCCCGGCGGCGCAGTAACTTTCTTTCGCTTCGCTCGACAAGAAAGTCACCAAAGAAAGGGCGACCCCGCGCGTTGCGCGGGGCAACCTGCGGTGCTCGGCACTGGCGGGGTCTTGCTCGAACTCGCACCTGCGGTGCTCAGACAATCGCAAGCCCTGATCCGCCATTGCCTGCGCTCCTCAGCGCGGACACAGGGGGTGGGTGCGGTCATCTGACATCCGACATCCAAAAGCCAACATCCAAAAGCCAAAAGCGAACATCCAAAAGCCAAAAGCCAAAAGCCAAAAGCCAAAAGCCAAAAGTTACCCGTTTCCGGTTTCCGGTTTCCGGTTGCCAGGGGTAGTTCAAAGTCATTTGGCGAATGGGTCAATGATGCATTCGGCGTTTGTGACTTACGCCCTCTCCCTCTGGGAGAGGGCGGGGGTGAGGGCAGTGACGTCGATCAGTGCGCGCTCTTTCTCGCAGTTCCAGTGCCGCAGCGCCGATCCCCCGCCGCCGCCACCCACCGCACCTGCTGCCCCAAGCAGTTCTCCAGCCCTCAGCCCTTATCCACCCGCCGCTCCAGCAGCATTGCATCCCCATAACTAAAAAACCGGTACTCACTGTCAATCGCATGCTGGTACAGCGCCATCACGCGCTCGTACCCGGCAAGGGCGCTCACCAGCATCATCAGCGTGCTCTTGGGTAGGTGAAAGTTGGTGATCAGCACGGCGACCACCTGAAAAGCAAAACCTGGCGTGATGAAGATGTCGGTCTCCCCCCGTACCTGCCCGCTGCGGGCCCACGACTCCAGCGTGCGCACCGTTGTCGTCCCCACTGCCACCACGCGGCCGCCGCGTTGGCGGCAGCGTTCCAGGGCGGCCAGGGTGTCAGCGGGGATGTCGTACCACTCGCTGTGCATGCGGTGTTCGGCCAGATTTTCAGTTTTGACGGGTTGGAAGGTTCCCGCCCCCACGTGCAGAGTGACGCTGGCGCGCTCAATGCCGCGCGCCGTCAGCGCTGTCAGTACGTCCTCGTCGAAATGCAGCGCTGCGGTGGGCGCCGCGACCGCGCCGGGGACGCGGGCGAAGACGGTTTGGTAGCGCTCCGCGTCTTCCTGCTCATCGGCATCGTGGCCGCTGGCTTGGTCACGGGCGATGTAAGGCGGCAACGGAAGGTGGCCATGGCGCTCCATCAGTTCCCAAGCCGTCTCGTGGGCTGGGCCGTGCAGTTCAAAACGGAACAAGGGGCCGTTCTCGTCTGGCCAGCGCGACAGCAGCGTGGCGTCGAACCCACCTGCTTGCCTGCCACCGGCCATCAATACGCGCGCACCCACCAGCGGCTTTTTGCTGACCTTCATGTGCGCCACGATTTCGGTATCGCGCCCACCCGTTAGCACGCGCTCGATCAAAAGTTCCAGCTTGCCGCCGCTTTCCTTTTCGCCGAACAATCGCGCCTTCAGCACCCGCGTGTCGTTGAACACCAGCAGGTCGCCGGGTTGCAATAACTGCGGTAGGTCGCGGAAATGGCGGTCTTTGGCCGTTCCAGCGTCTGCGCTGGCGCGGCCGTCAAGCAGGCGCGATGCGCTGCGGGTTGCGGTGGGATGCTGGGCGATGCGCTCCGGAGGGAGCGGGAAATCAAAGTCGCTGAGCGTGAACGAGCGCGCAGGCGCGGTGGAATCTGGGTGCATGACTTGGGGGCCGGACGGGCCCGCTCCAAGGGTTAAAAGCGAAGGTGACAAAAGCCAGGCGCGATTGTCGCAAAATGCTGCAGGGTTCCAACTAGCCAACTAGCCAACTAGCCAACTAGCCAACTAGCCAACCAGCGGTGTAGACGTCGGGCTAACCTAGCAACTATTGCTCCGGCCGGCTGAAGTTTGAATTAGTTGAGCTGTAACTACCGACGTACCTGTTGAAATTACCCGTGCCTTCACGGGGCCGCATCAATAACCAACTAGCCGCTTAAGCCTTGTGGGCAAAACCCGCCCACATTTCGTCAAGGTCGGGAAAATTCCACTTCGCCGGGTCTTCCCGCCGGGCAATGCTGTCGGTGTTGCCTGGCGCGCTCAAGTCCACGATTAGCGGCGGTATGCGCAGGCCCGTACGAATCGAGAAGAACACTTTCACCTTGGGGTTGACCAGCGATTTTTGCCCTTGCTCCATCACCACGGCCAGATGGCCCGAGGCCAGCTGCACCAAAGAGCCCATGGGATAAATGCCCATGCATTTCACAAACGCCTGAAATACCCGCGCGTCGAAGTGCCCGCCCGACCATTCCGCCATCCGGCGCAGCGATTCCGAAGGGTCCCAGCCTTTCTTGTACGGCCGATCAGAGGTCACCGCGTCGTACACATCGCAGACCGCTGTCATGCGGGCGATCAAGCTGATTTTCTCGCCTGCTAAGCGGTGCGGGTAGCCTGTGCCATCCATTTTCTCGTGGTGGTGCAAGCAGGCGTCCATCACGGATGCGCTGACCTGACCGCCCGCTTTCAGCGCCTCATAGCCGGCCTGTGGGTGGTGCTGTACCAGTGTGTATTCGTGCTCTGTTAATTTGCCTGGCTTGTTCAACACGGCGTTGGCGATGGAGGCCTTGCCCAAGTCGTGCAGTAAACCGGCCAGCCCGGCGCTGCGCTGGTGCGCCTCGCTCAAACCCAACTGGCGCGCCAGCGCCACCATCAGCGCGCACACCGCAACCGAGTGCATATAGGTGTAATCGTCCGCCGTTTTCAGGCGCGCCAAGTTAATCAATGCGCCAGGGTTGCGGCTAACAGAATCGCTAATGGCCTCTACCAAACTTTGCGCGCCGGCAGCGTCCACCGCGCGGCCCATGCGTACCTCGTGAAACATGGACAAAACGGCCGCGCGCGTCTGGTGGCAAATGGATGCAGCAGTGCGCAACTCGTCTTCGGTGCTGGTGGGCGCGAGTGGGTCGAGTGTGGGCCTGGAGGTGCTCTCCAACTGCGCCATGTCGCTGGCGTGTTCCGCGGCAAGTTCGCTGAAGTCGGTGGCGATCTGCTCGTCGACCTCTTCGCGCGAAAGGGTGACCGTGTGGGTCGGCACATCACGGCCTTTGCCAGTGTCAATCCACACCTCAGAGATCGAGCTTGCCAAAATACGATCAAGGTCGGCGTACTCCGTGAGCAGGAACGAAGCGCGCCAAAACGGGTGCTCCATCCACGAGCCGCAAAACTCCTGCACGTACATGCCGATGACTAGGTCCTGAATCTGGATGCGTTTGAGCATGTAAGCGGTAGGGCGATGAGCGGGTTCCGGTAGCCGCACGACGCGCTACGGTGTGCAATAGTAAGCGGGCGTAACGAAACGGCACCTGTCAAAAGGTGTTTTTCGGCTCCTTGTTACGTGCTCCGGTGGTAACAAGCAACACCGCCGCAGGAATAAGTCGCTGCGTCTATGCTTTGCCCCTGTCGACTTGGACCGCGTCCTTTCCTCCAGCCCTATCAGCCCTGTTGGTCTTTTCGGCCCTTTGCCTGCTACTTCGCCTGCTTTCCCCGATTGCCCTTTCATGCCCGCGCCCCGCGCCCTAGCTCCCGCCATTGTCAAAGCGCTGAACAAACTCGGCCTGCGGCGCGATATCGACTTTGCGCTGCACCTGCCGCTGCGTTACGAGGATGAAACCCGCATCACGCCTATCGCCAGCGCGCGCGATGGCGGTGTCTCGCAAATCGAAGCCGTGGTTACCGCCAGCGAAGTGCAATTGCGCCCGCGTCGCCAGCTGGTGGTGCAGGTGCAGGATGCATCGGGCGAGTGCAGTCTGCGCTTTTTCAGCTTCTACCCCTCGCATCAAAAAACCTTGGCGGTAGGCGCGCGGCTGCGCATTCGGGGTGAGGTGCGCGGCGGCTTCTGGGGTCGGCAAATGCTGCACCCGGCTTTTCGGCTGGCAGGCGGCGAACTGCCAACAGCTTTGACGCCCGTGTACCCCACCACCGCTGGTATGGCGCAACCCCTGCTGCGCCGGCTTGTCACGGGCGCGTTGCTGCGGGTGGACTTGCCCGAGACGCTGCCCACCTCCGTCGCTGAGACACTGGCGCAAATTCCAAGCAAAAATGGCCTCCAGCGCTTATTCAGCCTGCGCGAGGCGCTCTCATTTTTGCACCGACCCACACCCGACGTGGCGCTGGCCACGCTGGAAGACCACAGCCATCCGGCCTGGCAACGGCTCAAAGCTGAGGAGCTGATGGCACAGCAACTGTCGCAATTTCGATCCCGTCAAGAGCGGGCGCTTCTGCGCGCGCCGGTGCTGGCGGCGCCGCCCGGTGCGGGCAGCATCACGCAGCAATTTCTGCAAGTGCTGCCGTTTCAACTCACCGCCGCCCAGCAACGTGTGGTGCAGGAAATTGCAGCCAATCTGGCAGACCGCCAGCCCATGCACCGCTTGCTGCAAGGCGATGTGGGCTCCGGCAAAACCGTGGTCGCCGCGCTGGCCGCCACCCAAGCCATCGACGCCGGCTGGCAGTGCGCGTTGATGGCTCCTACCGAAATTTTGGCCGCGCAGCATTTCGCCAAATTGGTCGGCTGGTTGGAGCCCTTGCTCGCCGCGCAGGGCCGCACCGTGGTCTGGCTGGTGGGCGGCCAGAAAAAGAAGGCGCGCACCGAAGCGCTAGAGCAAGTCGCCAGCGGCACGGCCGCATTGGTGGTGGGCACGCACGCCGTCATTCAAGACAAAGTGCAGTTCAAAAACCTGGCACTGGCCATCGTCGATGAGCAGCACCGCTTTGGCGTAGAGCAGCGGCTGGCACTGCGCAAAAAATTGGCAGCGTTTGGCATGGAGCCGCACATGCTGATGATGAGCGCCACCCCCATTCCGCGCACCTTGGCCATGAGCTATTACGCCGATCTGGATGTCTCCGTCATCGACGAACTGCCCCCCGGCCGCACGCCGGTCATTACCAAGCTGATTGCCGACAGCCGCAAGGATGAAGTGATAGAGCGCATCGCCGCGCAGGTGGCCGGCGGCCGGCAGGTCTACTGGGTGTGCCCGCTGATCGAAGAAAGCGAAGCGCTTGACCTATCCAACGCCACCGCCATGCACGCCGAACTGTGCGATGCGCTGCCCGGCGTAGCCGTGGGCCTGCTGCACTCGCGCATGCCCACCGCGGAAAAGAAGGCCGTGATGGCGCTGTTCAACGATGGCACGCTGGGCGTGCTGGTTAGCACCACCGTCATTGAAGTGGGCGTGGATGTGCCCAACGCCTCCCTCATGGTCATCGAGCATGCCGAGCGTTTTGGCCTGTCGCAACTGCACCAGTTGCGCGGCCGGGTAGGGCGGGGCGCGGCAGCATCTGCCTGCGTACTGCTGTACGCCACCAACGACAGCGGCCGCGTGGGCGAGACCGCTAAAGAGCGCCTGCGCGCCATGGCCGAGACGAATGACGGCTTCGAGATTGCCCGGCGAGATTTGGAAATCCGTGGTCCTGGCGAATTCCTCGGTGCCCGCCAATCGGGCGACGCCCTGCTGCGCTTTGCCGACCTGGACAACGACCTGGCCCTGCTCGACTGGGCCCGCGAAACCGCGCCGCAGATGCTGCAGCATTTCCCCGCGCTCGCCGCCCAACATCTGGACCGCTGGCTGGGCGGAAAATCCGACTACCTCAAGGCGTGACGACCACCAGCGTATGCCCTTCTTCCATCTTTCCCCTCGCCAGATGCACACCCCACCCAAGCCCCATGAGCCAGCTTCTCATCCACGACTACCTGCGCCAGCTCGACGTCATCAAGCGCGTCAGCGGCAGCCAGCGCGAAACCATTGTTCGTGAGGCGTTCAAGGACTTACTCAAGGCTTGGGGCCGCCAGCACAACCTGGTATTCCTCGCCGAATACCCGCTCAAAACCGCCACCAAAACCAACATCAATGTAGATGGCGCGCTGCTCCACGAACTGCGCATGCCGCTGGGTTATTGGGAAGCCAAAGACGCGCAAGACGACCTGGATGCCGAGGTCGCCAAGAAATTCAAAAAAGGCTACCCGCAAGACAACATCATCTTTAGCGACGACGCCACCTGCGTGCTCTGGCAGCACCGCCAGGAAGTGCTGCGCTGCCAGGTAGACGACACCGCCGCGCTCGAGAAACTGCTCAAGCTGTTCTTTGGCTATGAGCGGCCCGAGATTGCCGGCTTTCGCATCGCCGTAGAGCAATTCAAGGCCGACCTGCCCGCCGTGCTCACCGCGCTGCGCCAGATGATTGAAACCGCCCACACCAGCAACGCCGAATTTCGCGCCGCCGAGGCGCGCTTTCTGGTGCACGCACAAGAGGCCATTAACCCGCTGCTCACCGATGCCGATGTGCGCGAAATGCTGATCCAGCACATCCTCACCGAAGAGATTTTTGCCAAGGTGTTTGACGACAGCGACTTTCACCAGCACAACAACGTCGCGCGCGAGCTGTATGCGCTGGAAGGCGCTTTCTTCACCGGCGCGTTAAAGAAGCAAACCCTCAAAGGGCTAGGGATGTCCTGCATAAACCTCGTGAGGATGTGATGGTGCGGATCGGGATGGGGCGCAAGGCGTCTTTTTGCAGCCAATAGCCGTGCTATTGGCAAGAAAAGCAACGCAGAGAACCGCCCGAGGCCGCGCTATCACAGAC
>JBBSUJ010000090.1:0-11229 GCA_038235025.1 Burkholderiales bacterium
ATAACTCCCTGCGGGTTGTGATAGCGCGGTCTCGGGCGGTCCGCTTCGTTGCTTTTTTTGCCAATAGCACGGCTATTAGCTGCAAAAAGACGCCTTGCGGCCCATTCCGATCCGCACTATCACATCCTCGCGAGGGTTATTCAGGACATCCCTAGCGCTTTAATCCCCCGGAGAGAAGCGGTCCACCCGGTCGGTGATGATGCCGTCCGTTCCCATTGCCCACAGCGCGTCTGCGTCGGCCGGCTCATTCACCGTGTAGCTCAGCGCCCGCATGCCCAAACGGTGCACTTGCTCAACCAACTCTGGATTCCATAGCGGGTAATGGCACACCACGGCAATGCAGGCCAGATGCTGCGCTTGCTCCAAGGATGCAGGCTCCCATCGCCCTAGCAGCAGGGCGCGCGGCAACTGCGGAGCGGTTGTTTGTGCCGCAGCCAGGGATTGGGGTTGAAACGACGACAGCAGCGGCATCACCTCGGCACCTCGCCAAAGCTCTGCCGCATGTTGCGCAACCACGCGGCCGGTCTCCTGCTCTTGTCCAGGCGTAGGTTTGATTTCAATGTTCAGCAATAAACCGTTGGCTCGGCAAAAGTGGGCTGCTTGCGCCAGCGTGGGCAGTGGTTCGCCGGTAAACGGGGGGGAATGCCAGCCTCCAGCATCCAGCTGGGCGAGTGCGGCGTATTCCTGTTCGCTCGCTGTGCCGGTCCCGTTCGTGGTCCGCTCCAGCGTGTCGTCATGCAACAGAAATGGCACCCCGTCACGGCTGAGTTTGGCATCGCACTCGAACATGCGGTAACCGTGGTGCGCGCCCAGCCTAAAAGCGGCCAACGTGTTCTCGGGCGCCAACCTGCCGGCGCCCCGGTGGGCGATCCAGCGCGAATAAGGCCACGGTGTCTGGGGATGAGTGAATGGCATAGGCGTGCGGGGTTAGAAAACAAAACGGAATCGAGTCTCAACGCAGTTTGCCAGTCCAGTCGCGCATGTCTTGGCTCTCGGCAACGTAGCGGCAGGCGGGGAACTTTTGAACGGCGAAGCGCTAGGTGACTGGGTTTCCTTGCTCCGACTAATGCCTGCGCCGCAGAGCCCGGCATGTTGCATCGCAACATGCTACGGTGCTGGCTTGTTTCTCACATCCGGAATGCCCGGTGAATGCTATGAGCGCTGCTGCCCCTACTTCTCTCGATAAAAGCAAGATCAAGTTCCTTTTGCTCGAGAACTTGCACCCTTCGGCATTGAACGTGCTGCAAAAAGCGGGATATGAAAATATTGACGCTTTGACGGGTGCTTTGCCGCAGGATCAGTTGATCGAGCGCATTCGCGATGTGCATTTCATCGGCATTCGCTCGCGCACGCAGCTCACCGCCGAAGTTCTGGAGCACGCCGAGAAGCTCGTCGCCATTGGCTGCTTCTGCATTGGTACCAACCAGGTGGATTTGCAGGCTGCACGTGAACGGGGCATTGCGGTGTTCAACGCGCCCTATTCCAATACCCGCTCCGTTGCTGAGTTGGTACTGGCCGAAGCCATCCTGCTACTGCGCGGCATTCCTGCGCGCAACGCGTCGGCACACCGCGGCGGCTGGCTCAAATCGGCCGAAAACGCGTTTGAGACGCGCGGCAAGACGTTGGGCATCGTGGGCTATGGCTCTATTGGCTCGCAGTTATCCGTGCTGGCGGAAGGGCTGGGTATGCACGTCATTTTTCATGACGTGATCGCCAAGCTGCCTTTGGGCAACGCCCGCCAAGTGGCCAGCCTGCCGGAGCTGCTGGCGCAAAGCGATGTGGTGAGCCTGCATGTGCCTGAAGTAGCGTCCACCCAGTGGATGATGGGTGCCGATCAGATCAGCCAAATGAAGCCAGGGGCTATTTTGATCAACGCGGCGCGCGGCACCGTAGTGGAAATTGAACCGCTGGCAGAGGCACTGCGCGCAGGACATTTGGCGGGCGCCGCAATTGACGTGTTTCCGGTCGAGCCGCGAAGCAACAAAGACGAGTTTGAAAGCCCACTGCGCGGGTTGGATAACGTCATTCTCACGCCGCACATCGGTGGCTCCACCATGGAGGCGCAGGCCAACATTGGCATTGAGGTGGCGGAAAAACTGGTGCGCTACAGCGACAACGGCACGTCCATCACCTCGGTGAATTTCCCCGAAGTGGCGCTGCCGGCGCAAAAGGGCACGCACCGTATCCTGCACGTGCACCGCAACGTGCCGGGCGTGATGTCGCAGATCAACCATGTCTTTTCCGACAACCACATCAACGTGGCCGCGCAGTACCTGCAAACCAATGAAGCCATTGGCTACGTAGTGATTGACGTCGATGCCGGCTCCTCGGAACTGGCGGTGCAAAAGCTGCAGCAAGTGCCGAATACGCTGCGTTGCCGGGTTTTGTTTTAGGGCGAAGTGCGGCGAGTGGATGCTGTTGGTAATCGTAGCTGCCCAGCCCTCGGTGCTGGGCCGGTCTCGCCGGCATGGGTTTAGTCTGGATTGAGTCGCTATTGAGACGTCAGTCGGCCTAGTTCCTTAAAATCAAGGGTTCTGCCTGCTAGACGGCCGCACGCGCGGTGTCTGGCCCCCAGGCTTACCCACCCAGGTTTTACTGAATGAACGCTCCCACCGCCCTGGCCCACTTGCTGGCGCAACCCCCCGAGCCCGTGCGCCTGCGCGAAATTCCCTACAACTACACCAGTTTTTCTGATCGGGAAATCACAATCCGCCTGCTCGGCCCGGCGGCTTGGGAGCAGTTGCAGGCACTGCGTGGGGAGCGTGAAACCGGCCGCTCGGCCCGTATGTTGTACGAGGTGCTGGGCGATATGTGGGTGGTGCAACGCAACCCGTATCTGCAAGACGATCTGCTGGGAAGCTCCACGCGGCGCAAGCAGTTGGTGCAAGCGCTTGAGCACCGCCTGAGTGAGGTACACAAACGCCGCACGCCCGAAGCCGCGCCCGAGCGCGACGCCGTGGTTGGCCAGCTGCTGGACTCCGCGGGCGCTTCGGTACGGGGATTCAACGCATCGTTTGACGCCACTGCCGAACTGCGCCGCTCCGCCAAGCGCACTTTGGGCAAGCTGACCGCGTCTGACAACATCAAGTTCGATGCGCTCTCCCGTGTCAGCCACGTGACCGATGCTACCGACTGGCGAGTCGAGTACCCGTTTGTGGTGCTCACGCCCGATACCGAAGCCGAAATGGCCGGCTTGGTCAAAGGCTGTATCGACCTCGGCCTGACCATCATTCCGCGTGGCGGCGGCACCGGTTACACCGGCGGCGCGATTCCGTTGACCGATCGCAGCGCCGTCATCAACACCGAAAAGCTTGAAGCGATGACAGGCGTGGAAATGCGCGTTCTGCCGGGCGTCGAGGGTGAAGTTGCCACGGTGTGGACCGAGGCCGGTGTGGTCACCCAGCGCGTGGCCGACGCGGCCGAGGCTGCGGGCTATGTGTTTGCCGTGGACCCCACCAGCGCGGAAGCTTCGTGCGTGGGCGGCAACGTCGCCATGAACGCAGGCGGTAAAAAAGCCGTGCTGTGGGGTACGGCGCTCGATAACTTGGCCAGCTGGCGCATGGTGACGCCCAACGCGCAGTGGCTGGAGGTCACCCGCATCGACCACAACCTGGGCAAGATCCACGACATCGAAACCGCCAGCTTTGCGCTGCAGTATTTCGAAGCCGACGGGCGCACCCCGGTGCGCAGCGAACGGCTGGACATCCCCGGCAAGAGCTTTCGCACCGAAGGCCTGGGCAAAGACGTGACCGACAAGTTCCTCTCCGGCCTGCCTGGCATTCAGAAAGAGGGCTGCGACGGTTTGATCACCAGCTGCCGCTGGATCGTGCACCGCATGCCCAAGCACATCCGCACGGTGTGCTTGGAATTTTTTGGCAATGCCAAAGATGCGGTGCCCAGCATTGTGGAAATCAAAGACTTTATGTTCGCCGAGCAAAAGCGCTCGGGCGTGGTGCTGGCGGGCTTGGAGCACCTGGACGACCGCTATCTGAAAGCCGTGGGGTATTCCACCAAATCCAAACGCGGCGGCCTGCCCAAAATGGCGCTGTTTGGCGACATTGCTGGTGACGACGCGGACGCCGTGGCCCGCGTTACCAGCGAAGTGGTGCGCATCGCCAATTCGCGCAGCGGCGAAGGCTTTATCGCTATCAGCCCCGAGGCGCGCAAAAAGTTCTGGGCCGACCGCAAGCGCACCGCCGCCATCAGCCGCCACACCAACGCCTTCAAAATCAATGAAGACGTGGTGATCCCGCTGCCGCGCATGGCCGAATACACCGACGGCATCGAGCGCATCAACATCGAGCTGTCGCTCAAAAACAAGCTGGCTCTGTGCGCTGCGCTGGAAGAATTCCTGGCACGCGGCCAGTTGCCGCTGCCGCAAAAAGCCGCCATCGCTGAGAGTGGTGAAGAACTCTCGCCCGAGACCTTGCAGGAACGTGTGGACGAGGCCCTGCGCCTGGTGCGTGCCGCGCGCGCTTTGTGGGGTTCGTGGCTGCAAGACATTGACACGCTGTTCCCGCGCCTGCAGGACCACAGCCTGCGCGCCAGCTGGAAGGTGCAAATCCTCACCCCCTTGCGTGACCTGTTTGCAGGCGACCTGCTGGCGCCTTTGCTGGCCGAATGCATCGCTATTCACCAGCGCGTGCTAAAGGGCCGTGTGTGGGCGGCCTTGCACATGCACGCGGGCGACGGCAATGTGCACACCAACCTGCCGGTCAACAGCGACGACTACGACATGCTGCAAACCGCGCATGCCGCCGTGGGCCGCATCATGGCGCTGGCGCGCAGCTTGGGCGGGGTCATCTCAGGCGAGCACGGCATTGGCATTACCAAGCTGGAATATTTGACCGATGCCGAGCTGGCACCCTTTGCCGGCTACAAGGAAAGGGTCGACCCCCACGGGCATTTCAACAAAGGCAAACTGCTACGAAATAAAGAGCTTTATGCCCATGATGGGAAAGCGCTAGAGCCCGATTTGGCATCAAATTTCCGCCATGCCGACCTGACCCACGCCTACACCCCCAGCTTTGGTTTGATGGGGCATGAATCGCTCATCATGCAGCAAAGTGACATCGGCGCGATTGCCGATTCTGTGAAGGATTGCCTGCGCTGCGGCAAGTGCAAACCGGTGTGCGCCACGCATGTGCCGCGCGCCAATTTGCTCTACTCGCCGCGCAACAAAATCTTGGCCACATCGCTGCTGGTGGAAGCGTTTTTGTACGAAGAGCAAACCCGCCGCGGCGTGAGTATTCGGCATTGGCAAGAGTTTGAAGACGTGGCCGACCACTGCACTGTGTGCCACAAGTGCCTCACGCCATGCCCGGTCAAGATCGACTTTGGCGACGTCACCATGAACATGCGCAACCTTCTGCGCAAGATGGGCAAAAAGAGCTGGCGGCCCGGCAACGCGCTGGCCATGACCATGCTCAACGCCACCAGCCCTGAGAAGATCAAGCTGCTGCGCGCCGGCATGGTGGGCGTGGGCTTCAGGGCGCAGCGCATCGCCGTAGACCTGCTGCGCAAAGTGGGCCGCAAGCAAACGGCGCGTCCGCCCGCCACCTTGGGGGCCGCGCCGATCAAAGAGCAGATCATTCACTTCGTTAACAAGAAGTTGCCTGGCGGCTTGCCCAAGAAAACCGCGCGCGCGCTGCTGGACATCGAAGACCGCGATTACGTGCCCATCATCCGCAACCCGCAAGGCACGACGGCCAGCAGCGAGGCGGTGTTTTACTTCCCCGGCTGCGGGTCCGAGCGCTTGTTCAGCCAAGTGGGTTTGGCCACGCAAGCCATGCTGTGGCATGCCGGTGTGCAGACGGTGCTGCCGCCTGGTTACTTGTGCTGCGGCTACCCGCAGCGCGGCAGCGGCCAGTTCGACAAAGCCGACAAGATGATCACCGACAACCGGGTGCTGTTTCACCGCGTGGCCACAACGCTCAACTACCTGGATATCAAGACCGTGGTGGTCAGCTGCGGCACCTGCTACGACCAGCTGCAGGGCTACCAGTTCGACAAGATTTTCCCCGGCAGCCGCATCATCGACATCCACGAATACCTGCTGGAAAAAGGCATCACGCTGCCCGCCAACCAGCCCGGATATTTGTACCATGAGCCCTGCCACAACCCCATGAAACTGGGCGATTCGATGAAGACGGTGAAGGCGCTGGTAGGCGACAACGTCATCAAAAGCGAGCGCTGCTGCGGCGAGTCAGGCACCTTGGGCGTAACCCGCCCGGACATCGCCACGCAGGTGCGCTTTCGCAAGGAAGAAGAGATCAGAAAAGGCGAAGCGCAATTGCGCGCTGTGGCGGCGACCGCTGACGTATCTCCTCAGGCCAACATCAAAATTCTTACTAGCTGCCCGAGCTGTCTGCAAGGCCTCAAGCGCTACGAAGACGATCTGCAGAACGGCCTGCTGGAAGCTGACTACATCGTGGTCGAAATGGCGCGTCAGATTTTGGGCGAGAACTGGCTGCCCGATTACGTGAAACGCGCCAACACGGGCGGCATTGAGCGGGTGCTGGTATGAGCGCGTCGTCTTTTGGTTGCGAGCTGTGCGCGCAAGACGGCGGCAGCCTGGTGTGGCGCAGCGACCTGTTGCGCGTGGTGCATGTGGAGGTTGAGACCTTTCCCGGCTATTACCGCGTGATCTGGAACGCTCACGTGGCGGAGTTATCCGACTTGTCGAATGCCGAGCGTGCCGAATGCATGCACGCAGTAGTCTGCGTGGAGCGCGCCCTCATCGAGCACCTGAAACCTACCAAGGTGAACCTGGCCGCCTTAGGTAACCAAGTGCCGCATTTGCATTGGCATGTGGTTGCCCGGTTTGACTGGGACACCCATTTTCCATGCCCTATTTGGGGCGAAGCCCAACGCGCGCGCGACCATGACAAGGAAGCCGCGTTGCGCCAGAAGCTGGGTGCCGTAGATGTGCAGATTCGTCGTTATCTGGCGGGTGGCGAAAACGCGGAAGTGACCGAGTAACTGAGCGATTGCCTAGTTGGGGAGCCCAAGGCCCTTACTAGCGCTGCTTGGGAGGGTAAAGCCCTCGTCTCCTACGCGCCCTTTGCAGTCGGGCTCTCGTGTTTTTCATGTCGCGAGCCCTTCCTAGCGCGCGGGTTGGCCAGAGCAGCATCAGAAATCGAAAAAGTCGAAGAGTGAAAAATCGATGTCTGGGAATTCCAGCCACGACAAATCGACGTCGAACCACGAGGTGTCGCTGGCAGTGCTGACAGACGACAGCATGTCCGCCTTCATTGCCGCGTAGTCACACGACTCGCCGATGGACTGGTGGTAGTCATCAAAATCGCGGTGGGTATTGAAGGTTGCGTGCGACCAGCAGCCAAAGTCCAACTTGATGTCTTGTCGGCGGTTGGCATCTTTTACCTGCTGAACGCTGTAATACCGTCTGCGGCCATGTTGCTTCAACAGTTCGTTGCCTACTAGAAGAACTTGGCGCTTTCGATCAGCGGGAGAGAGTTTGCAGGCAGGCATCGAAAGCGTTCCGGTGGAGGTTGTATAGAAAATATACAGGCGCTCAGTATGCGTTCGCGGTTTCAGCTCATCGGCGTGGTCAGTTGATGGCCGGCGGGCGCTGCGGCTGAACCAAGCGCGAGTGCGAGGCTGTAATGAACGAACGCGTTGTCCTGCGTCCAGCCGAGCGACTCGTACAGCGCTTGTGCCGATTGGTTTTCAACACCGGTAGAAAGAGCCATGCGCACGGCTCCGGCGTCGCTTGCAAACGCTTGTGCCGCCAGTAGCAGCGCGCGGGCCAGGCCGAGGCGACGATAGGGCACCGCCACATACAAATCATTCAACACGTAAATACGCGCGGCGGATACGGATGAAAAACAGGGGTACAGCTGCACGAAGCCCACCAACGGGATGCCGTTGTCATGCCCGGCAGACGCATCAGGTGTATCGGCAACAAAAAGCACGGACTCGCTGTTGTGCATGCGCTGCGAAATAAAGCTCCGCGCCAGATTAACGTCACTTGGCTTGCCGTAGAAGGTGCGGTATTGATCGAAAAGTGCTGCTACGGCATCTGTGTCGCTTGGGCGGGCTTGGCGTATGGACATGGGGAAAATGAGCGAAGTGTGAACTTTGGGAAGCCCTATTGTTTGCCGCATCGTCTGCACTGGGCAAGCAGCGACGGGGCACGGGTGGAGCCCTCAGCGAGATTCGCAGTCCGTAACGCGCCGTTCGACCAGCCTGGACAGCAGCTTCGGAACGGCGCATGCGAAGTGACTGGCTTCTGGTCAATGTATGGCGTCGGAATCCAATGCCAAAAATCATCAGTCGGAGCGCGCTAGAGCCTCGCCCGATGACGCCGGACAAAGTGTTCAGGATCTGCCCAAGGCCGCCTCCACTCAGCCGTACCGTGCCTGGCCCGCGTTAATTTCGCTCTAACGTGACCCAGTCGCTACGGAAATGCCGCGTGAATGGGCTGGGTCGCCAGGGGAGGCAGAATCGTCATCAACATACTGTGAATTGCTCACAGGCCTCCATGCGTTCTGCGAAATGTCTGCAAAGGTGTTCGCCGAGTGGTCGCCATTCCAAGGCAGCAAAAACGTCGTGGAAAAACTGGGCCAGCAACGGGTCATCAAAGGGTCAAATAAATGCGAGACAAAATAACGCGGATATCCCTCTTACCTGTGTCACGAAAAGATAACCACTATGGCAGGCCTCAAACCCGGCGCACCGACGCCCGAATCCATCACCGTTCACGGCCGATCGCGCGTGCTGGAGATTGTGTTTTCGGACGGCGCGCACTTCCGTATTCCGTTCGAGCTGATGCGCGTGTACTCACCGTCAGCCGAAGTGATGGGACATTGCCCTGGTCAAGAGGTGCTGCAAACCGGTAAACGCGCCGTCACGGTGACTGCTTTGGAGCCCACCGGCAACTACGCAGTGCAGCCCAGCTTTTCGGATGGACACGCAAGCGGCATTTTTTCGTGGGATTACCTGTACGAATTGGGCGCGCGCGAGGCTGAACTGTGGGCGGATTACGAGGCTCGTCTGGCTGCCGCCCGAGCGAGCCGGGACGCGCCGAGCGAAAGCGGGGGCGGCGGCTTGGAAAGCGCGCAACAGGGTGCTCACTCGGGCGGACAAGCTCCGGGTGGCTGTGGTGAGCACTAGATTTGCGCAAAGAAATGTAGCTTTTTTACACTGAATACTATCAAATATATAGCGTAATAACGTTGCCAGTTAACCGCTGAAGCATTGTTTGGCTTTAACTTGAATATACCCGGTTGCTGCGCGGGGTCGGACTTCATGCGGCTAGCATCTACTCTATGAGTAGCACCCACTTTGGTTACGAGTCAGTTGACGAGCAGGACAAGGCGCGCCGCGTGCGTGGTGTGTTCGATTCCGTCGCGCCGCGCTATGACGTCATGAACGACTTGATGTCGGGCGGTCTGCACCGGGTGTGGAAGGCCTATGCCGTGATGGTGGCCAACCTGCAGGAAGGTCAGCGGGTGCTTGATATCGCCGGCGGCACCGGTGATCTGGCACTGGCATTTGCCAAAAATGTGGGACCACGCGGACAGGTAGTGCACACCGATATCAACGAGGCCATGCTGCGCACGGGGCGTGACCGTCTGATAGACGCCGGCGTGGTGCTTCCGACCGCAGTGTGCGACGCCGAGCAATTGCCGTTCCCCGACTCGCATTTTGACTTGGTCAGTGTCGCTTTTGGCCTGCGCAACATGACGCACAAAGACGCCGCATTGGCCGAAATGTGCCGTGTGCTCATGCCTGGTGGCAAGTTGTTGGTCCTGGAGTTTTCCAAGGTCGCCAAACCACTGGCCAAAGTGTACGACTGGTATTCGTTCAAAGTGCTTCCGCGCATTGGCCAGCTGGTAGCGGGCGATGCGGGTAGCTACCGGTATTTGGCAGAGTCCATTCGTGTTCATCCCGACCAACAGGCGCTGAAGGCACTGATGCTAAAGGCGGGTTTTGGTCACGTGGACTGTCACAACATGACGGGCGGCGTGGCTGCCCTGCATGTGGGAATCAAGTGTTGATCTCGTGTTGAACTTTAGGAGAAAGTTGTGAAAAAACTGTTGCCCGTGTTGATGGCGCTGTTGCTGGTATTTACCCACTTTGAATCAGAAGCCCGGCGCATGGGCGGTGGCAAATCATTTGGCCGCCAGTCCGGTAACGTGACTCAGCGCCAGGCAACGCCGCCTGTGGCTCCGGCACAAAACGCGGGCAGCACGGCCAATGCGGCGGCCCGTCCCGCCAATGCGGCTCCAGCCGCTGCTGCTGCTAAGCGCCCATGGGGCGCCATGCTGGGTGGCTTAGCGGCCGGCCTTGGACTGGCATGGCTGGCCAGCTCCTTGGGGCTGGGCCAAGGTTTTGGTCAAATATTGCTTCTTTTGTTGGTTGCCGCTGCGGGCTTCGCCTTGTTCCGCATGCTGCGTAATCGCGCCCGGTCGGCCGGTGCCGGTAGTTCCGGAGGTTCGCCATTCGCTTTTCAGGGAGCGGGCAGTGCTACGCCTGCAAGCGCCTCCGTGGCGCGCAACTACAACCCTGAAAACGTTGGCAATGACGCATCGGCGCGGCCGTGGGAGCGCAGCAGCATGGCGCTGGACGCACAGCGAGGCACAGCTACCGGCACGGGCAGCAATGGGAGCGGCTCCATGATCGGATCGGCCCTGACCGGCGCGCAAAGCTGGGAGGTTCCCGACGGTTTTGACGCTGCTGGCTTTCTGGACGCTGCCAAGCGCAACTTCACCACCTTGCAATCCGCGTGGGACCGGTCTGACATTGCCACCCTGCGCTCCATGATGACGGACTCGATGCTCGACGAAATTCGCGGTCAGCTGAACGAGCGCGAATCGCAGCAGGGCTCTCAGCCGAACCATACCGACGTCGTCATGCTGGAAGCGCAGTTGCTCGGCATTGAGGACTTGGGTGGCGGCTACATGGCCAGCGTAGAGTTTTCAGGAATGATTCGTGAAGACGCTTCTGCCAGCCCTAGTCCTTTCCGCGAAGTGTGGAACATGACCAAGTCGGTGAGCGGCCAGAGCGGATGGTTGGTGGCCGGAGTTCAGGCCCTGCAGTAATTACCAGCGGCCGCAGTGGTGCTCTAGGGACATCCTGCATAACTCCCTGCGGGTTGTGATAGCGCGGTCTCGGGCGGTCCGCTTCGTTGCTTTTTTTGCCAATAGCACGGCTATTAGCTGCAAAAAGACGCCTTGCGGCCCATTCCGATCCGCACTATCACAT
>JBBSUJ010000091.1:0-11028 GCA_038235025.1 Burkholderiales bacterium
CAGTATTTGGCAAGTTACCCGACTTGGCGGTTTCACGCGGCACGGAGCAACCGCTGGCGCGCCTTCAAGCGCATGTGGCCAGCGCAACACATCGGGTTTTGCTGCTGGCTGAGAGCGCGGGTCGGCGCGAGAGCTTGTTGGATTTTCTGCGCGCTGGCGGCGTTAATCCGCCTGCTTTCGACTCGCTGCAGGAGTTTGAAGAGGCTACCAACGAATCCTTGGGCATAGCAACTTCCACGCTGGCAGAGGGCTTCGCTTGGAACGAGGCCAGCGTCGATTTCGTCACCGAAACAGAGCTGTTTGCCACCCCTGCAACAGCCCGCAGGCGACGCAAGCAGGAGCAAGTTAGCGATGTAGAAGCGCTCATCAAAGACTTGGCCGAGCTTACGTTGGGCGACCCTGTAGTGCACAGTGCGCACGGTATTGGACGTTACTGCGGCTTGGTCAACATGGATGTGGGCAACAAAACGCCCGACGGCGAACCAACGCTACAAGAGTTCTTGCATCTGCAATACGCCGGCGATGCCACGTTATACGTACCAGTGAGCCAGTTGCAACTGATTAGCCGGTATACCGGCGTGGCACCTGACGACGCCCCACTGCACAAGCTAGGCGGCGCTCAGTGGGACAAGGCGCGGCGCAAGGCAGCTGAACAGATTCGCGACAGCGCAGCAGAACTACTGAATATTTACGCGCGCCGGGCGACGCGCGAAGGTTATGCGTTTCGCTTTCATCCGCAGGATTACGAGCAATTTGCCAACGACTTCGGTTTTGAGGAAACGGCTGACCAGAACGCCGCTATCCACGCCGTCATCCAGGACATGATCAGCCCTCGCCCCATGGACCGTTTGGTGTGCGGCGATGTGGGTTTTGGAAAGACCGAGGTGGCCCTGCGCGCTGCGTTTGTTGCTGTGACGGGCGGCAAGCAAGTGGCGCTGCTAGCCCCCACCACGCTTTTGGCCGAGCAGCACTTTCAAACCTTGGTGGACCGCTTTAGTAAGTGGCCTGTGAAGGTTGCAGAGGTCTCACGCTTTCGCTCCGGCAAAGAAGTGACGGCAGCCTTAAAAGGCATTGCTGACGGCACGGTGGACATTGTGGTGGGCACGCACAAGCTGCTGTCTGAATCCACCAAATTTCATGATCTGGGTTTGCTCATCATCGACGAGGAGCACCGCTTCGGTGTGCGCCACAAAGAGCAAATGAAGCAACTGCGTGCCGAAGTGGATGTGCTCACGCTCACCGCCACGCCGATTCCGCGCACGCTGGGCATGGCACTTGAAGGCCTGCGGGATTTGTCCGTGATCGCCACCGCTCCGCAGCGCCGCTTGGCCATCAAAACCTTTGTGCGCAGCGAAGGCACGGGTGTGATCCGTGAGGCTGTGCTGCGCGAACTGAAGCGCGGCGGGCAGGTTTACTTCCTGCACAACGAAGTGGAGACGATTCAGAATCGCCGCCAGAAACTCGAGGAAATACTGCCAGAAGCCCGCATCGCAGTGGCCCACGGACAAATGCCCGAGCGTGAACTGGAAAAGGTCATGCGGGACTTTGTTGCCCAGCGCTACAACCTGCTACTGTGCTCCACCATTATTGAGACGGGCATTGACGTGCCTACGGCCAACACGATCGTGATGAGCCGTGCCGACAAGTTCGGCTTGGCGCAACTGCACCAGTTGCGGGGACGAGTGGGCCGTAGCCACCACCAAGCTTATGCGTATTTGATGGTTCCCGACATTGAAAGCTTGTCCAAACATGCCCAGCAACGCTTGGATGCGATTCAGGCCATGGAAGAACTTGGTAGTGGTTTTTACCTCGCTATGCACGACTTGGAAATTCGCGGTGCAGGTGAGGTTCTTGGAGAGAACCAGAGCGGCAACATGATGGAAATCGGCTTTCAGCTGTACAACGAAATGTTATCGGAGGCGGTGCGTAGCCTGAAAGCCGGCGTTGAACCCGACCTCCTCGCTCCGCTCAATGTCACGACCGACATCAACCTGCATGCGCCTGCGCTACTGCCTGCTGATTATTGTGGTGACGTGCACTTGCGCTTGTCGTTTTATAAAAAGCTCGCGACTGCCCGCGAGCCTGCCCAGATCGACAATCTGCTGGAAGAAATAGTAGACCGTTTCGGCAAGCTTCCCCCACAGGGGCAAACATTGATCGATGTGCATCGCCTGCGCGTGTTGAGCCAGCCCTACGGCGTCCTAAAGGTGGACTCCGCACCCGGCGCAACGACCATCACGTTCAGGCCAGGAGCGCCTGTGGACCCGATGCGCATCATCGACCTGGTGCAAAAGAATCGCCACATCAAACTGGTGGGAAACGAAAAGTTGCGCATTGAGCGTGAACTGACGGACGTGCAGGCGCGCGTGCAATTGGTGCGCGATCTATTGCGAAACCTGGGACTACCCCTGCCCCCGGCAGCGGCCGTGCGCGCGGAACCCGCTGCAGCGACGTAAAAAAACCGGCCATTAAGGCCGGTTTTTTTATTTGTAAATTGCGTTTTCGACTCGCAGAGGCGTTTTAGCCTTTCACGTACCGGTCTCGCATATTGCGAACTTCATCATGGTTGCGCTGGGCACCTGCCGCCTGTCGCTCCACCAGAGTGCGTGGGCTTGGAGGCAAAGGATGCTTCAGCGCTTTGCGGTAACTGGCCACAGCCGAGTCTTCTCCGCGCTCACATTCTTCGAGAACCGCCTTGTCGTCCATGCTCGAGAACGCAGTTTTCACTGCAACCCAGCCGCGGTGCATTGCGCCTCCGGCCGTCCCGCCATCTGCAGCCTCCCCGCCATGCTGACGAACTGCCTGCACGAGCTCAGCAGAGGCGGCTACGCAGTCACTCGCACGACGAGTCAGCAAACTTTTGACCTCTGCAGCCTTGGCATGCTCAGCAGAAGTTTTAAAACCATACTCCCCGTCCCGGCTAGTTTCCAACAAGTCGTTCAGCACGTCAACGATGTCATCGTGGTCCATGGTGCTATCGGCGAGGCTCGGGTTGCTGGGGCCAGCCGAATTCATGGAGCCAGCCGTGGTCGCACGGTCGCGGGCAGCGCGCGTCGCTTCACGCGCTTCAGGCCAGTCCATACGTGAACTGGCCCGGTCCGTTGCCCAGCGATCCCGCAAGCTTGGCTCTACCGTTTCAAACGGCCCTTCGTACACGCCAACCGATTGCCAGCCAAGCGCATAGGCTGGGTGGTAATCATCGTAAGTACGGCCGTCGGCGTAGTAAGGCTCGTCCCGATAGGCACCGCGCCAGTACGCTTCTTCATCTGTTGGGTTGACCGCTTCGCCTGCAGCCTTGCCGGCCAAGCCGCCCGCTACGGCACCGACCACACCGCCTACAGCCGCGCCCAACGGACCTCCAAAGGCGCCCGCTGCGGCGCCCACAGCGGCCCCGCCCATTGCGGCACCCAGACCGGTGCCTACAGGGTGGGCACCCGGTTCATTTGTAATCGGGTCGCGGTTCGCATCAAGTTCGTCAGACATTGCTATCTCCTTGTTGGTTAGATAGACCTATTCTGAGAGGTGCGCTTCAACGCGAAGGTGCGAC
The DNA here is from genome assembly GCA_038235025.1 of Burkholderiales bacterium. Lineage (GTDB taxonomy): Bacteria > Pseudomonadota > Gammaproteobacteria > Burkholderiales > Burkholderiaceae_C > Simplicispira. Next base: position 3,548 of record JBBSUJ010000091.1, read on the forward strand.
CGGCGCTGAGCGGGGCGTAGGACGTAGACGCGTGGTCGGCACCGGAGATGAAACGACAAAGCTCCTGCTAATATCATTCAAATTTAATAGCGCGATACCTAGACCCCGTAAGCGCTAGATGCCATTTTTACTTAAATTTTAGCACCCAGACCCAGCTCCTGAATTTTTCGGGTGATGGTGTTGCGGCCGATGCCCAGGCGCTGTGCAGATTCCATGCGCCTGCCATGTGTGGCATCCAAGGCGGAAACAATAAGGCACGACTCGAAGCGCTGCGACAAACGATCCCAGATACCCGTTTGCCCCGCCTTTAAAAGTTCGGCAACGTCCTGCAAAAGAAGCGTTTCCCACGGTCTGCTCGCGCATTCCTGGAGTTCGCTGGGGGCGCCTACTACTGCAGAGGCATCGCTTAGCACCCCATCAACAGAGCGGACCGAGGAAGCCGAGGTACCGCTTGAAAAGACTTCGCCGCTTGATGCACAACCATCATCAACGCGCACCGAAAACTCTTTAGCTGTACCCACGGCTTGTGCCAGCTCATACGATGCAAAACGTGCCCGACTCTCCGTTCCGTTGTCAGCCACAACCAGTACTTCAGGCGGTAAATCCTGCAGAGAAATGGTCTGAGCAGGTGCCATGACCGTCAGCCAATGGCACACGTTCTCAAGTTGGCGCACGTTGCCCGGGAACGAGAACTTCGCCAATCGGGCCAAAGCGGGCTCGGCAATCCTTTTGGGATCGACTCCCAGTTGGCGCGCACTGACTTGAAGGAAGTGGCGCGTCAACATTGGAATGTCTTCCAGGCGCTCCCGCAGCGCCGGCAGACGAAGTCGGATGACGTTCAAGCGGTGAAACAAGTCTTCCCTGAATCTGCCATCTTTAACGCGCTGCTCCAGATGTTGGTGCGTTGCGGCGATCACACGCACATGAGATCTCACGGCGCTGTGCCCGCCCACTCGGTAAAACTGCCCGTCAGACAAAACACGCAACAAGCGGGTTTGCAGGTCAAATGGCATATCGCCAATTTCATCCAGAAACAGCGTGCCGCCCTCGGCCTGCTCGAAGCGCCCGCGGCGCTGTGTTTGAGCGCCAGTGAACGCGCCGCGCTCATGGCCAAAAAGCTCGGACTCCAAAAGGTCTTTTGGAATGGCGGCCGTGTTGATGGCGACAAATGGACCGCCCGATACCGGCGAATGCTTGTGCAAAGCCCGGGCCACCAGTTCTTTGCCTGAACCCGACTCCCCGGTGATCAACACGGTCACCTGGCTCTGACTCAAGCGACCGATGGCCCGGAACACGTCCTGCATGGCTGGCGCTTGGCCTAGCATTTCGGGGGCAAGTTCCGCACTCTCAAGCGCTACGTCTTCACGCTGACTTTCCTGCACAGCACGGCGGATCAGCGCCACCGCCTTGGTCAGGTCGAAAGGTTTGGGAAGGTATTCAAATGCGCCCCGTTGGAAGGCAGACACCGCGCTGTCGAGGTCCGAGTACGCCGTCATGATGATGACTGGCAGGCCAGGCTGAATCGTGTGGACCTGCTCCAATAGTTTCAGCCCAGAGCCCCCCGGCATACGAATGTCACTCACCAGCACTTGTGGCGGCTCTGCTGGATCGCTTGCGTCTGTCAAAGCTGAGAGAGCTTCAAGCACCTCCCCTGGATGGGAGAAGCTGCGCGTCGCCATGTTCTCACGCGCAAGTGCTTTCTCTAGCACGAAGCGGATCGAAGGGTCGTCATCTACTATCCAGATCGGCTTCATAAGGAGTCTCAGTTGCGAACCATCGGAGCTCAAGGCAGCGGTATCAAAATTCGGAAAGCGGTGCGCCCCGGCGCACTTTCGCATTCAATCAGGCCACGGTGTTGCTGCACGAACGTTTGCGCGAGCGTTAGTCCCAAGCCTGATCCCCCATTGCGCCCCGATACCAGTGGATAGAAAATTCTGTCCCGAAGGGCATCGGGCACGCCTGGGCCGTTGTCGATGACATGCAATTCCAATGCCAGCTTGTACCGCTGGCGGCCAAAAGTGACCTGCCGAGCGATGCGCGTCTTCAGCGTCACGCAAGCGTCTCCTCCAGCCGTCTGCTCGGTCAAAGCCTGGGCAGCGTTCTGCACGATGTTCAACACCGCCTGGATCAGTTGCGAACGGTCTCCTCGAAACTCCGGTATCGAAGTGTCATAGTCACGCACTACACGCAGCCCGCGCGGATGTTCAGCCAGCACCAGTGAGCGCACACGCTCACAAACTTCATGAATATTGACGTCGCCGACCTGATGTGGGTGACGATGCGGTGCCAGCAATCGGTCGACCAGCAACTGGAGGCGATCGGCTTCGTGAATGATGACTTCGGTGTATTCGCCGAGCTCTGGACTGTCCAGCTCTAGCTCCAGTAATTGAGCGGCACCACGAATACCGCCTAGCGGGTTCTTGATCTCGTGTGCCAAATTTCGGATCAACTCCTTGTGCGCCTGCGCCTGCTCCAGCAGCCGCTCCTCACGGTCTTGGCGCGCCTGCTGCTCCAATGGCCACAGCTCGATGAGTACCGGCGCGGCAGGCTCCTCGTGGGAGACGCTGACATGCACTGGCACACCATCTTGCTGCGCGCGTTTCAGCAATGCCTCAAATTTAAGAGCAGAAAACTCGTTGCGACTCGCGCCCACCAACGCCGTGCGAATCAAGGCAGGTTCGGTAAAGAAGAGGGAAAAATCCGTGCCGACCAAAGTCCGGCGCGAAAACCCCAGTGTCTGCTCCAGCGCAGCGTTGGCGTATAGCACTGTGCCGGTGTGGTCCAAAACTGCCACGTGGACCGACAGCAAGTCGAATGCCTGAAAACTCCGGCAGATGTCAGGCGTCGGAAGACCCATCGCTAACTTAGAGAGGATGCCTGTTACTTCGACGGGCCAAGACGTTCAATTTCACGCTGAATGCCGCCTACATCCGACTCGGCTCTTGAAAGAGAGTCCTTGAGCCCCGCTGTTCGCTCCATATATTGCTGCGGATTACGCAGATCGAGCGCGTTGCGCTGGGGTGAACCATCGTTGTATTCCGCTTTAAGCTCAACGAACCGGTCTTGCGCTTTTTTAAGCTCCGACTCCAAAATGGCACGCGCGTCTGCGTCGCGGGCACGTTGATCGTTTGCGCTAACCCGCGGCGCGGACGGCGGGGAACTCGCAGTTTTGGCGCCAGCATCTGGACTGCTACTGCGCGCGGCGGCGGGCTTGGTACCCTGTATGACAGTTACGTTCCCACCTTCGACCACTTTGCAGCCCCGTTCTTTGGCCGTGGCCTCATTGTTGGTGTACTCGTTTCCGCAGCGGTAAATACGATCTTGCGCCCAAGCGGCGTTCGCGCTGAGCACCAGTATCGCGCCAGCTGCCAACAGAGGGAGAACTGTTTTTTTCATGTGAACATCCTAATAACGCTTTTCGTGCATTTAGTATCGCCGATAACATTGGCACGACTCAGGCGGTCTGCTGTAGGGCTCGCAGACCCAAGCAACCCTATGGTGCAGGGCAGCACCATCTACACCAAGGAAAAGGCGGCCGAAGCCGCCTTTTCTGCTTACCCACCTAGCTCAAGAGTTACAGTGAGTAGTACATATCAAATTCGACTGGATGCACTGCTTGGCGGAAACGTGTGACTTCGCCCATCTTCAAGTCAATGTAGGCATCCAGCATGCCGTCACTAAAAACTCCGCCTTTGGTAAGAAAAGAGCGATCCCCATCCAACGCTTCCAGCGCCTGGTCCAGACTGTGACACACGGTGGGTACCAGCTTGTCCTCCTCAGGGGGCAGGTGATAGAGGTCTTTCGTAGCCGCTTCGCCGGGATGAATTTTGTTTTCAACGCCGTCCAGCCCCGCCATCAACAAGGCAGCAAACCCGAGATACGGATTCATTAGCGGGTCAGGGAATCGCGCCTCTACACGACGCCCTTTGGGGTTCGCCACGTAAGGGATTCGAATAGACGCCGAGCGATTCTTGGCAGAGTAAGCCAGCTTTACCGGTGCCTCGAAATGAGGAACCAAGCGCTTGTAGCTGTTGGTACCGGGATTGGTAATAGCATTGAGCGCGCGCGCATGTTTGATGATGCCACCGATGTAATAAAGCGCGAAATCTGACAGCCCCGCGTAGCCATCGCCGGCGAACAGGTTTTTGCCGTCCTTCCAGACCGACTGGTGGACGTGCATACCTGAACCGTTATCCCCCGCGTAAGGTTTAGGCATAAACGTGGCAGTTTTGCCATATGCATTGGCTACGTTGTGCACTACATACTTCTGAAGCTGAGTCCAGTCAGCACGCTCTACCAGCGTGCTGAAGCGGGTACCAATCTCGTTTTGACCTGCCCCGCCCACTTCGTGGTGAAACACCTCGACCGGAATTCCTACCGACTCAAGAATCAACGACATTTCGGCGCGCATGTCATGCGTGCTATCGACTGGAGGAACAGGGAAATATCCACCTTTTACCGTTGGGCGGTGGCCTCGGTTGCCTCCTTCAAGCTTGGTTCCGGTATTCCACGGAGCTTCGTACTCATCAATCTCGATGCTGACATTACCCGGCTCATTGCTCCAGCGCACGCCGTCAAAAATGAAAAATTCAGGTTCAGGACCGAAGTACGCTGTGTCTCCCAAGCCGGACGCTTTCAGGTACGCCTCAGCACGTTTGGCGATGGAGCGCGGATCGCGGTCATAGGCTTTACCGTCGCTTGGCTCGATGACGTCGCACGTCATGATGAGGGTAGTCTCCTCAAAAAATGGATCAATGTTGGCGGACGATGGATCGGGGATCAGCTGCATGTCCGATGCCTCGATACCCTTCCAACCGGCAATTGACGACCCGTCAAACGCATGACCCGATGCGAACTTTTCTTCATCGAAGTGCGACACCGGAACCGTAGTGTGGTGCTGCTTCCCGCGGGTGTCGGTAAACCGAAAGTCAACAAACTTCACTTCGTTTTCTTTCACCATCGTCATCACTTCTGCAACGGTCTTTGCCATTTGAATCTCCTGCGTACATCACGGTTAAAAATAAAGTCTCGACCAAATTTAGCACGTTGCGTGCCAGCCCTAATCGATTGCTTCGTTGAAGACAAGGATCGAAATTGCACTATTTTGGTGCAGCCATTTACGGCTTAGTGTTGTTGTTTTTACCGCACCAATTCAGGGCCCAGGATTGCTCCTATTTGGTGCAACCCAGAGAGCAACGTCTGCCACGCCGCAGGTATCAAATCTTGACGCCCTTTCACGCCAAGCTCAATATGCTTGCCATATACCGGGTGGGCCACGCTTGGCAAACTAAAGACTGAAACATTCGGGTGTTGTCGCTCGATCTCGAGCATCAACGGCGTCAGTACCGATTCTTGCTGACCGAGCACGATCACGGATTTTTCAGAGCGAGGTTCCAAATGGAATTCTCTGGCGTAGCACGTGTCGAGCACCCACTCCAGCATAGGCCACGCCATGACCGGAAAACCTGGCACAAAGTGCACGGCACCCTGCACCGAACCCGCACAAGAAAACCCGGGAATTTTGTTGTACGGATTGGGAATCAAGGTAGCACCCACTGGGAATATTCCCATGTTGTGACGGTGCAAGTTGTCAGCGCGGTTGGGTTCGTAAACCTCCCTCTGCTCACTTGCCAAGTCTCGCATTCGCTCTTCAATCAAAGCCAATGCGCCGGCGTGTAGTGCGAGCTCGACACCTAAGGCCTGCGCAGCGCACAGCCTTGTGTGGTCGTCAGGTGTAGCGCCTATTCCCCCGGTACAAAAAACAACGTCGCCAGAATCAAAAGCCCGTTTTAGCGTCGCTGTGATGCGCTGGGGCGCGTCACCCACGTACTCTGTCCAAGTCAAAGCCAACCCACGTTCGTCGAGCAACTCAATCACCTTGGTCAGGTGCTTGTCCAGCCGCTTTCCCGACAAAATCTCGTCGCCCACCACAATCAGGCCCCACGCTAGGCTCATATATTCCCTTTTTTTCTCTTGCGGGCTTTACGCATTTTCTTTGGGGTGCGGGAGGCGAGTTCTGACGCGCTCGCATGCGCACCCAAGTGGTCTCGGGTAGGCGGAAGCAGCATCAAACCTTCCGCTTCTCGAAGTTGACCAAGGGCTGCGAGGCAATAATGGGCAAACCAGAGTGAAGAGAGAGCAAAGACCATGGTGTAGATCCAGATGCCCAGCGGGATCAGCACGAAAAAAGCGGCCGCGAAAAATACGCCTGAAGCCCAGACGATTGCGGGCGCAGCTCCTAAATATCCGGTCAAAAGTCCGATTATCAGAAGTGGCATTCTGTGACGCCGCAAAAGCACTTGGCGCTCTTGGCGGCTGGCGTGCTCGGCCAACGCATCAAAAGCCATGACCCTGTACGCCAACCAGCCCCAGATCAACGGCGGTACTATCAAAATGAGAGGCGGTATCAACCACAACGGCGATGAAACCGCGATCGCCAGAAGCCCCATCAGCGAAGAGCCAAGAGACCACCACAAGCTTTGCCAGAAAGATGCACCTTGGCGCTTCTGTAAAGCGGAAAAACGGCTACGCGCGACCAGCGCTACCAAAGCCGGAGTCATGAATGCGGCGACTCCCAACAAACACAAAATCACGATCACTGGTACCGCCGCAGCCAATACCAATAATGGCGCAAGTACAGTGGCGAAGTTTCCGCCACCAAGCTGGCCCAACCAGTCCCAAACTTGGCGCAGGAGCCCAGAGGCGGTAATCCATTCTGCGACGCTTTGTACCGCAGCATCCCAGTAGAAATGGCTAACAATCCACGCCAGAGCCGCCATGATTAACAGGGGCAAGAGCGAGAGGGAAAGAACGCGCGGGTGCAGGCAGTAGCCCAAAGCACGCCAGAAAGAATCGAAAAGCAGGCGCATACCCAGTAGCATACCTGCGGGCGATGCAGCGATGCAACGTCAACTCGAAGCGCCGCACATCGACAAATTTACTTGTATCCAGAATACCAAATTCAGGCTAACGGCTGAAGGTCGCCAGATGTATAACCAAAAGAAAAAAAAGCGGCCACAACGGGCCGCTGAACAGAAATCTGGCGGAGTGGACGGGACTCGAACCCGCGACCCCCGGCGTGACAGGCCGGTATTCTAACCAACTGAACTACCACTCCTGGCAGGCAGCTTTTCGCTTGCAATGACTCTCGTCACACAAGCCAAGCGCTACAACTTGGCGACCCCACGGGGATTCGAACCCCGGTACTCACCGTGAAAGGGTGATGTCCTAGGCCTCTAGACGATGGGGTCGAAACCTTGAAACTAACCGGAAAACCGTCTGCAAAGGAAAACTGAATCACACCAGCTACCTACCGCACGCCTTGTGAACGCTTTCGCAGCACCAAACCACCCAAGAAGAAATCTACGCAGAAGAAAAGCCCTTGCAAGTTATACAACTTGAAAGGGCTTAAATCTGGCGGAGTGGACGGGACTCGAACCCGCGACCCCCGGCGTGACAGGCCGGTATTCTAACCAACTGAA
>JBBSUJ010000092.1:0-10916 GCA_038235025.1 Burkholderiales bacterium
ATGTGATGGTGCGGATCGGGATGGGGCGCAAGGCGTCTTTTTGCAGCCAATAGCCGTGCTATTGGCAAGAAAAGCAACGCAGAGAACCGCCCGAGGCCGCGCTATCACAGACCGCAGGGAGTTATGCAGGACATCCCTAGCGCAGTTGCTTGTTCAGCTTCAGATGCGGATAGAAGCAAGTTGCCACCATCCTTGGGCATGTTTCCCAAGTCCACATAAGCGCATCCACTCTTTGATGCTCGTAGGGGTTCGATGACAACGTCAATCCCTGGGATGAGATAGGCGTTGATATTAGAAACCTGCTTCGCACGGATTTCATTCTTCTCGTCGCTTGCAAAAATGGTTCTTAGCTGAGTCGGATTTTTTGAGATGCCAACAATTGCCAGCGTGACTCCAGCATTGCTGCTGGCGAGGTTCGCCCACTTGAAAGAGGTATGCGCGAAAACTATCTGATGCCCGGTAGCGAATACAAGCGGCCAAAGAATAGGAACCTGTACCCCTTGGCAAACTGAGTTTGTCGATACGAATGCCGTCGTTGCAGAAGTCTTAGCGCCGTAGTCTGCGGCCTTCATGAACCACCCCGCTACATAGCCGAGAGTCTTCCAACCAGCACCGTGCCTGGCAAACACAGCGGCCAGATCAGATTTTTGCTCCGGTGACTGCCACTTGCTTCCGAGATAAGGCGGATTCCCGCAAATGAAGGTCTCGCCGCATTCATTCTTGAAGTCGATTTCTGTCTGATCCAGTGGCGTCTCAAACAAGTCGTCGGACACCAGCTTGACGCCGGTGCGATTCGCGTCCATCAAGCTCAACCAATCCAGCCGCAGCGCATTCCCGCAAACGATCCAGTTCTGCGCATCCAGCGGCAAAAAATCCGCCAGCGCATCCTTTTGCCCGCGGTAAAGCACATCGCATTGGTACTCGGCAATGATCAGCGCCAGCCGGGCGATCTCCGCCGGAAAGTCGCGCAGCTCGATGCCCCGAAAGTTGGTGAGCGGGATGGCGGTGGAAAGTTGCGATTCACCCCGCCGGGCGTTGATGACGGCCTCGATTTCGCGCATCTGCTTGTACGCAATCACCAAAAAGTTGCCCGACCCGCATGCCGGATCGAACACGCGAATGCGGGCCATGCGTTTGCGCAAATTCAGCAGCTTGGCTTTGTTGTCGCCGGCCTCCTGCAAAGCGGTGCGCAGGTCGTCCAGAAACAGCGGGTTGAGCACCTTCAATATGTTGGGCACGCTGGTGTAGTGCATGCCCAGGGCGCCGCGCTCGTCGTCGTCGGCCACGGCCTGAATCATGCTGCCGAAGATGTCGGGGTTGATCTGGCGCCAGTTCAGGTTGCCGGCGTGCAGCAGGTAGGTGCGGGCCATGCGGGTAAAGCGTGGCACTTCTGTGCTGCCGCTGAACAGGCCGCCGTTCACATACGGAAACTGGTCGGCCCACGGGCGCAGGCCGGCGGCGGCGCGGTGGCGGCCGTCGAGCATGCCGTTGTGCCGGGTGTTGACGTTCATGGCGCGAAAGATGTCGCCCAGCACTTCGTGCGTGTTGGAGGCATCGCGCTCGCTGTACTGCTCTACGGTGCGGGTGAACAGGCCATCGCCGTTGAAGATGTGGGTGTCTTCGGCAAAAAAGCAAAACACCAGCCGCGCCATGAAATGGTTCATGTCGCTGCGGCGGTGCTCGGCGGCCCATTCGGGGTTCTCGCGCAGCAGCTCGACATACAGCTTGTTAAGCCGGCCGGTGGCGCGGATGTCGATGGGGTTGTCCTTGATCTCCTGAATGGTGGAGATACCGGCCAGCGGCAAAAAGAAGCCGAAGTGGTTGGGAAAGTCGGGGTAGGCGCAGGCAATGGTTTCGCCGCCGTCGGCATGGCTGACGCGCTCTTCAGCTTCGAGCGTGAGCCCGTCGGTAGCCAGAATGAATTTGGCTTCGGCCTTGGTGGTGGCCGGGCTGGCGCGCAGGGCCTGTAGCGTGGCGCCCACTTCGCCCGCCGCGCATACGGCGATGTGGATGTTGCTGCGCTGAAGCACGCCGCCCGCCACATCAGATGCGTTGTTGTTGCCGCTGCGCAGGCGCTTGAGCGTGGTGTCTTTGTTGCCAAAGGCGGCCAGGAACGCATACGGGAATTCAGCGGCGTCGAAGGCTTGTTCGGCCAGGTCGGAAATGGCGGCTTCGATTTCTACAGCGTTCATGCAGCTTGGCTCGGGTAGTGGCTGGGAGGTGATTCGGAGAGGGTTCGAAGGGGGTTCGAAGAGGGTTCGAAGGGGGCTGCCAATATCTGGAAGTGGCCAGTCGTGTCTCGCAATGGCGGTTGGTGCGTTAGTGCGTGCTAGCTATCCAGACGCCAAGGAGCGTGTCACGCCAAGTGCCAAGTGCCAAGTTTGCACGTTGCGGCGGTGGTTGCGGCCAAAAAAATCGCCACGTAACAACGTGGCGATTTTGGGGCTGTAGCGATGTTTCAGCGCTTAGCAGCGAACAGCGGGCGGTGGACTGGCCACCGCGCAGGCTTACATGCCGGGGGTCAACTGGCCGCGAATTTCGCCGCCTGGGTGCGCTGCGGTATGGATGTTGGCGTACATCTTGCCGGCCATCAAATCTTGCACTTGGGCAGCGGTGAGGGTGGCCTCGCCTTTGATGGGGCTCTCAACCGAGCCAGCGAACGGCACGGCTACACCAGCGTTGGCGCCTGCCATGGCAGGGCCGTGGAAGTGGCCTGCTTTGGCGGGACCGGTCAAGCCGGAATAGGTCACAGTCCAGTTCAGTACGCTGGTCTTTTTGTCGAGCTTGGCTTCCACCATGCCAGTGCCGGCGCTCATGTTGGCAGGTACTTCGTTGGCGCCCGACATCTTGGCGGAGAAGGAAGCGGTGTCCTTTGACATGCCCATCATGGAGCAGCCGGCGAGGGCCGCAATACCAGCGGCGGCGATGGCGGATTTGAGGGCGAAGGGGAGAGTTTTCATGGAGTTTCCTTAGCGTTGAAGTTACAACTTTCCAGTGTAGCGATGTAGAGCGTCGTCCGCTTTCCGCCCTGGCCGTAGGACAAGATAGCACCGAAAATAATAGCAAAATACCATTGCCTGATAAGCGCTAGAGGCGTATTTGACTCATTTTTTACCTGCGGGCTTCTGCGGCGGTTATGGCTGCTGCAGCCCCTATGGCTGCGCGCCGGTTTTGCGCGGGATACAGTTTTAGCGAGCGGCGCAATTGCGGGCTACGTGGCCCGCCTGTGCAGCGCCCTGCGCCTTTGTGAAACGCGCCATCGGCTCGCGCCCTGTTTGCAATCCCATGTGAAGCGCCTAGACTGGGACGCCTGAGTGTAAGGAAGGGCGAGCAGCATGGTCAAACATTTGTTCTCGGACATCTTGAGAACCGGTGGGGCGAAGGACGCTGCACGGGCCCTCGATCACACGCTGGAGCATTTCCAGGCCATTGTGCAAAGCTCGGACGACGCCGTCATCAGTGAGTCCCTGGACGGGCTGGTGATGAGCTGGAATTCAGGCGCGCAATCCATATTTGGTTACATCCAGCAGGAAATGCTGGGCAAGTCCATCTTGGTGTTGTTTCCGCCGGAGCTGATACATGAGGAAGCGCGCATCCTGCAGCAGGTGCTGAGCGGCCACCACGTAGACCATTTTGAAACCGAGCGGCTGCACAAGAATGGCTATCGCATCAAAGTGTCGGTGACCATATCGCCCATACGCGACCGCAATGGTGTGGTGGTGGGGCTGTCCAAAATCGCCCGCGACATTACGCAGAAAGTTCATCTGGAGGCCGCAGCCCGGTTGTCCAATGCCATTTTGAGGTCCACGGACGATGCAGTGGTGAGTAAAACCGTGCATGGCGTGGTGACCAGCTGGAACCCGGCCGCCACCAAAATATTTGGTTACACCGCAGAAGAAATGTTGGGCAGCAGTATGGAAGTGCTGTTGCCGCCAAATCGCCCAGGCGAGGAGCAATACATTCTCGGCAGAATTCGGGCGGGCGAAACGCTCGACCATTTCGAGACGACCCGGATGTGCAAAAGCGGTCGGTTGATCAATGTGTCGGTGACCATTTCCCCCATACGCGACAGTTGGGGCAAAGTGATCGGCGCCTCCAAATCGCCCGCGATATCACTGGCCAAAAGCTGGCAGAGGCGCAGTTACGGCTTACGTCCAAAGTGTTTTCCGCCACGAGCGAGGGCATTCTTATTACGGATGCGCAGGGCCTGATCGTGGATGTCAACGAGGCCTTTACCCGCATCACGGGTTACGGACACGACGAAGTTCTGGGAAGGAGCCCGCTGACGTTTCGATCCGGCACGCAAAGTTATACGGTGTTCAGAGCCATGCGCTGCGCGCTGGTGCGCCATGGCGAGTGGCGGGGCGAAGTGTGGAGCCGCCGCAAGGATGGCAGCGCTTACTCTGTGCTTCTCACGGTGAGCAGCGTGTGCGAGACGAAAGGGGTCATCACCCACTATGTGGCGATGCTTTCGGACATCACCCCGCTCAAATTGCACCAAGAGCAACTTGAGCAGGGCGCGCACTTTGATGCGCTGACCAACTTGCCCAACAGGCTGCTTTTGTCAGACCGCCTGCAGCAGGCGATGGTGAATTGCCAGCGGCACGATCAAATGCTGGCCGTGCTGTATCTGGATATTGATGGTTTCAAGTCGGTCAACGATGCTTTTGGACACAGCGCTGGTGACGCAATGCTGGTGGCCATCTCCCACCAAATGCGCGGGGTGCTGCGCGAGGGCGATACGCTGGCCCGCATTGGCGGGGATGAATTTGTCATCGTACTGACCGATCTGCAATGCGTGGAAGACTGCGCGCAATTGGTGAACCGGGTGCCGCAGGCGTGCGCGCAGCCCGTGTGTATTGGCAGTGACAAAAAATCAGTCACCGCAAGCGTTGGGGTGGCCCTGTATCCCCACGACGATGTGGACGCAGACCAGCTCATGCGCCATGCCGACTTCGCCATGTACGAAGCCAAGCGCAGCGGCAAAAACCGGTTTCATATGTTTGATGCCGCGCAAGAGGTGGAGGTAAAGACCCGCACCAAAGAACAAGCCCGCATGGCACTGGCGCTTGAACAGCAGGAATTTGTTCTGCGCTACCAGCCCAAGGTTCATATGCGCAGCGGCGCTGTGGTGGGAGTCGAGGCGCTGATCCGTTGGCAGCACCCTGAGCGGGGTTTGCCGGCGCCCTGCCATTTTTTACCGGTGATTGAACACCACCCGCTGTGCGAGGGCGTGGGCGCCTGGGTGCTGGAGACGGCGATCCAGCAACTCGACGCCTGGAACCAGGCCGGTCTGAAGCTGCCCGTCAGCATCAACCTGAGCGCGCGCCAGTTTCTGGACAAGCAGTTCGCCACCAAGCTGGCCGCACTGTTGGCCCGCTTTCCCCACTTGGACCCCGGCATGGTGGAGTTGGAGATTCTGGAAACCAGTGCGCTTGAGGATATGAACGCGGTGCAAAAAATCATGGCGGACTTTCACCAGCTGGGCGTGACTTTCTCGTTGGATGATTTTGGTACCGGCTATTCGTCCTTGACCTACTTGCGCCGCTTGCCGGTGGATATGCTCAAAATAGACCAAAGCTTTATCCGCGACATGCTGGGCGACGCCTGCAACCTGTCTATCGTCAAGGGCGTCATCGGCCTTGCATTGGCCTTCAACCGGCCCGTGATCGCGGAGGGCGTTGAAACGTATGCCCACGGCGTGCAGTTGTTGGCCCTGGGCTGCGAATTGGCACAAGGCTACGCCATTGCAAGGCCCATGTCGGCAGAACTGGTTCCGAGCTGGATGGAGAACTGGCGAGCGCCCGAAGACTGGGTGCACGCGGCGATGGACGTGCACGCGTGACGTGAAGTGAAGTGACGTGAAGTGACGTGAAGTGACGTGATGGGGTGGGGCGATGTGTCTTCGCTCGCTCACTCAATTTGGGACTGGCAAGAGTTGCGCAGGACCGCGGTTTCGTGAGGAGGAACCGTCTTCACAACGCGGTCCCCACGGTTGTGAGCGCCTTCTCCAAACAGCGCCACACCGGCTCCGTGATGATGGTGCCCGGGCGAGCGAAATTACAAGCCCAATAGCCCTCTAGCGCTTATCCATAAAGCGCTGATAGCTATCAATTTAGAAGGTTTTTGCCTTGGCTTTCTCAGATTCTCTTCATCGGGAGAATCAAGTTTCTTTCATGGACTGCACTCTTCGCCTGCGTGGCTCGGAGTGCTTTTGTGGCGTGCGTTCAGTAAGCCACCGCTTGTGCGCGCGCGCCGCTGGTCTTCAGCATGTCACGCAAGGCTTCGTACCCACCCACATAGTCGTTGGCGCTATCGCGCTGAACAAAAATTTGCGGCAGGCTGCGCACCGGCTCGCCTACCTTGGCCTGGAGTGCTTCCACGGTGATGTCGCTGCCCACGGTGAGGTACTGAAAGGGAAGGGACTGGATCTGGCACAGCATGCGGGTCTTGTCGCAGAGGATGCAGCCTTCTTTGCCGTAGATGATGATTTCCATGAGATTTTTTCCTGCTGAATGGGTGGGGTTAACGAATCAGAAATCGACTTCGAACACTTGGTTCTCGTCGGTGCGGCGCATGACGCCGACTTTGTAGGCGGCAATGTCCTGCTCTTGCGGCGAGGCCTGCGTTTTGGAGATGTTGAGCCATTTCTCCATGAACTTGAGCGGGTTGTGCGTGGGCAGCGCGTAGCGTTCGGTGGTCAGGCCGAAGAGCTGGTAGACATCTTTGGCGCAGTACAAAGTCCAGGCTGAAAGGCGATCAGCGTTCACGCCGACCAGTTCGCGTCCTTCCGAGAAGAGGTAGCCAATCCAGCGCAACTCGCTGTCCACTACTTCTTCAATCATCTTCTGGATCTGCTCACGGCACTGGATGAACGCGGTCTGGCCGCGCTCGGTGGTCAGTTCGTTGCGAATCACGGCGCAGTCGAGTTCGACGTGGATTTCAAGCTCGTCCTGCGCGATCTTTTGCACGGCCTTACCGATGGGTTGGAACAGGCCCGTGTCGCAAATGGCAAAGGTCACGGCAAAGCTGGCCATGAACTGGATACGTTCCATGCACACCAAGGCCGTGATGGTCATGAACACGGCGTTGTAGGTGGACTGGTCGTTGGGTATTTGACCCAAGGCGTATTTGTGCGAGGCCTCGTAGCCGGTGCGAAACGCACGGGCCACTTCGCTCAGACGGTCGTGCGATTCCTGCACGCGCAGGATTTCGTCCAGGATGACGCTGGGGTCATCAAACGAGTTGCGCACGATCTCGGAGTAGGTGGCGGCGTGCAGTACCTCGTTGTCCGACACGCGCTGCCAGGCGGCCCAGAGTTCGCTGGACGTGATGAAGGGTGCCATCACTGGCGCAATGGCCCGCGAGGCGACCGAGTCGGCCTCCCACTGCCATGCCAGGGTCTTGATCATCATGTCATAGGTGGCACGCGAGCACGACTTGAAATCTGCATTGCACGACGAGTAGTTGAACTCGTTTTCGTCCCAGTCCAGCGATTTTTGCGCTTTGTACAGCTTCCAGATTTCGGGATAGTGGCGGTTGACGGTGTCAAACAGTCCAGGGTTCTGGCCTAGCAACAGCAAAGGCTTCTGGTAGTCGGTCTTGTCGTAATTGAAGACGGTGGTGGTCATGGCGGTGGTGGTGTTCGGAGTCGCTTGCATATCAGAGAGAGCAAGCTTCACAGTCGCTGTCTTGCATGTCAGCCGTGGTGGCTACAGGCGCGGTGGCGGCAGGCATTGCAGCCGTTGCAGGCGCTGCATCGGCTGCCGAGTCGGTGACAGCCTTCATACCGTTGGACGTTTTCTGGTTCATGTAGTACTTGGACTTGAGGCCAAGCTTGACGCGGTAGAGGTAATCCTCAATCAGCTCGGTGGAGGCGATGGAGGCATCGCCGATCACGCGGCGGTAGAAATCTGCCGATATGCCCTGGTCGGTCCACTTCTGCACGATGGCGTAGAGCTCGGTCATGTCCCGCGCGGGAATATCCCAGGCAGATTGGTAGTGCTCACCCAAGGTGTCGCCTTCGGGCGCGGCCCAGTAATTCACCCGCTGGTTGTCGGTCTTGATAAGCGTCAGCTCGCGCACCGGGTACAGGCCATTGGTCGTGCCTGACGCATTAGCCGACGTTTCAGTGGGCATATGTGCCACCAATACCGAGTTGCGGATACCGCCGTTGGCGACGATCTCGCGGCGCAGCGCTTCCCAGTCATAGCGCGTGGTGAAGGGCGCAATTTTGTCGACATGCGGGTTGCAGGTGTCTGTGGGCAACCAGCCTTGGGGCCAGCGCGTTTTGTGCATCCAGGGCGCGTTTCCTAACTCTTTGCCCAGTTTCAGGCTGGCGCGCAGCAGGTGGTAGTGGTGGCGCTCTGCCACTTCATGGATGAACTGCTTGCCAGCCTGGTCGGTATAGCGCTTGCTGTTCTTTGCCATCAAATGCGCCAGACCCAGAATGCCAACGCCGGCGTTCAGTCGTTGGCGCGAGGTAACGCCCACTTGGGGCAGCTCGTAGTGCGCCAGATGAATGCACTTGTCGATCATCAGCAGCGCGTAGTAAGCCACTTCGGCGTACTGTTCTTCGGACTCGACGTTGGAAACCACGATGCCGGCCAGATTGCAGGTGGCTACCTCGGGTGCCGAGCGGCGCAGCACCGCGTCGATGGGCAAGCCGTCCACCGCGTCGCCTGCCTGCAAATCATCCGGCCACACCAATCCACGCTGCGTGGGTACTTGGGCTTTTCCCGGAATTTGGCGGCGCACGCCATCAATAAACTGCACTTCCACAAAGGAAATATCGTCCTCTGCATACAGCTCGGTGATGTGGTTGTACGCGCTTGTGGGCAAGGCGATTTCGGCGCAAAGGTTGGACGAAAAAATCGTGTTTTTGAAAGGCGTGTGCCGGTTCATCTCCGAGATGTTGTGCTCGTAGACGCGGCCGGTTTCGTTCCACTCGTTGCTGGCGGTGATCAGCAATTCGCGCGCACTCAACCAGGTTTTTGGGAAGCTGTCGTCTGCTGCATAACGCTCGTAGATGGACTCGAATTGCGTTTCATCCCCGCAGTAAAGCGCCTCGTGCAGGTCCGGGGCGGTATGGCAGTTGAAGAGAAAAATATCTTCGTTCTTTGCCACTTTGCGCGCAAAAAAGCGGTTGCCACCCCAGGAATAATCCATACCGCGGATTTTTCTGTCCTCGGTGGACATGGGGTTTTTCAACCGCAGGAGGGTGTCCACTTCAGGGTCGAAAATAGGGAAGTACGTGGTGCAAGCCCCGCCGCGGCCGTTTTGCAAGTTCGACTTCACCTCGGCCACCAGCGCGCGGTAATACGGCAGCTTGCCCTGATGGCGAATGGCGCCACCCCGCACGGGGTCGTTTACCGAGCGCGTGGCGATGTGTGCACCAATGCCCGCACTCATGTACGTCATGGTGTTGG
The DNA here is from genome assembly GCA_038235025.1 of Burkholderiales bacterium. Taxonomy (GTDB): domain Bacteria; phylum Pseudomonadota; class Gammaproteobacteria; order Burkholderiales; family Burkholderiaceae_C; genus Simplicispira. Next base: position 9,429 of record JBBSUJ010000092.1, read on the forward strand.
CGATGTGGTTGCCCACCGCAATGGAGCGTGCGTTGTCCCCTACCGTGTAAAGGCAGCAACTGGCATAGCCCCGTAGCGGTGTGCCCAGGTTGACGTGGTTGGGCGTGGGGGCGTTGATGCGGTTTTTGGAGAGGTGCTCGTAAAAGCGCTGTACATCGCGCATACGGCGCTCGCGTGGCTGGTCCGCGGACAGCGCCATCGCCATGCGCATATAGATGAACTGGGGCGACTCGTAAAACACGCCCTGCACCCGGTCGGCAATGGCGTATTTGGTCAGATGCGTATGCAACTGGTAGTGCGCGTATTCAAAGTCGCGCTCGTGGTTGATCCACTCCTGAAAAACCGCGTACTCGGATTCAGAGTAATCCAGCACCTCCATAAAGCCCAACTGCTGAAGCTTGCGGTGCAGCTCAAGGACTGTGGGGCGGTTGTTGCGGTACAGATCCTTGCGAATCAGCGTGGCGTACAAGCGACCGGCCATGCGGTTGTACGACCAGGTGTCGAAATTCAGACAAGTGCGAATGAGTTGCTGCTGCAGCTCCCGCGACGTGGCCGTGGTGGACATGGCGGAGACGGTTTCCAGCACCGCCGACGGCCAGTCCACCTCGTCGCTCAGAGTCTGTGCAGCCCATTGACCCCATTGGTTGAGCTTGTAGGGCGTGAACGGCTCCATTTGGCCGTCGCGTTTGATGATGGATTCCAGCATGTGTATCTCGCAAACAAAAACCGCCAGGAAGGTGATGACCTGGCGGCATAAAAACATACGCCTGCGGTTTTAAGCAGGGCAAAAGGCAGGTTGCACAACAAGTGCCCACCAAGTTCACAACTGGTTGGGGCTCATTTTTTATCGCTAATCAATTCACCTACAACAGCGGCATGAATCTGGCTCATAAAAAAAGCCAGCAGATTGCCGGCGGTGTCGGCAAGTCGTCGAAATTCGCAGCCACAGACCGTTTTTTCGGTTTCGTCTACGCTTTTCCGAACCCAAACCTGAAGGCCCTGTGTTGATGGATCAACTCGCTCTTGCTCCCCGCCGCAGGTCAGTTTCAGCCACCTATTGAACTGCTCATTAGGCTTAGCTTCTGGCTGTGAAGGATAAACCAAAAAACGCAACATCTAGTGCAGCTTGCAGCATCTACCACTACCTGTAGTGTTTTTGCGGTATCAGTGGGCGGAATACGCCATTAGAAAATTTGTGTAGAAATATTGAGTTTCATGCGTTCTCCAATGGCGCCAATCCATCTCGGTTTTGCACGGATACATATGAAAATGGCCTCCAGCGCCTGGCGGCCTCAATTGTGAAGTGCAACACACTACTGAATTGAGAGGACAGCCATGCCAAACACCAGCTACCAACAACTGAGCGAAGCGGAGCGCCACGCCATCTCCCTCGGCCTGCAACAAGGCATGCCTCAGAGAGCCATAGCCCGCGCTCTTGGGCGAAGCCCCTCCACCATCTCCCGCGAATGCCGGCGCAATGCAGGAGCC
>JBBSUJ010000093.1:0-10892 GCA_038235025.1 Burkholderiales bacterium
CAAGAGTCCAATGAACTCAAAAGCGATCCGACGAAGAAGGGCAGGCGTTGGGTGGTCGAAGTTGCACATAGCTGGTTCAACCGATTTCGCAAGCTACTGGTGCGATACGAGAAGCTTGATCGCAGCTTCATGGCATTGAACAACTTGGCTGCGTCAATCATGGCGCTCCGTAAAGTCAAGCTGAACATAAACATTATTTACGGATAAGTTCTAAGCGTCGTCGGCGAGTTAAATGCATCCAAGCCTGCCCCGAGAAATCGGGGCAGGCTTTTTACTATGTGCCGATACGCGGCTCGCCGTAGACCTGTGCTGAGCGAGTTAACCAACTGACCAGTATCGCCAGCATGAGGCCAGCGGGTACCCCAAACACCCCTGCCGAAACAGGCTGACTACCAAACCACAGCCCGTGAGACAGCCAAAAAGGAGCAAGCGCTTGCAAGGCAGGAACGTGGGAAAGCCGGTAATACGCAGACACCCCTAGCCCTCCCAACATGCCTGCAACGGCACCCTGGCGTGTGGTGCCACGCCAAAAAATACCCAGCACCATTGCTGGTACGAACGCCGAGGCTGCGAGCGAGAATGACGCCGACACGAGCGGCAAAATACCTGCTGGCTTAAGCGCCGCCACAAACGACGCCAGCAGCGCCACACTGAGCAGCGCGAACTTACTCAAAATGACCCGCTGGATAGGCGAAATCTGCCGTTTACGCGAATGGAAATACAAATCCCGCATCAGTGCATTGCTTATGGTCAGCAAAAGACCGTCGGCTGTTGACAAAGCTGCAGCCAAGCCGCCTGCGGCCACCAACCCCGAGACCACATAAGGCAGACCACCCAGCTCTGGCGTCGCCAGCATGATGAGGTCGGCTCGCAGCCGAATTTCACCGAATTGCACGATGCCGTCGACATTCATGTCCTCCACTGACAAAAGGGCCGCGTCCACGCGCGCCCACTGCGTGATCCAGACCGGTAATGCGTCGAAATGAACGCCCACCAAGGTATGCATGACCTCATACTTGACCAGCACGGCCAATGCAGGAGCGCTCAGGTACAGCAAGCCAATGAAAAAAAGTATCCACACCACTGAGCGCCGCGCGCGCGCTACAGTGGGCGAGGTGTAGTACCGCGTCAGCAGATGTGGGAGGCCTGCAGTGCCAACCATCAGGCAAAATATCAAGGCAAGAAAGTTGCGCCGAGAATCGGAGAAAATCGCCCGCTCCTCCGGCGTTCCGTCTGGATCTCCAGCGAAAGGCTGAGAATACTGCGGCAAGCCGCCCAACGGCAGCGATCGGGCACAGCTGTCCTGCATTTGCTGCTCCCACAAGTTGCAGGCCGACACCACATTGCGAGGCAAGGCTGCAAGCTCCCGGTTGGCCGCCAAAATGGCCGCTCCGTCAGCGTTTTGCGCACGCAAATCACGCAGTCGCTGCTGCGCTTGAGCACGGTCAAGCTCTAGCGCAGCAGCAACGTCTTTTAAGCGCGCTTCAAAGCCTTGGGCGCGGCGCAAGTAAGCTTCGGCTACCTCTTTTTCCTTGGGTGACGCCAGCAGGCCAGCCTCCAGATCGGCGATCTTGCCCACCTGCTTGCCGTACACCATGAGCGCAACGGGGTTGCCTAGCTGCCTGTACGCCAGCCAAGACGCCGGGATCAGAAACGCGAGCAACACCATGACGTACTGCGCCACTTGCGTCCAGATAATGGCCCGCATCCCGCCAAGAAACGAGCACAGCAACACCCCTCCCAGGCCAAGCATGATGCAAATTTCAAACTGCACACCTGTAAGCCGCGAGGCAATCAGGCCGACGCCATAAATCTGCGCTACTACGTAAGTCGAGGAGCACGCAACCGCCGCCAGTGCCGCAATGATGCGCGGCCAACGCCCTCCGAAGCGGACCTGAAAAAATCGGGCACCGTGTAGAGGCCCATGGCGCGCAAGTGTGGTGCCACCAAAATGGCCAGCAGGCAAAACCCGCCGGTCCAGCCAAGCAAATATGCCAATCCTCCCCCGCTTGGCCAGCGGCACCAGAAAAGCCCTGCAAGTACAGCGCGCCCGACAGGCTGATGAAAGACGCTGCGCTCATCCAGTCGGCCGCTGCGTCCATTCCGTTGTACATCGCCAGGATACGCCTCCCCGCCACATATTATTCACGCGGATCGCTGGTGCGTCCGTACACGCCAATGCCGGCATACACCATGACCGAGAGGAAAAGAAAAATCGGGCCAATCCAATGTCGGGAAAGCACTTGCTGTTCGGCCCATGTCATTAGCGCTAAAAATGCCAATACGCCCAGCACGTACAGCGCCAAAATAAGGTGCAAGCGCAGCGCATAACTGCGTTCTTCGACAGCAGCGCCCGCAGCGTCACCCATGGGGACGTTTCTTGCGGAATACCGCACGCGCTGGCACGTCCGGGTGCACGGAGGGGCAGTCCGCTCCAAGCTTAATCCCGCGCTGCAGGTCCTGGCGCTCAAACCAGCTCATCGCAACGGCATAGACAACGACGACGCCAAAAAAAACGAATACCGCCCCTTGCGATGCCATCCAGAGACCCACCGGCCAGCCACCGACTGTGAACATGAGGTGCCGGGCAAAGTAACAGACGCCGAAGGACGCAAGCACCCAAACGGCGAGCAGTCCGCTCTTGAGCCACAGATGCCGCGCGTCATGCAGGTCTGGCGCAAAAACAGGCGTTGCCCCCTCGTCGCCCTCATCTGGCCAGTCGGAGGGCTGCGCCACATCTAGGTGAACTTACTGGCCGGCAGCCAGTTGCTGCCAAGTCGCGACGACGCTGTCGGGATTGAGAGAGATAGACGAAATGCCCTCCTTCGCCAGCCACTGGGCAAAATCAGGATGGTCGCTTGGCCCCTGACCGCAGATACCCACGTACTTGCCCTGAGCCAAGCAAGCTTTGATGGCGAGATGAATTAGCGCCTCCACCGCCGGATCCCGCTCGTCGAAATCCTTCGCCAGCAGTTCAAGCCCCGAGTCACGGTCCAGACCCAAAGTGAGCTGGGTTAAGTCATTAGAGCCAATGGAGAAGCCATCGAAAAATTCTAGGAAACGCTCCGCCAGCACTGCGTTACTCGGAATCTCGCACATCATGATGAGTTTGAGGTCGTCCTTGCCGCGCTCTAACCCCTGCTGCGCCAAGAGTTGCGTGACGCGTTCGGCCTGCCCGAGGGTACGCACAAACGGCACCATGACTTGCACGTTGTTTAAGCCCATATCACCGCGCACACGGCGAATGGCTTCGCACTCCATGGCAAAGGCTTCGCCGAACTCGGCGCTCACATAGCGCGCTGCGCCGCGAAAACCCAGCATGGGGTTTTCTTCTTCGGGCTCGTAGCGGCTGCCGCCAATCAGCTTTCTGTACTCGTTGCTCTTAAAGTCCGACAAACGCACGATGACCGGCTTGGGCCAGAAGGCAGCAGCAATGGTCGCCACACCTTCGGCTACCTTGTCGACGTAAAAAGCGCGCGGGCTGGCGTGGCCCCGAGCGACTGATTCCACCGCTTTTTTCAGGTCGGAATCAATGTTTGGATAGTCGAGGATGGCCTTGGGATGCACTCCGATGTTGTTGTTGATGATGAACTCCAGGCGCGCCAGACCCACGCCTTCGTTGGGCAGTTGGCAGAAGTCGAACGCCAACTGCGGGTTGCCGACGTTCATCATGATCTTGGTGGCAATCTTGGGCATCTCGCCGCGTTGCACTTCGGTGACCTCCGTCTCCAGCAGGCCGTCATACACACGGCCGGTATCGCCTTCGGCACAGCTCACAGTGACCAACGTGCCTTCTTTGAGCAGCTCGGTCGCATCGCCGCAGCCCACCACGGCAGGAATGCCCAGCTCGCGCGCGATGATGGCGGCGTGGCAAGTGCGCCCGCCGCGGTTGGTGACGATGGCGGAAGCGCGCTTCATCACAGGCTCCCAGTTGGGGTCGGTCATATCCGTGACCAGAACATCGCCAGCTTGTACCTTGTCCATCTCGGAGATGCTGTACACCAGACGCACCGGGCCGGTGCCGATTTTCTGGCCAATGGCGCGGCCCGTGGCCAGCACCGGGCCCGTACCCTTTAGTTTGTAACGCATCTCGACCTGGTTACCAGCTTGGCTTTTCACCGTCTCGGGACGCGCCTGAAGGATGTAAAGCAAGCCGTCTTGTCCGTCTTTGCCCCACTCGATATCCATAGGACGACCGTAGTGTTCTTCGATGACGAGTGCGTACCGCGCCAGCAATTCCACATCGGCGTCTGACAACGAATAGCGGTTGCGCTGCTCTGTCGCCACATCTGTCGTCTTGATGAGTTGCCCCTTAAGCTCGCCCTGCCCCGCTTTCTCTTCCGCCGTGGTGAACACCATCTGTATAAGCTTGGAACCCAAGTTGCGGCGAATGACCGCCTTCTTGCCGGCCCGCAGCGTCGGCTTGTGCACATAGAACTCATCAGGGTTCACCGCGCCCTGCACCACCGTCTCGCCCAAGCCGTAACTGCTGGTGATGAAGACGACCTGGTCGAAGCCAGACTCCGTATCAATGGTGAACATGACGCCCGCCGCGCCTAAGTCAGAGCGCACCATGCGCTGTACACCGGCAGACAGCGCCACGATGTCGTGCTCAAAACCCTTGTGCACCCGGTAACTGATGGCGCGGTCGTTGTAGAGGCTGGCGAACACCTCTTTCATCTTGCGCAGGACTTCGTCAATACCCTTCACGTTCAGGAAGGTTTCCTGTTGACCCGCAAAGGAGGCGTCCGGCAAATCCTCAGCTGTGGCGGACGAGCGCACCGCAAAACTGGCATCGGCATTGCCTTCAGACAGCGTGGCAAATGCCTGCGTGATGGCCGCCTGGAGGTCTGCCGGAAAAGGCTGGGCTTCGACCATGGCGCGAATTTCGCCCCCGGCCGCCGCGAGAGCGCGCACGTCTTCAGTGTCCAGCGCAGCCAAGCGTTTGCTGATCTTGTCGGCCAATCCGTCGTGGGCTAGAAACTGGCGGAACGCGTGCGCGGTTGTCGCAAAGCCGGTCGGCACGCGCACGCCGTCAGGCAGTTGGGAGATCATTTCGCCGAGGCTGGCGTTCTTACCGCCAACGACCTCGACGTCGCTCATTCTCAGGTTTTCAAACGGTACGACCAAGGCGGTCGACTCATAGCGTGCAGACATGGGGAAGCTCCAGAAGTTGAAACGGGCTCTGCCGACACGTTCGCCGGAGCGGACGAACGGTTGACCATGCGCACCTGCACGCGTTGTTGTATTGCTTGTGGGCTGCAGGACGGCACGGGATGAATTCGGATAATGGGTGCCATTGTAGGTCCCCACATTTATTACAACCCCGCAAGAGCCCTGTACACGCCATGCATACACGTACCGTTTTTTTCGTCTCTGACGGCACCGGCATTACGGCCGAAACCTTTGGCAATGCCATCTTGGCGCAGTTCGACATGGCACCGCGCCGCGTACGCCTGCCGTTTACCGACACCGCCGACAAGGCTCACCAAGTCGTTCGCCAGATCAACCACACGGGCGAGCTAGAAGGCAACAAACCCATCGTGTTCACCACGCTCGTCAACATGGAGGTGCTCAAGGTCATTCGAGAAGGCTGCAAGGGCATGCTGCTCGACATGTTCGGCACCTTTGTGCATCCGCTGGAGCAAGAGCTGGGCATTAAGTCCCATCATCGCGTCGGGCGCTTTTCCGACATCAGCCGCAGCAAGCAGTACACCGACCGCATCGACGCCATCAACTTCAGCCTGGCCCACGACGACGGCCAGAGCCATGCCGACTTGGAAGGTGCGGATGTCATCCTGGTGGGGGTGAGCCGCAGCGGCAAGACGCCCACCACGCTTTACCTAGCAATGCAGCATGGCTTGAAAGCGGCGAACTACCCACTGATCCCGGAAGACTTTGATCGCAAGCAGCTTCCTCCCGCATTAGTACCTTACAAGAAAAAAATCTTTGGCCTGACTATTAGCGCCGAGCGTTTGTCAGAGATCCGCAGCGAGCGCAAGCCCAACTCGCGCTACGCAAGCCTGGAGAACTGCCGCATGGAAGTGCACGAGGCCGAATCGATGATGCGGCGCTCCGGCATTCGGTGGCTGTCCACCACCACAAAATCTATTGAAGAAATCGCCACCACCATCCTGCAAGAGCTGCAACCCGAGCGGCTGGTTTACTAGACGACGGCGCTGGACGGCGAGGTACCTCGCGTATTGCCAGGCGCTACTTTGACCGGCCGAGCGCTGGTTTGGCCCAAAGTAAAGCAAAAATGCCAATCGGTCGATTCGCAACATTGCGATCCTAGGCATTTATCTGTCGAGACTCAACAAAGGTCCACATCATGTTGCTATGGGGAATGGGATGGGGAGCGCTGTTAGGCGCGCTGTGGCCCGGTTGGGGCGGCGGGCAATGGTTGCTGGGGGCTTTACTGGGCTTATTGCTAGCCTTCACATTGCGGCGCGGTATTCGCAGCGAAGTTGACGCACGCGTACGGGGTGAGCGCCTGTTCGCGCAGGCTCCCGCAGAAACAGCAACATCGCAGGGAGACCTGATCCCGGCACTGTCAAATGTCCAATCAACCGTCATTGCTCCCGCGAACGTGTCGATCAGGCCGCCGCCAGTTGCGCCGCAATCGCCCGCCCCCTCCGACGTCACTCCGGCTACTGATCCGTGGTTGATCGACAGCCTCCCGTCTCAACCTGAGCCGCCCGCGCAGAAAGCGCCGCGAGGCACACCTCCCGTCCGCACCCCCGGTGTGTTTGACGCTGTTACCGCGTGGCTTTTGGGCGGCAACACCATCGTGCGCGCGGGCCTGGTGATCTTGTTCATCGGCCTCGCGTTTTTGGCACGCCATGCGGCGCAGTTAGGGCTGTTCCCGCCGGAGCTGCGCCTAGCCTGCGTAGGCTTGGTCGGTATCGCGCTGCTGGTGCTGGGCTTTCGCCAACGCATCGCCAAACCGGGCTTTGCGCTGTCATTACAAGGGGCAGGCGTGGGGGTGACGTACCTCACCGTGCTCGCGGCTTTCCGGCTGTACACCTTGCTGCCGCAAAGCTTGGCCTTTGTTTTGCTGGTGCTGATCGCCGCCTTAGGTGTTGCGCTGGCCCTGCTGCAAGATTCGCGCGTGCTGGCGTTTGCTGCGTTTGCCGGTGGCTTTGCCGCCCCGCTGCTGCTTTCGACCGGTTCGAGCAGCCACGCCGTACTGTTCAGCTTCTACACCCTGCTAAACATGGCCATCTTGTTCATTGCCAGTCGGCGCGCTTGGCGCGAACTCAATTTACTGGGCTTCTGCGCCACCTTCGGAACAGCCTTGGTGTGGGGCGGCCTGCGCTATACGCCGGAAAATTACACGTCGGCGCAGGCATTTTTGTTGATTTTCATCGCCATATTCACCGCTGCCGCTGTGCTGCACGCGCGGTTGCGACCGATGAAACTGGGCCACTACGTGGACACCGCACTGGTGTTCGGCACACCGCTGGTGGGCTTTGGTTTGCAGGCGGGACTGGTGCAGCCGTTCTGGCTGGGTACGGCGTTCGCTGCGCTCGGCTTTGGTGCGGCTTACCTGTTGCTGGCGGCGGCTTTGCTGCGGCGCGCAGGGCCGGGTTACCACCTGCTGATCGAATGCTTTATCGCCATCGGTGTGGGTTTTGCCACCCTCGCAATTCCTCTAGCGCTGGATGCGCATTGGACCAGCGCTGTCTGGGCGCTGGAGGGTGCGGCTGCTTTTTGGGTGGGCATGCGCCAAGCGCGCTGGATGGCACGCGCTTTCGGCCTGCTGCTACAAGTGCTGGCGATGCTGGTCTGGTTTGGAGACTTGCAAGCCCCCATTTCCGCATGGCCGCTGGTGCACCCCGGCGTCATGGGCGCGCTGCTGATCGCACTGCCCGTACTGGTTACCGCGCGCTGGCTGCGTACCTCTCTGCCGCACACCGAGTCACGCTGGGCGCTGGTCTGGATTCCCATAGAACGTAGCCTGAGCACACCATGGTTTTGGGTCGGTTTTGCCATGGCATGTTTGGCTTGGAAGCTCGAGGCGTTCCGCGCTTTGCCGACAGCACTCGCCGATGGTGTGCCGCAGGCCGTGCTCACACCATGCAGCGCAGGCTTGGTCTGGCTGCTGGCGGTTCTACTCAGTTGCGCTGCAGCGCTGGCCTTGGCGAGGCGTGAGCAGTGGGACGCGGCGGCATGGCCCAGCCGCCTCACCCTGCCTGCGCTTGTGATGACCTGGGTCTGGCAACTGGATACCGGCTTTCATGTTCCACAAACGCCCGGCTGGCTGCTGTGGCCGCTAGCCATCGCGCTGCATTTGGCATTGCTGCGCGCTAATGAGCGTCAGCCGGAAACGTCGCCTATTGCCCCCCGCCCCGCCTGGAAAAATTGGCTGGCTTGGCAACATCCGGTAGGTGCCTGGCTCGGCATGGCATTGCTGGCCGACACCCTGTGGTGGGTAGTGGACCGCGCCGGGCTGTGGGGCACGGCTTGGGCGAGCGTGGTGGGCCTGTTCAGTGCCACCGCCGCGCTCTTGGCCCTAACGGTGTGGGCCGGCCGCGCCAACACGGCAAGCCAACACGCTTCATTCCGCTGGCCGCTCAATCTGCATGCCGATCGCTATTACTGGCAAGCACCCATACCGTTAGCGGTGCTGGTGACTTTGGGCGCGCTTCTGCTGGCTTGGACGTCTTCCGGCCGTACCGATCCGCTGCCCTACATCCCGCTGCTGAACCCCACCGACCTCACCGTAGCGTTAGCGCTGGGCGCGTTGCTGCTGTGGCGGCGCACCGTGCTGGCAGCCCACCCGACACCGGACCACGCTGCGGTGCTGGGGCTGGCGGGGTTTTGGGCGATTTGGGGCGGTGTGACCTTGATTGCGCTCAGCACGGTGTGGCTACGGGTCGCGCACCATTTCTTTGATGTGCCGTGGAACGCGTATGCGCTGTATGCCAGCTTTGTGGTTCAAACGGGCTACTCACTTTTGTGGACCTTGGCAGCGCTGGTGCTGATGGTGGGTGCGCACCGCCGCGGAGTCCGCAACGCATGGATTACCGGCGCAGCGCTGCTGGGCTTGGTAATCGTCAAACTGATTTTGATAGACCTGTCTAACCGAGGCGGCACTGAACGCATCGTCGGCTTTATGGGGGTCGGTGTGCTGATGCTGGTGGTGGGCTACTTTGCTCCCCTGCCGCCGCGCCGGAACGACGACGAAAGGATCACGCCATGATGCGCTGGCCGCATTTACCCCTTCCTGGCAAGAGCGTGCTCCTGCCGCTCTTCGCCGCAGTTCTGTCTCTGGCTGCCCACTGGCGCCCTCGCCCGATCAACCAGAGGCCTACGCCGCGCGTTGGACTATCGAAGCGCCGGCTGGCGCAGCCCTGGTACACATTGCGCTTCCGAGTGAAGTATTGGCTCGCCTGCAAACCGCAGATGCCCGGGATCTGCGCGTTTTCAACGCCGCCGGGGAATCGGTGCCACTGGCATTGGATCGCAGCCAAGCGACTCCCGCCGCCGAAACGCCGGAAGACGTCTTCACTGACTTGCTAGCACGCCCTATTCAGGACGGAACCCCCGCGGCAGCAAACCGCGGCGGCGTGTCCGTACGCATCACCGATGCGCCAGACGGCAGCGTCATACAGCTCGATGCGCCAGCCGCGCCTGGCAGACCCGCGGGATCATCAGCAGACACACCCATCGACACAGCTGCTCCCGCCGCACCCACTCTGGGTGTGCTGATCGACGCCCGCGCCGTCAAGCAAGCCGCCACTGCGGTGCATATTGAAGCCGCGCTACCTAACGCGCAGCCGGTGCGTTTCACGCTGGAGAGCAGCACGGACCTGTACAGCTGGCAAGCTCGCGGCGAGGTCACCATCTACCGCTTTGATGACGCGATGCGCACCCCCGCGCGCATCGCGCTTGCGGACACACCCCTCAAAAACCAGTTCTTGCGGATTCGCTGGAGCAGCGATGGCATCACCCCCGGCAGCGTGCAAGTGAGTGGGGTACGGCTGGAGCCCAAACCGGCAACCACCACATTGCCGCAGCACCCGACCCTTTTCCTCGCCCTGGCGGATGGCGCAGTTCAAAACGCCCACGGCATCGAATGGAGTTTGACCTTTGCCACACCCTTGGCCGCGCTAGACATCCGCGCCAACGGCGGTAATTCCTTGGTGCCGGTACGTGTGCTGGCGCGCAACAGCCGGGATCAGCCTTGGACCCTGCTGGCGCGCCACGTGGTGTTTTCGCTCACGCAGGGTGGCAGCACGAAGCACAGCGCACCGATCGAATTGAGCGGAAGCCGCAGCTGGCGCGACTGGCGCTTAGAAGCCGACGCGCAAACGCCAGGTTTTGACATCCCGCCCACCCTCGCGGCCACTTTCGCACCGCTCGCCGTGGTGTTTGTCACGAGCGGCAACGCGCCTTTCACGCTTGCGGCAGGCCGCGCCAACGCAGCCCCCGTAGCGCTTCCTGTCACCAGCCTGATTCCCGACTACCAACCTGCGGCGCTGGCTGCGTTGCCCCACGCCACGCTGCTCACCTCCGCCAACAGTACCGGTAGCACCGCAGCTCCTGCATCGCCCACTACAACGACCGCCAGCAGCAGCCCGGCCCTGCGGCAATGGTTGCTGTGGGGTGTGCTGGTTGGAGGGGTGCTGGTGCTGGCGGCCTTGGCGTTTGCGCTCATGAAAAAAGCCGGGTAAGGCTGCAGAGCCGGACGGCTACACACCCGCCTGAAATCGTTAATTCACTACTATTTATATAGCTGCAAGTGCACGCCTAAATTACGCCAGCGGCTTTTTTGTGCGCGGATTCAAGTACGAAGTGCGCGACTGTCTAGTGTAAGAGGCGTCACTTCCACCTCATAAAAAACCTCGTGCGGGGTGCGGTAACCCAGGCACTACTTGCGGGGCCGA
>JBBSUJ010000094.1:0-10314 GCA_038235025.1 Burkholderiales bacterium
CTCGCCTCGTTCATAGGGGCGGACAAAGTGGCTTCGTCGTCGGGAAACAGGTCGTCCTCAGGCTCGTTCACGTCGCCGGGTTCGCCATGGCCCGCCAAGCGCTCCAGCTTGAGCTTGCACACATAGCGCCCGCGCCCCTTTGCCAGCGCAAAGCGAAACGGCTCGGCCATTTGCGTGGCCAGCAGAGGCAAATCCTTGTTGACCAGTTGTTCCTGCAGCGCCACCGTGGCGGTGGAAATGATCACCCGCGTGCCGCGTGCGAGCGCAATAGCAATGGCGGGCGCGCAGTAAGCGAGCGACTTGCCCACGCCTGTGCCGGCCTGTATTACCGCAATGGCGCGCTGCGGCTTGGCGTCGTCTTCCACCTTGCCCAGCTGCGCGGTGCTGAAGGTTTGCGCCACCCGCTCGGCCATGCCGCGCTGGCCGGGGCGCAGGCGCAGACCGGTCCCCGCGTTGACGACGGAATCAAACGCTTGCAGGGCTTTGGCGGACCACTCTTCAGATGACATGGGGGGAGTGTGGCAGGGGAAAGGCAGCTTCAGAATCACGCCCGGTAATCACCGGAGTTTTCCTCTATAAAAAGAGTGTGCGAACGAGTAAGCTGAAAAAAAAATAGTGAGCGGGGGAGATTCATCGTGTCAGAACCATGGGCCCATTCGGGCGGTCACCTGCTGGTCGATCATTTGAAAGAAGTCGCCACCGCAGCGGCCCGGTTTTCGACCGAGATTGATGCAACCGGGGGCTCGGCGCAATGGGCTTATCTGGCGGGCCTATGGCATGACCTGGGCAAGTACAGGCCCGGTTTTCAGCGCTATGTACGGCAGGCTGCCAACACGGACGCACACATCGAGGGCAAAGTTGGCGGTAGGGAGAAAACCCATTCAGCAGCTGGAGCCTTATGGGCGCTGAAAACTCTGGAGCGGCAGCACGGTGCTCAAGGCAAGATGGCAGGCTGTGTGTTGGCTTACTTGATTGCAGGCCACCATGCGGGGCTGGACGACTGGGACGGCGGACTGAAAGAGCGTCTCGCCAAAGCCGATAGTCAATGTGAACTGCAGGAGGCACAGGACGCGCAGCCCCCTTCAGAAATTTTAGATATCGGCGATTTTTCTCCCGGCGTTATCGCATCGCTTTCCTCGCCTGGCGGGTTCGCCCTGTGGGTGCGCATGCTGTTTTCTTGCCTGGTCGATGCGGACTTCCTCGATACCGAAAGACATTTCGACGCTGGAAAGCCAGAGCGACGCGAAGGTTTTCCAGCGCTTGTGCAAATGCACTACGCCTTTAACGCGCACATGGCGGCGTTTCCCGTCGTTGAAACTCCCGTCAATCGCTTGCGTGGCCAAGTACTGCAGCAGTGCAGAGCCAAAGCTTCATTGCCCGCAGGATTTTTCTCCCTCACTGTGCCCACGGGAGGCGGAAAAACTTTGTCTAGTTTGGCCTTTGCGCTGGAGCACGCGCAGGTGCACGGCAAGCGCCGCATTGTGTATGCCATCCCTTACACCAGCATCATTGAGCAGACGGCGGATGTGTTCCGCACGGTATTCAAAGCGCTGGGAGACGAAGTGCTCATTGAGCATCACAGCCAAGCCGATGCGGCGGAGAAAGATGAGACCGCCCGCAGCCGCCTGGCCTGTGAAAACTGGGATGCCCCATTAATTGTCACCACCAATGTGCAGCTGTTTGAATCGCTGTTCGCGGCTAAAACTTCGCGCTGCCGAAAACTTCATAACCTCGCGGGCAGCATCGTTGTGCTGGACGAAGCGCAGCAGCTGCCACCCGCGTTTCTGCAGCCCGTTCTGGATGTACTCAACCTGCTGGTGAAGCACTACGGCGTCACGGTGGTGCTCTGCACAGCCACCCAGCCCGCGCTTGCCAGCACCACCTATTTCGACGCCAGTAAAAGGTTGCGCGGGCTGGAAAACGTGCGCGAAATCATGGACAAGCCGGATGCCTTGTTTGACGCGCTCCAGCGCGTCAAAGTAGAACTGCCCCCCGACTGGACAACACCGACGCCTTGGGCAGATGTTGCCGCGCAGCTCAGCGGCGTAGATTGCGTACTCGCCATCGTCAACACCCGCAAAGCCGCACGAGAACTGCACCGCTTGCTGCCTGCCGGCACGCTGCATCTATCAGCGCTGATGTGCGGCGCGCATCGCAAAGATGTCATCACGCACATCAAAAAGCGGTTGCTCGCAAAACGCGAGGGACGCGACCTTGCACCACTGCGCGTAGTCAGCACCCAGCTGGTAGAGGCAGGGGTGGACATTGACTTCCCGGTTGTCTACCGGGCGCTGGCCGGGCTCGACTCCATCGCGCAGGCAGCAGGCCGCTGCAACCGAGAAGGCCGTTTGATTGGCTTGGGCCGCGTGGTGGTGTTTGTGCCGCCGGAACCACTGCCCAAAGGCCATCTAAGCAAGGGAGCCGATGCGTGTATTTCGACACTCAAAGACCATGCACACGACCCGTTGGCGCGAAGTTGGTTTGATCGCTATTTCAAGGATTTTTATCACTCTGTGAACCTGGATCAGCACGAAATCGTCCGCATGCTTACACCGCAACGCACCTTAGCCGTGGAGTTCGCCACAGCCGCCACAGCCTTCCGATTGATCGACGACAAAGACACCGCCACCGTGGTGGTGCGATACGCGCCGCACCATGCGGAGATTGACCAGCTGCTGAACGCGCTGGCTGCCGAAGGCCCCAAACGCTGGCTCATGCGCAAGCTACAGCGCTACACCGTCAATATCCGTAAGAGCATTGCCGACAAGATGCTGGAGCAGGGAAGTTTGACGTTGCCTATGCCTGGGCTTTATGTGCAGGTGGATGCTGAAAATTTGTATGACGCTGCATTTGGTTTTAAGCCAGAAGACGATGTCTACAACCCCACTGGATTTGTAAGTTGAGGAGTGCCATGCCCCGTTTCTGTCTAGAAATCTCAGGCTCTTTCGCCTGTTTCACCCGCCCCGAAATGAAAGTTGAACGCGTGTCGTACGACGTGATCACCCCGTCTGCCGCGCGGGCTGTGTTTGAGTCTGTTTTGTGGAAGCCCGCCATTCGCTGGCGGGTCCACCGCATTGAAGTGCTCAAACCCATCCGGTTCATCAATCTTCGGCGCAACGAAGTCAGCGCCGTGGTGTCTACGCGCAACGTGCAGCAGGCGATGGCAGCCGGCCAGGGCACGCTGGGCCTGTATATCGAAGACGAACGCCAGCAACGCGCGGGTTATTTTTTACGTGATGTGGCCTATCGCATCCATGCTGATTTAACGTTGGCGCAAAGCTGCACAGAGCCGTTGGCCAAGTACACAGAAATGTTCACCCGCCGCGCGAGCAAGGGCCAGTGTGTCAACCAGCCTTACATGGGCTGCCGCGAATTTGCGGCGGATTTTCGGCTGGTCACAAGCGACACGCCAGCTGCAACACCCATTACTGAGACCCGCGAACTCGGGTGGATGCTGCATGACATGGACTTCACCCATCCGTCCGATCCGAAACCGCGTTTTTTCAATGCCCAAATGGAGCGCGGCGTGGTGCAAGTTCCCCCATTTGAGGAGGCACGCGGATGATCTTGCAAGCATTGGTGGACTACTACCGCCGCAAGTGCGATGACCCAGACCCGGCGCAGCGCCTGTCCATGTATGGATGGGAGCAAAAGGAAATTCCTTTTCTGCTGGAGATCACTGAAGCGGGTGAGCTCGTCCAGCTGCGCGATTCCCGGGAATGGCAAGGCAAGAAAAAAATCGGCCGCACGTTTCGGGTGCCGCTTGGTGCCAAAAAAACCTCCGGCGTAGCTGCCAACCTGCTGTGGGACACGCTCGAATACGTCTTAGGTGTGGACACCAAAGGCAAGCCTGAGCGCGTGGCGGAACAGCATGCCGCATTCCGCGCCCGCCTGGCTGCGCTGCCTGCGAACGCGCGGGCAGATGCGGGCATGCAGGCAGTGCAGCGCTTTCTTGAAAAAATCGACCTTGCACAATTGGAGCGCCAGAGCGCTTGGCCCGATGCATTGGAAAGCAATGCGGTATTAAGCTTTGTGTTGCACGGAGACTTGGATTTGGTCTGCCAGCGCCCCGCCGTGGCAAAAGCCATGTCGAACGCGCCCGCCGATGTCGATGCGCCGCAAGCCATGTGCCTGATAACCGGCGAGCTGGCCCCCGTCGAGCGCCTGCATGCCTCCATCAAAGGCGTGTGGGGCGCGCAGACATCGGGCGCCAACATCGTCTCGTTCAACGCCCGGGCATTTGAGTCGTATGGCAAAACCGAACGCCAGGGCGAAAACGCCCCGGTCAGCCGCGCAGCCGCGTTTGCTTACACCACTGCGCTCAATCACCTGCTGCGCAAGGACTCCCCCCAGCGCATGCAAGTAGGCGATGCATCTACCGTGTTCTGGGCAGAAAAACAGAACCCCATGGAGAGCATGTTTGGTCTGATTTTCAAAGACAGCCCTGACGAAAGCGCATCTGCGGTACGCGCTTTGCTCAGTGCTGTGCACAGTGGTTCTTGGGGTGGTGATGACGAGGACTTGCGCTTTTATGTGCTGGGGCTTGCCCCCAATGCAGCGCGCATCAGTGTCCGGTTCTTCCACTGCATCACGTTGCGCGATCTGGGCCACCGAATAGCCCGGCACTTTGACGACCTTTCTCTAGCGCGCGGCCCGAATGACCCCGAATACCCATCGCTGTTTCGGCTGCTTACTGCGGTAGCCGTGCAAAACAAAGCCGACAACATTCCGCCGAATTTGGGCGGGGCGATTGTGGACGCAATTTTTGCAGGTGAGAACGCGCCATATCCCAGCCTGTGGCTGAACGCAGCAGTAGGGCGTTGCCGTGCCGAGCAACACGTTAATTACTTTCGCGCCGCAGGCATCAAGGCCTGCCTCAACCGGCAAATGCGCCAAGCCCGCCTTTCGTCACCCCACCTGTCCACAGAACCGGAGTTTTTGCCCATGCTTGATCTCAGCAACCCCAACCCTGCGTACCGCCTTGGGCGACTTTTTGCTGTGTTGGAAAAGATTCAGGAAGAAGCCAGCCCTGGTCTTAACGCCACCATTCGCGACCGCTACTACGGCGCAGCCTCCAGCACCCCTGTGGCGGTGTTTACGACGTTGTTGCGTTTGAAAAACGCGCACCTTAAAAAATTGTCGCCTGGACGCGCAACCAACGTTGAAAAGTTGATTGCGGAGGTGCTAGGCCCGGTGACCGACTTCCCTAAGCATTTGCCACTGCCCGACCAAGGCCGCTTTGCGCTGGGTTACTACCACCAGCGGCAAGACTTTTTCACCAAAAAATCCGACGACACCACAGCCACCACAGCCACCATATCTTCTGAAGGAACCAACGCATGAGCCCCGACAAAAACCTTGCCAACCGCTACGACTTCGTTCTGATTTTTGATGTCAAGGACGGAAACCCAAACGGAGACCCCGACGCAGGCAACATGCCGCGCCTGGACGCCGAGTCCGGCCATGGGTTGGTGACGGACGTGTCGCTCAAGCGCAAGGTGCGCAATTTTGTCGGACTGGTCAAAGAACAAGACCAGCGCGAGCCCGTGGACGGCGAAAAGCGCTTTGAGATTTATGTGCGCGAAAAAGCCATCTTGAACCACCAGAACCAGCGCGCCTATTCAGCATTAAATCTGGCTGTAGCGCAGGAAGAGCAAGCGCTAGAAGCTATTGAAAATGTAGCAAATGACGCAAAAAAGAAAAAGCCCGTCAAAGAAAAACGCAAGGGCAGTGCCGACGAAGTTGGCCAAGCACGCAAATGGATGTGCCAGAACTTTTTTGACGTGCGCACCTTCGGTGCCGTCATGTCCACCGGCGTGAACTGCGGCCAAGTGCGCGGCCCGGTGCAGCTCACCTTCGCCCGGTCGGTGGAACCCATCGTGGCGCTGGAGCATTCCATCACGCGTATGGCGGTTGCCACCGAGGCGGAAGCCGACAAGCAGCAGGGCGATAACCGCACCATGGGCCGCAAACACACCGTGCCCTACGGCGTGTATGTGGCCCACGGTTTTGTATCGTCATTTCTTGCCAAGCAAACCGGGTTCGGCGAAGACGACCTGGAACTGGTATTTCAGGCATTGGCACAAATGTTTGAGCACGACCGTTCTGCCGCGCGCGGCGAAATGTCAACGCGTGGCCTGTACGTTTTCAAGCACGACAGCGAGCTGGGCAACGCCCCAGCGTATGCCCTGTTTGAGCGCTTGCAAGTCAAACCCAAGGAAGCAGGGGCAGTGGCGCGCAGCTTTGATGCGTATGGAGTGGAGTTCGATGGCCAGAGCCTGGCGGTGGGGCAGTCCGTGCAGCCCACAGCGGGCGTGACCCTGACCCGGCATTGCTGATGGGGAGGCTGTATGAAAATATTTCCCACCCAATTCGACGGCCAGCCCGTCCGCCGCGTGTACGACGAAGCGACAGAGGTCTGGTGGTTCTCGGTTATCGACGTGGTGCAGGTGTTGACCGACAGTACCAATGCGCGGCGCTATTGGTCTGATCTCAAGCGCAAGCTGACGCAAGAGGCTGGGTCAGAGCAACCGTACGAGAAAATCGTACAGTTGAAACTGACCGCACCCGACGGTAAGCAGCGCGATACCGATTGCGCTACTGCGCAAACCCTGCTGCGCATCATCCAATCCATCCCCAGCCCCAAGGCCGAGCCCATCAAGCTATGGCTCGCAAAAGTTGGCTACGAGCGCATTCAGGAAATGGCCGACCCGGCCTTGTCGCTCGACCGTGCCCGCCAAACCTGGCAACAGCATGGCCGCAGTGACAAATGGATTCAGCAGCGCATGACCGGGCAGGAAACGCGCAACAAGCTCACCGACTACTGGAGCGAGCACGACATCAAGGCCGGCAGTGAATTTGCCATCCTGACCAACATCATCCACCGCGAATGGTCGGGCCTGAGCGTGGCGCAGCACAAGGAAATGAAAGGTCTGCGCAGCCACAACCTGCGCGACCACATGAGCGAGGCAGAACTGATTTTCACGGCCCTGGCCGAGCTATCGACCCGGCAAATCGCCGAAAGCGCAGAGGCCACGGGCATGCCCGCCAACAAGACCGCCGCGCAAACGGGCGGCGGCATTGCGCGGCAGGCCCGCGACCAGCTGGAACACCAAACCGGCAAATCGGTGCTGACAACCGCCAACTACCTGCCGCCGGTCATGCGTGCAGTGGCTGCTGTTGCAAAGCCGGTTGAAGCCACCAAGGCAACGAAGGCCGCAAAGGCAACCACCAAGCGGTAAACCAGCTACCAAGTCACCCATGCTTGAGCCCGAGCCAGTCCCCCTCTCTGCCCTGCAACACTGGAAATACTGCCCGCGCCAGTGCGGCCTGATTCATCTGGAACAAGTGTTCGACGAGAACGTCCATACCTTGCGTGGCCAGGCGGTGCATGCCAAGGCAGATCAAGCTGGCGTTGAAACCGCCAAAGGCGTTCGCATGGAGCGCAGCTTGCCGTTGTGGCACGACGTGTTAGGGCTGGTAGGCAAATCAGATGTGGTCGAATTTTTGGCTGGCGGCGTGCCCTATCCGGTTGAATACAAACACGGCAGCCGCAACAAAGCCGCCGATATTGCGGCGTGCGATGACATTCAGCTGGCGGCACAGGCCATGTGCCTGGAGTTCATGACGGGCAAGAACGTGAACGAAGGCGCGCTTTACTACGCCACTTCGCGCAGACGCCGGGTCGTGCCCATCACCGCGCTCCTGCGCGATGAAGTGGTGCAGACAGCAAACGCCATTCGCCAGATGCTGGCCAGCGGCCAATTGCCGCCGCCGCTGGAAGCAGAACAAGCTGCGCACCGCTGCAAAGGCTGCTCGTTGAAAGACCGCTGCCAGCCGCAAGCCACGCACGCCCATGTGCTCGCGGCCCGCAAGGCACTGTTGGACCCGGATGCGTGACGCGCCATCACGCGCGCCAGCTGAGACACCAAACCATGCAACTCCTCAACACGCTGTACATCACCACGCCCGAGACCTACCTCCGGCTCGACAACGAAACTTTGCGGGTCGAACTGGAGCGCGAAACGCGCTTGCGCGTGCCCTTGCATCACCTCAGTGCGGTTGTGTGTTTTGGCCATATCAACCTCTCTGCGCCCCTTATGCACACGCTGGCAGAACGAGGCATTGCGCTGGTGCTGCTCGATGACAACGGCCGCTTCAAGGCACGGCTTGAAGGCCCCGTCAGCGGCAACGTGCTTCTGCGCCAAGCCCAGTTCCAGCGCATCGCCGATCCCGCCTTTACCCTCGATATGGCCCGCGCCTGCGTAGCCGGCAAGATCAAGAACACCCGGCAAGTGCTGCAACGTGGTGCGCGAGATGCCAAATCAGACGAAGAAGCCACCACCCTCACGCGCCTTGCTGACAACCTGGCTGCCAGCCTGCGCGCTTTGCCGGCTGCTGCCAACCTGGACGGTCTGCGTGGAATAGAAGGTGACGCCGCGCGCCAGTATTTCAGCGGTGTGACCCTGCTGGTGCGCCCAGACCAACGCGCTGCCTTCGCCATGGACGGCCGCACGCGACGCCCACCGCGCGACCGCATCAACGCCCTGCTGTCGTTTTTGTATGCGATGTGGATGAACGACTGCCGCAGCGCGCTGGAAGCAGCGGGCCTGGATCCACAGGTGGGCTTCTTACACGCCTTGCGCCCTGGGCGAGCCGCGTTGGCGCTTGATTTGATGGAGGAATTTCGTCCCTGGGCCGATCGGCTCGCGCTGACTCTGATCAACCGTGGACAGATATCAGCCCAAGATTTTGCCTTGCGCGAAGGTGGCGGCGTCCAGCTGGAGCCCGCCGCCCGCAAGGCGGTCGTCATTGCTTTTCAGGACCGAAAAAAAGACGAAATCAACCACCCGCTGCTGGCGCAATCGGTACCGCTTGGTTTGGTGCCATTGGTGCAGGCCCGGTTACTGGCGCGCGCCATGCGCGACGATGCTGCGCCCTATGTTCCATTTGTGGCTAAGTAGGAGATGCTCAATGTTGGTACTGGTCTGTTACGACGTAAACACCGAAACCAAAGCAGGCCGAAGGCGCCTGCGCCGCGTGGCGCGAGTGTGTGAAAGCACGGGCCAGCGTGTTCAGAAGTCAGTGTTTGAATGCCAACTGGACACGGCAAAATTTGAGGCTTTGGAGCGCAGGCTACTGGCTGAAATTGATCCCAAGCTCGACTGCCTGCGCCTTTACCGAATCCCCGGCACACGTGGTTTTGAGGTCCTGGAACACGGCGCATTCCAGGCCGTGGATTTTGAAAGTGCACTGGTTCTGTAAGCCAGGCCGGGTTGCGACGCATCCACACCGGCATACTTACCCAGCGCTGCGCGAACATGAAGTGCCGGTTAACGGCACCGCAGGTTCGCGCAGCGCGTAAGTCCCTGTTTTCAT
Source organism: Burkholderiales bacterium (assembly GCA_038235025.1). GTDB lineage: Bacteria > Pseudomonadota > Gammaproteobacteria > Burkholderiales > Burkholderiaceae_C > Simplicispira. The sequence continues at coordinate 9,379 of JBBSUJ010000094.1, forward strand.
TGCACATCAGATATCACCACATGCCTTTTATGCTTTCGGCAGCCGAACCGCTTGGCACGTTCGCGCCCGGCACCAAAAAATTTCAAGTGGGACCTGCAGTTGCACGGGAAGGGAATCGCTCGCCAGTAATGGCGGGCGTGGATTGAAACTTCCACTTGGTACGCCCTCGGTTGCTTGTGATCCAGAATCGCTCGCCAGTAATGGCGGGCGTGGATTGAAACTTCAGCAGGGCGGGCAGCTAAAAGACATGTTCGGGAATCGCTCGCCAGTAATGGCGGGCGTGGATTGAAACAGTGCAACTATCAGAAGACGGCACGCGCCATTTCGAATCGCTCGCCAGTAATGGCGGGCGTGGATTGAAACAATAAAACTGGTTGCTGTCGTTGCGGCCAATGAAGGAATCGCTCGCCAGTAATGGCGGGCGTGGATTGAAACATCATAAGCGACGTGATGGAGCTGGAAACTCCGATGAATCGCTCGCCAGTAATGGCGGGCGTGGATTGAAACGTAGTACATCACCAGCGGCACAGCTAAAGCCACGAATCGCTCGCCAGTAATGGCGGGCGTGGATTGAAACCATGTGCTTGCGAGCAGCGTCCTTGTTGCCTTGAATCGCTCGCCAGTAATGGCGGGCGTGGATTGAAACCCGGTGGTGTCTGTCACAAACCCACGCGCCGAAAGAATCGCTCGCCAGTAATGGCGGGCGTGGATTGAAACGTGCGATTGCCGATCAACGCTCACGCGAAAGCCTTGAATCGCTCGCCAGTAATGGCGGGCGTGGATTGAAACCGGTTAAGCAAGCCCCACGCCCTGCGGTTTGAACGGAATCGCTCGCCAGTAATGGCGGGCGTGGATTGAAACAATCAAGGCTGGCTGGAGACCATGCGAGAAGCCTACGAATCGCTCGCCAGTAATGGCGGGCGTGGATTGAAACAG
>JBBSUJ010000095.1:0-10193 GCA_038235025.1 Burkholderiales bacterium
CGCGCGTTGCGGGATCAACGCCTGCACACGGAGCCAAAAATCGTCGGTCACTTCCCAAGATTTGGCTTTTGCCATGTTCGCTCCAAACGCGGTACTCGCGCATAGAGACTAATTATCCTTTATTTACGGATAAATTCTAAGTCCAGGTGGCAAGTTGGCTTACCGGCCAGCTGCTCAAGGCCGCCGTGTCGCGCCAGCGCGAATATTTGGCCGACGCGGGCGCCGTGCAGTGGACGCGCAGCCAAGATGGCTTGGGCGGCGTGCTGCGCAAGGTGCAAACCCAAAGCGCCCTTGCGGCGCAGGGTTTGGACGTGCGCCACACCGGTATTGACCATCCTAACGTTCAGCACATGCTGTTGATGGAAGCCGACTTAACGGGCGGGCTGGTGTATTTTCTGAGCGCGCGTTTCGCTGACCGCTTGCATTCGCATCCCACGCTCGAAGACCGGGTGCGGCGTGTGTATGGCTACCCCATGCCGTCGTTGCCCTCGCCCCCGTCAACGAGCCGCCCGAGCGGCCCTACCGAACGGCTTTTTAAAAGGTGGTGGAGGGCGCGCCCACGCTGGCCTCGCTGATGGATCCGTTCTCTAGGCTCTGACGTGTTTCGGACGCCCTACGAGTCTGGCCCTATCGCTAAAAAGTCGATAGCAACTGTGCGATCAACGATTCGGACTTGCAGATTCGACCGCTAGGAATGTCCTGCATAACCCTCGCGAGGATGTGATAGTGCGGATCGGGATGGGCCGCAAGGCGCCTTTTGGCAGGCAATAGCCGAGCTATTGACAAGAAAAGCAACGCAGTGGACCGCCCGAGACCGTGCTTTCACAGACCGCAGGGAGTTGTGCAGGGCGTCCCTAGGGGTTACCCATGGCGGTGCAGATTTTGACGTGGGCTATTTGCGTACAGGCGATACCGGGTGTGTAGGCAACGCGCCGCTGTCTCCCGGGTCTTTGATCATGTGCAAGCGGATTTTTTCAATCGCGTGCGAAGGCTCCAGGCCTTTGGAGCACACCTCAGCACAATTCATGATGGTGCGGCAGCGAAACAGCCGGTAGCCACCGCTTAAATCTTCCAGGCGTTCTTCGGTAGCGTTGTCGCGGCTGTCGAAAATAAAGCGGTAGGCCTGTATCAGCCCGGCGGTGCACACAAACTTGTCCGGGTTCCACCAGAACGATGGGCACTGGCTTCTGCAGCAAGCGCACAAAATGCACTCGTAAGCACCGTTGCGTTGCTCACGCTTGACGGGCGCTTGCAGCCGCTCTTTTTCGGGCTCAGGCTGGTCGTTGATGAGGTGGGGCTTGATGGAGTGGTATTGCTTGAAGAACTGCGTCATGTCCACGATCAAGTCGCGGATGATGGGGAAACCAGGCAGCGGTCGAAGCACCACGGGCTCCTTCAGGTCTTGCACCCGCGTAATGCAGGCCAGGCCGTTTCTGCCATTGATGTCCATCGCGTCCGAGCCGCAGACCCCTTCCCAGCACGATTTGCGCATGGCAAGCGTGTTGTCCTGTGCCTTGATGCGCAGCAACACATCGAGCAACATGCGTTCGCTGGGCAAGATGTCGATGTCGTAATCCCGCAGGTAGGGTTTTTCGTCCTGGTCCGGGTCAAAGCGCGATATAGAAAATTTCATGACAGCCTCCGGCTATGTGAATGATGGATCGGCGGCCGGTCACACCTGCTGCATAAGCAATAAGTCGGCCATGCAAACTGCGCCGACGCAAAGGCCCAGCGCCACCAGCCAAAGCAGCGCTTGGCGCAGCGCGGCGGGGCGGGCGTAGTCCAGCAGCACGTCGCGCAGACCCACCCATATATGCGCGAGCAGCGCCGCAAAAAATAGCGCCAGTGCGGCAGTGACGGCCGGCCTCGCCACCCAGCTTTTCCACTCCGCAAACCCGTGAAGCGGCTGCAGCCATAAGAAAAAAAGGATGCCGATTACAAATAGCAGCATGTACACCGCACTGGCGCGTTGCACCAGCTAGGCGGGTAAACCAGAGGGGCGTCTCATCATGGCAACGCCGCTCAAGTGAGCAGTGCGATGGCGACTGCAGCCACGTTCACGCTCCAGGCGCTGCGCCGCGCGGCGTGCAAGGGGGAGCCGATATTGATGTCGGTCAGCATGTGCCGCACGCCCGCCAGCATGTGGTGCGACAGGGCCCATGTCAGGGCGACGATAAGAAGCTGAAAGGCCCAGTGGTCAAGCAAGGCCATCACCTGCGCAAAGCCCTGCTCGCTGCTTAGCGAACGCCAGAACAGCACCATCAGCAGTGGCACGCCAACCGCCAATGCCACACCACTGAGCCGGTGAAGAATGGAAGTAACGGCACCCACCGGCATCTGGATCCTCAGCAGGTTCAGAAACATGGGCCGTGCCGGGGTCTTGGGCAAAGGCGCGGCGATTTTGTTCATGGGCAAACCTGCTGTGTGAATGTTGGCGCGGGGGCGCTAGTGGTAACCGACGCCCATGACGTAGTCAATCAGCAAAGCCTGCCCGTATTCTTCGGCGGCTACCAGCGTACGCAGCGCATCGCGGGCGTTGACGGTACCGATCGGGCGCTGGAGCGCATCCACCACCGGCATGTGAACCAAACCGCGCGCTTGCATGGTGCCGAGCACGCCGTGCAACGAATCATTGACTTCGCAGGACACCACCGGGCTCGTCATGAGATCGGCCGCCAAGGTGTGGCAGGCGCTCCCCAAGCATTGGCCCATCCGCCGCACGATGTCGGTCTTGCTGATGACGCCCGCCATAACGCCGTCCGGGTCGCACACCACGACAAGACCAATGTGGGTGTTCGCTAAGCGCTGCGCTATCTCCAGCGCCTGGGTCTGCAACGAGACCGTGGTAAGCCGTGAACGGGCCACCTCGTCAAGGCAATTGACTGGCAGAGTGTGCATGGCAAAGACCTCCTGAAAAATCAGTGTCAGCGCCGGTGGCGCAAGGTTTTGTAGCCCATGCGCCCCAATGCCCGGCAAAACAAGACCCTTGGCGCGATGCTTGCCAGAATGGGCTCAAAAGCCTGTTGGCATTTTTTTGGAGAGCCAGCCTATGTCGTCCCCTTGTCCGACAAATTGGAACGAGAACAACTGTTGAAAAAAGCGGTGGCGCGTTGGGAGAACGAGGGCGGGCACGACACGCAACAGAACGCGGTCGGCGATGCCGAGCAAGCTGTGCCGCACACGGGCGCAAGCGCTGTTTTGCCGCTTACCAATGCGGAGTTGGTTCAGCTGCAGATACGGGTGATCGCGCTCGAAAACCTGGTGATTGCGTTGTTGTCGCAGGCGTCCGAGCAACAACTGCAACGCGTGCGCGAAATCGCCGAGACCATCGTTCCCAGGACCGGCGTGGAACACCGCCTGACGGTGCAAGCAGCGGCGCACATGGAACACTTGGCACAGCGCTCGGTCCGCGTGTAGTGGCTGGCTCGCCAACGCCGGCCGGCACGGCGCGGCGACGTCGAGCCAGCCCAGAGCCTAAGAATTGCTCACTATTATGTAGCTATAAAGGCTTATCAGATAAGCGCTAGATCCGTATTTCATACAAAGTTTTTGCGCGCTTGCACCAGCAACACCACCAGCGCACCAGCACCACCGTCCATCGGCCGTGCCTGAACAAACGCCAGCACTTCGTTTTTTTGCACCAACCAGCGCTGGACTCTGCCCTTGAGCACAGGCGTTTTGCCGGGCGAGCCCAGACCTTTGCCGTGCACTACGCGCACGCAGCGCACGCCCGCCTTGTGGGCATGGCGAATGAACTGGCCCAGCGCCTCGCGCGCTTCTTCAATTCGCAGGCCATGCAAATCAAGATGGCGCTGAATGCTCCATTGCCCGCCGCGCAGGCGAAGCGTGACATCGCTGCCAATGCCAGGGCGTCGAAAGCTCAACTGGTCGTCCGTGTCGAGCAGGGTGCTTACGTCGAAATCATCGCTCATTGCTTCGCGCAGCACGCGGGCTTCGTCCAGCCAATGTTGCAGCGGGAGCGGCTCGGGCAAATCACGCACGAGCGTGGACAGATTGTGTTCGCGCAGCGGCGTCACCGCCCCTATGCTGCGCTCGAACAAATGGCGCTCGGCTTCGCGCCGCGCGGCGGCTTCGCGGGCCGCTTTGGCCATAGATTCCCGCAGCGCCTGCTGCTCGCGCAGGTGGCGCGCCAGGTTGCCCAGCGACGCCAGGCCCTGGTAACGCAGGCTCGGTTGTGCGGCCGACGGTTTCATGCCCACGCGCTACACCAAACCTTTGGCAGCCATCGACAGCCACTGCCCCGGTGCGACGATGACGTGGTCCAGCACCCGCACATCCACCAACGCCAACGCGTTTTTCAGCGTTTGCGTCAGCGCCTCATCGGCCCGGCTCGGCTGCACGCTGCCACTGGGGTGGTTGTGTGCCAGCACCACGGCGGCGGCTTGCAGGTGCAGGGCGCGCAGCACCACTTCGCGCGGGTACACGCTGGTTTGCGTCAGCGTGCCGCGAAACATTTCCTCCAGCGCAATCAACCGGTGCTGGCTGTCCAGAAACAGCACGGCAAACACCTCGTGGCCTTTGGCGGCCAAATGCAGCTGCAAATAGTGGCCCACGGCATCGGGCGAATCAAACACTTCGCGCTCGCGCAACTGCTGGGCCAACGCCCGGCGGGCCAGCTCCAGCACGGCGACCAGCTCGGCGCGTTTGGCCGGGCCCAAACCTTTGATGCGCGCCAAATCTGGCAGGCCCGCGTGGAGCAGGCCCGCAATACCGCCAAAACCGCCCATGGCGCGGCCGGTCTCCGGACAGGTGCGCGGCGGGTCCAGCAGTTCTTGCGCAAGTTGCAACACGCCTTTGCCCGCCATGCCCGTGCGCAGCAGCAGAGCCAGCAGCTCGGCATCGCTCAGCGCACCCGGGCCGCGCGCGAGCAACTTCTCGCGGGGGCGGGCATCGACAGGCAGGTCTTTGAGCGGCATGGGCTTATCCGGTGGTGGGAAAAGGCTCCACCTTAAAATGAAGCCAGTTTATAGAGGCATGCATGGCAACCGTTCAACAAGGCTCTTTCCTCACATTGCATTACCGACTGGCTGGCCCGGCGGGTGATGTGATCAACACGTTCGAAGGCAAAGCGGCCACGCTCACCTTGGGCAACAGCGAACTTTCGCCTGCGCTGGAAGCGCATATCGTCGGTATGGAAGAGGGCGCTCGTGCCACTTTCGAGCTACCGGCGGGCGCTGCCTTTGGCGAGCGCAATCCCGAAATGCAGCAGTGGGTACCGGGCAAGCTGCTCGACGCCTTGGGCGATCCTGATGTGGAGTACCACGTAGGCGAGGTGGTGGAATTCCCCACGCCCGATGGCCACGGCACTTACGCCGGCGCGGTACAGCGCGTGGGCGGCGACGCCGATGCGCGCGGCATGCTGGTCGACTTCAACCACCCGCTGGCCGGCCAGCCGGTGCACTTTGAAGTGCACGTGATCGGCGTGCTGTGAAGACCCCGCAAGAAGTTCTGCTGGCCGAACCGCGCGGCTTTTGCGCGGGTGTGGACAGGGCCATTGAAATCGTCGAGCGGGCGCTGGCGAAGTTTGGCGCGCCCATCTACGTGCGCCATGAAATCGTTCACAACACTTTTGTCGTGAACGACCTCAAGCAAAAAGGCGCAATCTTTATTGAAGACTTGGCCGATGTACCGCCCGGCTCCACGCTGGTGTTCTCGGCCCATGGCGTTAGCAAGGCGATTCAGCTGGAAGCGCAAGCGCGCGGTTTTAGCGTTTTCGACGCCACCTGCCCACTGGTCACCAAGGTGCACGTCGAAGTCGCCAAGCTGGCGCAAGAAGGCTACGAATTCATCATGATTGGCCACAAGGGCCACCCGGAAGTGGAAGGCACGCTGGGCCAGCTGGACGGCGGCATTCACTTGGTGGAAGACGTGGCCGACGTCGCCCACGTGCAGCCGGCGCAGCAGCAAAAGCTGGCCGTGGTCACGCAAACCACGCTCAGCGTGGACGACGCGGCAGAAATCATGGCCGCGGTGCGCCAGCGCTTTCCGCAGGTGCGCGAGCCCAAGCAGCAAGACATTTGTTACGCCACGCAGAACCGGCAAGATGCCGTCAAGCTCATGAGCCCGCAGGTCGACGTGGTCATCGTGGTGGGCAGCCCCACCAGCTCCAACAGCAACCGCCTGCGCGAGCTTGCCGAGCGCTTGGGCACGCCAGCTTATATGGTCGACAGCGCGGCCGAGTTGCGCCCGGAATGGTTTAGCGGCACGGCGCGTGTCGGCCTGACCGCGGGTGCCTCAGCGCCCGAGGTGCTGGTGGACGAAGTGCTTGACCGCATCAAGGCGCTGGGCGCGGTGTCGGTGCGCTCGCTCAGCGGAGTCGAGGAAACCATCAAGTTCCCGCTGCCCAAGGGCCTGCGTATGGACGGCAAGGTGTCCGCGGCCGGGGAAGAGCCGGCCTAAGCCGCGCAGCCTTCCAGGCGGATACCGCCTAGTCTGCTATCAGGATAGTAGCTACTAGCGCAGGCGGAATAGGCGCTAGAGCCTTTTTTGCTTAAATTTTCCAGCACAATGGGTGCAGCGCAGTGCAGTGCAGGCCACCTCAGCTGCCCGCCGCGAACTGCCGCGCCTAGGTCCACAAATCCAGCGGTGGATCTGCCGCCACCGCGCGCAGGATGTCGGTGCGGGTGATAAACCCCTCAGGCAAGCCCAGCTCGTTCGTTACCGGCAACCCCGGCAGGCCCGTGTCCATCAGGGCCGACGCCACGCTGCGCAGCGCGGTATCGGGGGATACGGTGGCCACCGGCGATACCATCACCTCGTCCACCAGCCTTTTGGCGCGCGCCACGGCAGCCGGCACGCTGCCCGGGCTGGGCAGCAGTTCCAGCGGCACCATGTCGGCGCGCAACAGCAGGCCCACCACGCGGCCCAGCGCATCGACGACAGGTGCTTGGCTAATACCGTGCTCGGCCAACATTCCCCACGCCTCCTTTACCGACGTGCCCAACGGCAGGGTCAACGCGCCCTCGGTCATTACGTCGCGCACCAGCGTTAGTGGCTGGCGAACGGGCGCTGGCTTGTCGGTTTGCTGATAAGCGCTAATGCCGCCCAGCGCACGCAAGCTGCCAAAGGCGCTATCGGGAGGTGAGGGCGGTGGGGACTGCGCCTGCGGCGTAGCGGGCGGCTGCAGCTCAAACGCTTCTGCACCGCGCGCTTCTACTGCCGAACTGCGCAGGGCTTGCGGCCGTTGCACCCGGCGCACTGCCGTCACGCGCGAGAGTTGCTCTGCACCGCCGCGCAACATTTGCCCTGAGGGACCAAAAACGAAAAACATGGCGGACTCCCGCATGCGCCGCAGCGCAAACAACAAAGGTCGGACCGGGGCCGACGCGGCACACAAGCCGCGCAGCCTTTAGATGGTATCGGCAAGTCTGGCAGAGACCTGAAAGCCCCCGCCTAAAATCCTGGCCATGCTTGATATTCTTCTTCTCCGCAAAGACCTCCCCACCGCCATCGCCGGCCTGGAAGCCCGCAAAAACCCACAGCCTTTTCTGGACGTAACCGCGTTCCAGGCCCTCGAGGCCGAGCGCAAAACCCTGCAAAGCCGCACCGAGGAGCTGCAGGCCCAGCGCAACCAGCTGTCCAAGCAAATTGGCATGCTCATCAGCCGGGGCGAAAAAGACGCCGCCGAGGCTGCCAAGGCCCAAGTGGCTGCATCCAAGGTGGAGCTGGAGCAATCCGCCACCCGCTTAGAGCAAATCCAGACCGAGCTGCAAGACCTGCTGCTGGCCGTTCCCAACCTGCCGCACGCCAGCGCACCGCGCGGCAGTGATGAATCGGGCAACGTCGAAGTACGCCGCTGGGGCACCCAGCCCACCTTTGCCTTTGAACCCAAAGACCACGTCGATGTCGGCACGCCGCTTGGCCTTGACTTCGACATGGGCGTGAAAATATCTGGCTCGCGCTTTACCGTAATGAAAGGCCCCATCGCCCGCCTGCACCGCGCCCTCAGCCAGTTCATGCTCGATGTGCAAACCCAAGAGCACGGCTACACCGAGTGCTACGTGCCCTACGCCGTAAACGCCGACTCGCTCAAAGCCACCGGCCAGCTCCCCAAGTTTGAAGGCGACCTGTTCGCCGCCAAAAAAGGCGGCCAAGACGCAGAGCCCGTGCCCGACAACGCAGCGCTGTACCTGATACCCACCAGCGAAGTGCCGCTCACCAACTTTGTGCGCGACGTGGTGCTACAGGAATCCGAACTGCCCATCAAGCTCACCGCCCACACGCCATGCTTTAGATCAGAAGCCGGCAGCTACGGCCGCGACACCCGCGGCATGATCCGCCAGCACCAGTTCGACAAAGTGGAAATGGTGCAAATCGTGCATCCCGAAAAAAGCGACGAAGCGCTTGAGCAAATGACTGGCCACGCAGAAGCAGTTCTGCAAAAGCTCGGCTTGCCCTACCGCGTGATGAGCCTGTGCACCGGCGACATGGGCTTTGGGGCCGCCAAAACTTACGACCTCGAAGTCTGGCTGCCTGGCCAGAATAACTACCGCGAAATCAGCTCCATCAGCAACTGCGAAGCCTTCCAGGCCCGCCGCCTGCAAGCTCGGTTCAAGAACATACAGGGCAAAAATGAACTGGTGCACACGCTCAACGGCTCGGGCTTGGCGGTGGGCCGCACGCTGGTGGCGGTGCTGGAGAACTACCAGCGCGCGGACGGTAGCGTGAAGGTGCCTGAAGTGCTGCGCGCGTACATGGGCGGCGCGGCGGAACTGACGCCTTAAGCGCCAATTTGTCCTGCTAGAATCGCAGGCTTCGAGCGGAGAGGTGGCAGAGTGGTCGAATGTACCTGACTCGAAATCAGGCGTGGTAGCAATATCACCGTGGGTTCGAATCCCACCCTCTCCGCCAAAGATAGCTCTAGTACCGTCGCGTACCGTCCAAACAGCCCCCGGCCTTCATAGGTAACGGGGGTTTTTTTCGTCCAATTGCGTCGTCTACCGTCCAATTGAATCCAGACAAGTCAGGGGGCACAATTGGGGGCACAAATCGGTATTTTCCAATGCCCCCAAAAATGTTCCCCCAAAATGCCCCTGACCGACACCGCGTGCAAGAAGGCCGTTTGTCCTGAAGGGCGCGCAAGCGTCCGCATGGCAGACGAAAAGGTGTTGTACCTGGAAGTGAACAGGGCGGGCGGCAAATACTGGCGATGGAAGGGAACCTCTAGAAACCCCGGAAATTTGACTTTACAGCAAAGTAACCCATTGATTTATATGTATCTGATTCTCGGAGCCTGGGGTTTTTAGAGGTTCCCGGAAGTATCGCCACGGCGGAAAAGAACAGCGCCTGGCGCTGGGTGTCTCCCCGATGTGAGCCTGGCGCATGCGCGTGAGGCGCGAGACAAGGCCCGCGAGACGCTACGCGACGGCACCGACCCCGGCCAGCTCAAACGCGATGCGAAGACAGCCGGCGCTTTTGACCAGGCCAACACGTTTGAAGCGGTGGCGCGGCTGTGGTGGGAGCACTGGAGAGACGGCAAAAGCGCGCGGCATGCTGACTACTCCATGAAGCGCCTGCGGGCTGACGCCTTCCCGGTACTGGGCAGCAGGCCCATTGCCAGCATTACCGCCAAGGACCTGACCCGCGCATGGCAAAAGCGGTGCAGGACCAGGGCTCGGTTGACCTGGCGCACCGCGTGCTGCAAACGTCGAGTCAGGTGATGCGCTACGCGGTGGCGCACGACCTGATCGAACGCAACCCGGCGACGGACGTGAAACCCAGCGACACCCTCAAAAGCCGTCGAAAAGAAAACTATGCGCGGCTGGGGGAATAGGAGCTGCCCAAGCTGCTGCGCAAGATGGAGGCATACCAGGGCGGGCCGTACACGCGGCTGGCCATGCAGTTGATGGCGCTGACCTTCGTGCGCACGACAGAACTGATCGCGGCGCGGTGGGAAGAGTTCGATCTGGACGCTGCAGAGTGGCGTATCCCTCCTGAGCGCATGAAGATGAAAACGCCGCGCATCGTGCCCTTGTCGCCGCAAGCGGTGGGGGTGCTGCGCGTGTAGTTTCCCAATAGGTTGTTCACCCGAGGTGAAGAAAGATGGAGGTTCTGACATCTCCCAACTCTCTTCAGGAATCCTCGGATGAACACCCACAAGAATGCCTTATTGACGCCTAAAGGTCGAGCCCACCTAGTGCGTGAGATTGACCGCATTGGACTCAAGCTCGCAG
>JBBSUJ010000096.1:0-9619 GCA_038235025.1 Burkholderiales bacterium
GTTCTTCTCGCCTCAAGTGTGTGTAGTTCAAAGTGCTTTCCTTGGCGACTGGCTGGTCAACAAGAGAGCATCCTATGCACTCTTGGACCATCTTTTTGCTTGTTGCACTTCGTACTTGAATCCGCCGCTCTTAAAACGAAGCGCCTCGCTTTCTTTTAGCCGCCTAGTATTCGGCCGAAGCTGGTGAAACCGACAGCGGTGCGTATGGCTGCGTGCTTGATCCGGCAGCGCTGCTCGCTTTGAAAGCCGCAGTTTCTACCCGCGCAGGCGCCGTTAGCGTGCCATGATCCAACCGGCAAACGCCGCTGCACCCACTACCCACACCGGCGGCACGCGCGCCACCGCCAGCAGCAGCAAAGCCCCAAGCGCCAGCGCTGCATCAGCAGGCCGGTGAATGGCGCCGGTCCATACCGGGTCGTACAGCGCGCTGGCCAACAGGCCCACCACGCCTGCCTGCAAACCCGCCATGGCGGCGCGCAATGTGGGGCGACCGCGTAGGCGTTCCCAAAACGGCAGTGCGCCTATGAGCACCAAAAAGCCGGGCAGAAACAGCGTTACCAGCAGCAAGGCGGCACCTGCCGCACCTTGCCAAACTCCGGGTAACAAAGCCCCCAGGTAGGCGGCAAATGTAAACAGCGGCCCGGGCACTGCCTGCGCTGCGCCGTAGCCAGCCAGAAATTGCGCTTCTGGCACCCAACCCGGAGACACCACGGCGGCTTCGAGCAACGGCAGCACCACATGACCGCCGCCGAACACCAGCGCGCCAGCGCGGTACACGCTCGACAACAACGCAGCCAAGGGTTCTCCGCTCATCGCAGCCCACACCGGCAAGGCCGCAAGCGGCAGCACAAAAGCGAGCAAAGCCGCCGCACCCCAGCGTGCGCTGATCCCACCGGCTACCGCGTGGTGGGAGCCCGGCTCGGGCTCGGGCTCAGCAAGCGTTGCAAGCCCATCGGTCGGCGCGCGCAAGGCGGCAGCACCCCATGCTGCGCACAGCAGCAGCGCCAGTACCTGTCCGGGCGTGCCGGCCCACGCCATGCTGACCAGCGCCGCCAACACGGCCAGTGCAGCGCGTGTGAAACCCCGGCACAAGTTGCGCGCCATGCCCCATACCGCTTGCGCCACCACAGCCACCGCCACGATCTTTAGCCCCTGCACCCAGCCTGATTGGGCCAGTTCGTGGTACGCAGCAAGATGGCTGGCAAACCACATCAGCGCCAATGCAGAGGGCGCGGTGAAACCGATCCATGCCGCCAGCGCGCCCCACAAACCCGCGCGCTGCAAGCCCAGCGCCATGCCCACCTGGCTGCTGGCCGGGCCGGGCAGGAACTGGCACAACGAGACCAGCTCGCCATAGCGCGCGTCGTCCAACCATTTCAGCCGCTCTACGCAGGTGGCGCGGAAGTAGCCCAGGTGCGCGATGGGGCCACCAAAGGAGGTCAGGCCCAAGCGAAGGAACGTGATGAAGACCTCGCACACAGCTGCGGCGTGGTGTGCGGGCGTGAGCATCGTTGTGTGCGTTTGTGTGGGCGTGGGGCGCAGGCTGGGTATCTGACAGGGTTCCGCGGGCGACGCTTTCTCGCGCACGTCCTCACGCTCCGTCGTCATTGCCAAAAAAGCATAGCAGCGTCGACGTCACCCACCAGCAACTCCAGCTCGGGGAACGTGGGCTGGGCACACGGATGCGCGCCCATGTGCCGCGCCAGCGCATGAGCAGCCGGCGTGAAATAGGCGACCACCTCGCACTGCAACCGCCCTTTCATTTCATGCCGCGTAAAAACCGCCATGTGGGCGGGCTGACCCGCCGCTGCGAAGACGGCCGGGAACTGTTCGCGCAAGGCTTGCTTGGGCTCCAAGGCCAGAATCCCGTCGCCCAGTGGCAACGAAAACCACGTCGAGCTTTTATGTGCTGCGCCCTGGGTCGAGGGATGGATCGCAGCATCGGGTTCGGCGTCAGGCGACCCGTTCAGGTGGGGGTTTGACATGGCATCCCTTTGGGTATGGCTGGGCCGGTTGCTTGGTGCTGACGGGGCCCGCTTCAGCGCTTTTGCATCAGCAGTCGCCCAATGGCGATGGTGGTGCTGCGCGCCGCGCCGCGGTGCGCTGTCGCAAAAAGCACGGCTTGTGCGCGAGCTGCTGCAAGCGCTATCTCGTCGTGAGCCAAAGCCGAGGCCATCTCTATCGCTCGGGCCATGTCCGGCGCGCGCTGCGCAGCACCGGTGGCGCAGGCCTCGGCGGCCGCATCGGAAAAGTTGAAGGTGTGCGGACCCATGACCAGCGGGCATGCGCACGCCGCGGCTTCAATTAGGTTTTGTCCACCGAGCGGCGCAAAACTGCCGCCCAACAAGGCTACATCGGCCAAGCCGTAATACAACGCCATTTCTCCCAAGGAGTCGCCTAGCCACACGTCCACGTTTTGTGGCGGCTTTCCCCATTGGCTGCGCCGCGCCACTCGCAGCCCGGCATCGGCCAGCAGCCGGTACACCGCATCAAAGCGCTGCGGGTGGCGCGGCACGATCAGCCATTGCACGGCAGCCCAATGCGGCCGGTGAACCGATTCACTATTGATAGCTGAAGACCCATGCTCAATATGCGCTAGAGCCTGTTTTTGCTTAAAGTTTTCTAGCCACAGCGCCTCTTCACCTTCTCGGCTACTGGCGAGCATGAACACCGGTTTGGGCTGGTCGGCGCGCCATTCGCGTCCTTGCGCCAGTTGGGAGGCATCGGGCTCGGCATCAAACTTCACGTTGCCCAGCACGCCTTGCACGCGCGCACCCAGTTGGCGCAGGCGCTCTGCGTCGGCTTCGGTCTGCGCCAGCACGGCCGACAGGCCGGCGTAAGCGGGACGCGCGAGCCAAGCCAAACGTCGGGCGTTGGCGAGGGACTTTTCACTGAGCCGCGCATTGGCCAACACCAGCGGCACGCCGGAACGTTGACAGGCTGCTACCAGGTTGGGCCAGACCTCGGTTTCCAGTAGCACCCCCACCACCGGCTGAAACTGGTGCAAGAAGCGCGCAACCGCGCCGCGGGTGTCCCACGGCAGCCAGACTTGCACATCACCAGGCAGAAGCAACTTTTCACCTTCCGCGCGTCCGGTGGCGGTGCCGTGGGTGAGTAGTAGGCGCATGCTCGGCCACTGGGCGCGCAGCTCGGCGACCAGCACCGCCGCAGCGCGCGCCTCGCCCAGCGAAACGGCATGCACCCACACAAATCCACCGCCGCCGGTGGTGGACGCGCCGCCCGGCATCAAACTGTCCAAGGGCTGTGGGTAGCGGCCAAAACGCTCGCTGACGCCGCGCGCGTAACCGGCTTCCGCGCGCGAACGCCGCGCCAGTTTCAGGCGCACCAGCGGTTGGGCCAACCAAACGAGCAATGAGTACAGCCAGAGCGTCAGTGCGTACATGCCAAAACCCGTAGGGATGCGTAGGTGTCAGTGCGCGGAGGATGTCAGCGCTGCATCTGGCTTGGCACGGCGCAGCAAGGCCAACATGTCGGCTTCGATGCGTGTGAGGGCCTCGGGCGTATGCCCTTCAAAACGCAGCACCAGCACCGGCGTGGTGTTGCTGGCCCGTATCAAGCCAAAGCCATCCGCCCAATCGACGCGCAGCCCGTCGATGCTGGTGATGCGGGCGGGGGCGGCAAATGCATGTTTGGCGAGCTGCTGCAATTGCTCAGTGACCCGGTGTGCTTCGCCCTCCTCGCAGGCAACGTTCAGTTCCGGGGTGGAGTAACTAGTGGGCAGGGCTTCGAGCACCGCGCCGGCATCCGGGCTGCGGCTCAAAATTTCCAGCAACCGGCAACCGGCGTAGGTGCCATCGTCAAAGCCGAACCAGCGCTCTTTGAAAAAGATATGCCCGCTCATTTCACCGCCCAATGGAGAGTCGAGCTCGCGCATGTGCGCCTTGATAAGCGAATGCCCTGTTTTGTACATGACCGCAACGCCGCCCGCCGCTTCAATGGCCGGTGCCAAGCGCTGCGTGCACTTCACATCAAAAACAATGGGGGCACCCGGCACGCGTGAGAGCACATCTTGGGCAAACAACACCATTTGCCGGTCCGGGTAAATGGTCGCGCCGCTGCGCGTGACGATGCCCAAGCGGTCACCGTCACCATCGAATGCCAGGCCCAATTCGGCATCTCCGGCCTGCAGCGCTGCGATCAGGTCGCGCAGATTCTCCGGTTTGCTGGGGTCGGGGTGGTGGTTGGGAAAATTACCGTCCACCTCGGAAAACAGTTCGGTTACCTCACAGCCGAGCGCCCGGAAGATGCCCGGCGCGGTGGCACCCGCAATGCCATTGCCGCTGTCGATCACCACCTTCATGGGACGGGCCAACTTCACATCCGACAGGATGCGCTCGCGGTAAGCCTTCAATACGTCCGCTTGCTCCATGCTGCCGCCTGCCGCCAAATCCCAGCGGCTCGCCTGCATGCTTTCGCGCAGCTGCTGAATTTCATTGCCATAAATGGCGCGGCCGGCCAGCACCATCTTGAAACCGTTGTAGTCCTTGGGGTTGTGGCTGCCGGTGATCTGTATGCCGCTGCTGCACAGCGTGCTGGCGGCAAAGTACAGCATGGGTGTGGTGCACATGCCGATGTCAATCACCTCAACCCCCGTTTCTGCAAGCCCCAGCATGAGCGCGGCCGACAAGCCCTTGCCGGACAAGCGCCCATCGCGCCCCACCGCCACCTTGCGCTCTCCCGCTTGCAAAGCCGCGGCACCAAACGCCCTGCCCAACATGCGCGCAAAAGGCTCGTTCACGGTCGCAGGCACAACGCCGCGTATGTCATAAGCCTTGAAAACAGCGGGCGAAATATCAGCGGCATGGAAGGCAGGCACAAATGATCCTTACGGAGCGTGGTTCAAAGGCGAAGCACACAGGTTTTGCACACGATTGTAGGAAGGCGAAACGCCGCAGCCGGGTAAAAGCGCGCTTGCTGTCCGGCAGTGACCGTGTAGGGGTCCGAAAACAGCCAACGGCTAGCGGCATGCGCCCCTATGATTTCGACTATGCACCGCCGACCCGCTCCCGCGCCCTGCCTTTCATATGCCGCCACAGGCCCGCATAACGGAAACGCCCACCCTGCGAAAACACCCGAAAGCGACGCCGGGCGAAGCGGACTCCTAACGGGCGCTGTGCGCGCACGATGCCCGGTTTTCTGGCCAAATAGCTATTGAATGAATAGCAATAGTCATTGCGGAGACTTCCCAACTGGCACTTTGCACTCAAAATCTGGCGCGCCTGTTGTGGGCGTCTCCACACCGACCCTCGCAATGCCTTTTCACACCGACACACACCAACTGCGAACCGACACCGCCTTGGGCCCCGTGCGCTTGGCTGCATCGCCTGCAGGCTTGTGCGGGTTGTGGTTTGAGGGCCAGCGCCACGCGCCCCGCCAGCTGGATGGCGCGCACAACTGGCCCATGGCACAGGACGACGAGGTGTTGCAACGCGCCGCTGCACAGCTGAAACAATGGCTAACTGGCCAGCGCCAGGCGTTCGATTTGCCGGTGGACTTGGCCAGCGGCACACCATTTCAGCAAGCCGTGTGGCGCGCGTTGATGGAGATTGGCTGGGGTGAGACCCGCAGCTACGCACAGATCGCGCACGCGTCAGGACGCCCCGCCGCTGTTCGCGCTGCGGGCGCCGCTATTGGGCGCAACCCCTTGTCACTGGTTGTGCCCTGCCACCGTGTGCTGGGTGCCAGTGGCGCGCTGACTGGCTATGCCGGTGGTCTGGACCGCAAGCGCGCTTTGCTGGCATTGGAAGCCGTGCCTGTTTCCATCCCCGTTGTGCTCGCTCACAACCCCGCACAAGCGCGGCCCGCATGAGCACCCCTCCCATGTCCCAAACACGCTCCACCGAGGCAGACTTACAAGGCGCGCAAAGTGAAAACGCCTGGCTGAAGGAGTTTTTTCTGCTTTCCGGTCTGTGGGGGGCGTCGTTCCTGTTCACGCAATTGGGCGCAGCCGAGTTTGGCGCACTCCCTACCGCGGGTTTGCGCGTGGCGCTGGCATCGCTGTTCTTGTTTCCGCTGCTGCTTCAGCAGCGCCAGTGGTCGCTTTTGCGCCAGCACTGGCGGCGGGTGTTGCTGGCCGGACTTGTCAACTCTGCGATTCCGTTTGCGCTGTATGCCTGGGCTGTGCTGCACATCACCACGGGGCTGGCTTCCATTCTGAACGCCACGGTACCGCTGTTTGGCGCAATCGTTGCATGGATATGGCTGCGCGAACGTATAGGGCGGCTGCGCTGCCTGGGCCTGGCGCTGGGGTTTTTTGGTGTGGCGTTGCTGGCATGGCGTGCCCCTGGTGGTGCTGCAGCGCGCTCTGAACTGGCACCTTGGGCCATCCTCGCTTGCCTGGGTGCTACCACCTGCTATGCGATCGCGGCAAGCTATGCGCGGCGCTACCTCACAGGCATTCCGCCGCTGGTCACGGCCACTGGTAGCCAGCTGGGCGCTACCTTTTTTTTGGCGCTGCCCACCGTCTGGATGTGGCCGGCGCAAATGCCCGGCCTGCGCGCCTGGGCAGCCGTAGCAGCCATTGCCGTGTTGTGTACCGGCATTGCGTACATCCTGTATTTCCGGCTGATCGAGCGCGCCGGGCCTAGCCGAGCGCTGGCGGTAACGTTTCTGGCACCTGTATTTGCCGTGGTGTACGGCATAGTGTTTCTTGGCGAAACCGTCACGCCCTGGATGATGGGCTGCGCCCCCATCATCGTGCTGGGCACCCTGCTCTCTACCGGCTTGCTGCGCCGGCGGACATAGGGCTCTGGCACTAAGCTGACGCTGGGGAAAACCCGCGTAACAAATCGTGTCGCCGCGCGCGGCTTGCTCTAAACTGAGTGAGATGCAAACAGACTCAGCCCTAACGGACATACCGCCCGCCAGTGCTTGGGATGGATTTCGCGCTTCCCCTGCCAGTGACCAGCTGAGCTCCGCTGCCAAATACAGTGCCATCTCCATTGCTTTGCCCGACCCCTGCGGTATCACCCGCGTGGCGGACGGGCAGTACATCGAAGTCAACCCGGCCTTCTGCGCCATGTTCGGTTTGACGCGCGAACAAGCGGTTGGGCGCACCTCGCTGGAGCTAGGTGTTTGGGCCAATCCTGAGCAGCGTGAACGTCTGGTGCTGGCCTTGGAGCGCGATGGCCGGGTGGACCAGTTGTCCCTGCGCGCGCGCGCCCAGGGACAAGATATTCCCGGGCTCATGTCGGCCGCGCCGGTTGAGATCGAAGGCGAAGCGTGCATGGTTTTTGTGTTTCACGACATATCCGGCGAGCGCGCCGCCCGCGATCGGCTTGCCGCGGCGCACGCACTCCTGTCGCAAGCTGGGCACATGGCGGGGCTTGGCGCTTGGGAATCCGATGCGCGCGGCGTGCTCCAGCAGTGGTCAGACGCTTGTTGCGAGGTGCACGGCGTTCCACACGGCACACCGCCCCCGGTTGATTACATTGAAACTTTCATAGCCCCCCACTGCCGCGAAATCATGCGAGAAGCCGTGCGCGCTTGCCTACACCACGGCGAGCCCTGGCTACTGGACCTGGAGGTTCTGAGGGCGGACGACCGAACAACGCGCTGGATGCGCGCCCACGGCGAAGCCGTGCGCGAAGGAGGCTACACCCTCGCCATGCGCGGCGTCATGCAAGACATCGATGCGGCGTACAAGGCCGAGCAAGCCCTGCGCGAGCGCGAAGCCGTGCTCAGCCTCACGCTTGAGGCGGCATCCCTCGCTTTGTGGGACAGCGATCTGGTAGCCGGCACCGTGACGGGCGATGCCGCCTGGCATGCGCTGATCAACATGCCGGTACAAGCAGACTGCCCGGAAACATGGCGGACCTGCCTTGCAGCGGTGGACCACGACGCCGTTTACGCCGATCTTATGCGACACGCCCGGGAGCCGGCAAAGCCGTTTGATGTGGTCACCACGGTGCCTGGAGCCAACGAGGGAAAACGCTGGGTGCGCAATCTTGGCAAGATCGTCTCCTGGGACGCACAGCGCAAGCCAACCCGCATGCTGGGCGTGTGCATCGACGTTACCGACCAGCGCCAACACGAAATGGCACTGCAGCGCCTGGCCCACTACGACGCGCTCACGCATCTGCCCAACCGCGTGTTGATGGCCGAGCAACTGGCCGAGGCCATGGCCCGCGCGCGCAGCAGCGGCAAGCTGCTAGGCGTGGCGTACTTAGATCTCGATGGTTTCAAGCCGGTAAACGATCGATTTGGCCATGCAGCAGGCGACCAGCTATTGCAAAGCACTGCCCAGCGCCTTTCTTCGGCGCTTCGGCCCGAAGACTGTGTGGCGCGTCTGGGCGGTGATGAGTTTGCAATTCTCTTGCCCGACCTTGAAACCCCGCATGATGCCCAGCGCGCATTGGCCCGGCTCATGCTCAACATCGCAGCGCCTCACTGCATCGGCGATCAGCAGGTGTCCGTTACGGCCAGCATTGGCTACACGCTTTTCCCGCGCGACGACGCTGACGCCGACACCTTGCTTCGCCATGCCGATCAAGCCATGTACCTGGCCAAGCAGTTGGGGCGCAATCGCTTTCACGAGTTCGACGCAGACCAGGAACGCCAAACCCGGGAGGTGCGGGTTCAGCTGCAACAGTTGCGCCACGCGCTTGAAAACGGGCAGTTCGAGTTGTACCTTCAGCCCAAAGTAGACATGCGTCTGGGCACCGTAGTCGGGGCCGAAGCGTTGGCGCGCTGGAACCACCCCGAGCGCGGCGTTCTGGGCCCGGCGGCATTCTTGCCGCTGCTGGAAGCACCCGAGCTTGACACCGGGTTCGGTGCTTGGGTGGTGCGCTCGGGCATCCAATTAATCCAGCGGCTGGAGAACGCGGGCAACCCGCTGCCCATCAGCCTGAACATTGCCGCGCCGCACCTGCAGCAGCCCGGCTTTGCCGCATGGATGGGCGAGCAACTTGCCATGTGTGGTGACGCACCGGCTGGGCCCGCAGCCCTGATGGATTTGGAAATCACCGAAACCGCTGCGCTGTTCCAATTGGAAACGGTAGCGCAAACGCTGCGCGAACTGCGCGCCCTGGGCGTCACCATTTCGCTCGATGACTTTGGCACCGGCTACTCGTCGCTGACCTACTTGCGCCGATTGCCGCTCAATATTCTCAAAATCGACCAAAGCTTTGTGCGCGGCATGATGGACGAGGCGGGCGATCTCGCTATTGTGCAAAGCGTCATCGGGCTTGCGAGTTCGTTTGGCTACCAAGTAATTGCTGAAGGCGTGGAAACTGTGGACCAAGGCCACATGCTGCTGCAGATGGGCTGCACCCTGGCGCAGGGCTACGCCATTGCTCGCCCCATGCCTGCTGCCGACTTCTTGGCCTGGGCCGCACGCTGGCAAGCACCGGGCAGCTGGCGCACCGCCTAGCGGCAATGCGTGACATACGCCCGGCCGGCACCAATGACTTAAAGTTTTAACGAAATAAGGCTCTAGCGCTTACTGATAAATAGCCTTTAGGGAAACTCTGCAAAACCCCTGCACCAGTGCCAACCATCTCCCAGTGTGAAGCGTTAAAACTCACATGAAGCAACTAAGCCTCGCCAGTGCATCCTCCAGTGGTTTTGAACTCGTCGCCAAACGCACAAGAAAGCGCGA